>JAYPXF010000055.1:1256-8680 GCA_038154405.1 Verrucomicrobiales bacterium | reverse complement strand
GTCCACCACCTCGATGCGACGCCTGGAGCATCCGCCTTCCAGGAACTGCAACGATTCTCCGTCGTCTTCATACCAATCGAATTCCCCGCGCCCACCCAGCCAGACATGCAGATAAATCTCCGCATCTGCTTCCCGTGGATCAATGAACTGCCGGGGAGCCGCCATTGGTACAATCGCGCCGGCGCGCAGATAGAGCGGACAGGTCGCCAGATCGACCGGACGGGCCACATGCTGCCCGCCTTCGATCAACGTGCCATTCCAGAAATCAAACCAGAGCCCCGTCGGAAAGTAGACCGATCGGGCCGTCGCGTCCTTTTGCAGCGCCGGGGCCACCATGAGATCTCGGCCGAGCAGAAACTGATCGCTGCACCTGGCCGCCGTCGGATCATTCGCATGATGCCATGCCAGCGGGCGCATGATCGGCGCTCCACTTCGCTGCGCTTCAGCAAATGTCGAATAGATGTAGGGCAGCAACTGATACCGAAGATTGATAAATCCACGGCAGATGGATTCCACCTCTTCCCCAAATGCCCACGGCTCCTGAGAACGCGATTCGTTGTTTGTGTGATTTCTGAAAAACGGTGTAAAGGCTCCCACCTGCGTCCACCGGACCAGCAGTTCACCCGTGCAATCATCAAGAAATCCACCGACATCCGCACCGCAGAAAGGAACTCCGCTCAATCCCAGATTCAACAACATGGGAATGGATTCGGCCAGATGTTCCCAACACGAAGAATTGTCACCGGTCCATACCGCCGCATGGCGTTGGATCCCGGCACCACCTCCGCGAGACAGAATGAACGGTCGCTGATCAGGATGCGCCTTCAGTGCACCTTCACGGGACGCCTGCGCCATCAGCGTGCCGTAGGCGTTGTGAATCTCCCCGTGTGCCTTGGGGCCGGAATCGCTCCGGTGTCGACAGTCTTCCGGCAGCGTCTTTCCCGGCCCGTCGAACACAGCCGGTTCATTCATGTCATTCCAGATTCCGGCCAGTCCAGTTCGCTGAAACCTGCCCTGTTCGCCGGCCCACCATTTACGGACATTGGAATTCGCGAAGTCCGGGAACCGGGAGTCACCGGGCCAGACCTTGCCGACGAAATCCGACCGCCCCCCTTTCTTGCGGACGAATGCCTTCTTGGACTTGCCGCGTTTGAGGACGGGAAACTTCGGATCATCCTTAACCCCAGGATCCACGATGGCGGAAATCTTGAACCCGCTGTCACGCAATCCGGCCAGCATCTCCTTCGGCTTTGGAAATGATCTGCCGAAGCTGAACACCCGGTATTCCTCCATGCAATCGATGTCCAGGTAGAGCACGTCGCAAGGAATCTCCCGTTCTCGGAATTCGCGGGCAATCTCCTCCAACTCCTCGCGACTGCGGTAGCTGTAGCGCGATTGCTGGTAGCCCAACCCCCAACGCGGTGGCATCGCCATCCGCCCGGTCAGTCCGGTGAAGTCATCCAGCACGGCTGCCAAGGTCGGCCCGCCGAACAGATACAGATCCAGTCCGTTGGACTTGCCGGAAACCCGCATTTTGGATCCGCGAAAATCCCAGCTTTGCCGGCCGGCATCATCCCAGAACACGCCGCAGGCACGCCCTTCGCGAAGGAAAATCGCAAACGGAATCGACTGATACAGGTTTTGGAGACTCGGATGAATACACGAGGCGTGTCCGAGGACGTCGATATTCCAGATCTCCTTGCGGGTGTCCCGACGATTGAGCGCTCCTGTTCCCTGCCCCAATCCAAGCACCAAGTCCTGTGATTCAGACGGGATTTCGAATGCGGATCCCGATTTGTCGACTGTCATTTCGCACAATGACATCACCGCGTTGCCATCGGCATCCATCACCGCCAGTTCCGCGTCGATCAGACGGAACGCCGCCAGCAGATCCTCCGTTCCGAATAGTACAGCTTCGTCTGTGTTCGCCGATTCAAAGTTGGGATCACCCAGATCGCGCGAAACAACACTCCACGAGTCTTCGGTGAATCGCTTGCGACTTCCAACCGCCTGAATTCTCAACACGTTGAGTCCCGGCGCTGTGAACCGGAACCTCGTTTTCCCGATCTGAATTGTGGCGTCCACTGCCATCCCGGCGATTTTGCTGGCCCGGTCACAAGACTGTCGATAAAAGACCGCCCATGACTGACGAGATTCGCAATGCCCAGGGAGAAAGACTGGATTTCACGCTGCATACCGGCAACGCCGAAAGCAAAAAGATCGTGGTGATCGGCCACGGTGTCACCGGGAACAAGGATCGTCCTTTCGTGATCGCCTTGGCGGAAGGCCTCGCTGCTGCCGGCATCAATGCTTTGCGCTTTTCATTCGCCGGCAACGGTGATTCCGAGGGGAAATTCGTAGACTGCACCATCACCAAGGAGGTCAGCGATCTGGGATCCGTATTGGATGCGCTTTCCGACCGGGAGATCTGCTACGTGGGGCACAGCATGGGCGGAGCTGTCGGCGTGATCCGCACCAGCGAGGACGACCGGATCAAGCATCTCGTATCCCTCGCCGGCATGGTGGACACGAAGAAATTTGCCGAAACCGAATTCGGTGAAGAAGAACCGGACAAGGGATTCATGTGGGAAGACGAGAACTGTCCGCTTTCATCCGCCTACATGAATGATCTGCGCGGCCTCGGCACCCTCGTCGAACGCGGCGCCGACGTCAGGGTTCCCTGGTTGTTGGTTCACGGATCCGAAGATGACGTGGTCCTCTTTCAGGACTCCACTGACATCCTTGCCAAAGCCGGGGACAATGCGGAGCTACTCGAACTTCAAGGAGCAAACCATGTCTTCGCCGATGAGCATTGTCAGCCCATGGTTGATGCGGTTGTGGAGTGGGTGACGCAGCGGTTCGCGTGATCTTTGCAGGATCGCGAGACCGTCTTCCGTTCAACAACCTGACTTAGGCGATTATTCGCCACCTGAGCCGATCTTACCCTGCAGATCCTTGATCATGGCGCGCAGTTCCGCTATCTCAGCGTCTTTGATCTTCAGCTCTGCTTCGAGCTCCTGATTGAGTCCCTTGATAGCGGCCAGGGAAACGCCTCCGTATTCCAGGGTTGAGATGACGAGGCTTTTACGCGAGTTTTATGACGCCCATACCGAACGGCAGCACGTTGGCAATTAAGTAGCAAAGTCCAAGTCCAAGGAATCGGACGATCTCCCATTTCAATCCGGCTCAGCGATTCATCAGATCTTCGATTTCGCCGACCTCAACCGGAATATCCGCCATCAAATCCACCGGATTCTTGGCTGAAACCACGACATCGTCCTCCAACCGGACACCGAATCCCTCCTCCGGGATGTAAATTCCCGGCTCCACAGTCATCACCCAGTTTTCGTCCATCGGATCTTTGATTTGTGCCACGTCGTGCACATCCAGCCCTAGCGGATGCCCCAACCCGTGCGGGAAATACTTCTTGCAGGCCAGATGCCGTGGCTTGGCCTTGCGAACCTGAGACGGTTTGAGCAAACCCAGGCCGAGCAGTTCTTCGGTCATCATTTCCTCGGACTCCTGCTGCCACGCTTTGGGCATCTTTCCAGGAACGGCAGCCTCGATCATTGCTCGCATGACTCGGAGAACAGCATCGTATACCTGTTTCTGTCGGCGACTGAACTTGCCACTCACCGGAATGGTTCGGGTCATATCGGCATTGTAATTCCCATAATTTGCGCCGACGTCCAAAAGCAGCAGTTGTCCTTTCTTTAGTGGCTGGTCGTTCTGCAGATAATGCAGCACGCAATTGTTCTCCCCAGCTGCGATAATTGGTGAATACGCAAACTTTGCCCGGTTCTTGACAAACTCATGTGCAAACTCCGCCTCGATCTCAAATTCCATCACTCCCGGTTTGGTTATTCGGAGCACGCGCTTGAACGCGTTACGGGTGATTCCACAAGCATGCTTGATCTGCTTGATCTCCTCCTTGGTCTTCACCGCACGCAACTTGTGCAGAAGCGGAGCCAACCGCCGATAGTCGTGCAGCGGGAACTCGGTTTGGCAATCCCGAATGAATCGCGCATCCCGCGACTGCACATCCACCACCGCCCGTCGATGCTCATTGCTATTCAAATAGACGTGCTCGGCTTCGCACATGAGCATCCGGAAGAACACGGGAAAGTCGGACAACCATTTGATCTCCCGGATACCGGTGATTGACTGCGCCTCTTCCTTGCCATGTTTGTGACCTTCCCAGAGTTTCAGATGCTCGTTCGGCTCCCGCAAAAATAGGATCTCCCGATGTTTCTCATCCTGCGCATCCGGGAACAACAACAGGATGCTCTCCTCCTGCTCAATCCCCGTCAGGTAGAACAGGTCCGAGTTGGGGATCATCACCAGCGTGCCGTCCGCATTCGTCGGTGGAATGTCGTTGGCGTTCAGAATGGCCAGCGAGTTGGGAGGCAGCAATTTGCACAGGCGTTCCCGGTTGCCGGCGAAAAGTTTCGGATCAATGACTTTGTGACGCATGAGAGAGCCCTCTTTATGACAGCCCAATACGCTGCTGCTCAAGCAGTTATCGGTAAGTAAGCTGGTCTGGGTAATTTGGCGACAGCCAGGAACCAATTCCGTTGATTACAAAGGATTTTGCCACCTATAATTGTGACCATGGAAGGAACCGCTAACCTTTGTCGCGAGCCGAAACCGGCCAACTGAGGACCCACAATGACTGAGATCTATCAAGAAGCCACGCGACTGATAAACTTCCCGTTCAGTCTCTTGATGGTGATCATCCTCGGCTACTGGATCCTAGCCATCATCGGGATTCTGGATCTCGACATTCTTCACCTACCCGACGCCCACGGTGGCCCTGATCTGCACATTGATGCCGGTGGAGATGCCGACCTGCATGTGGATCATGGTGGATCCAACGGACTGGCTACCTTCCTTCATGTCGGAGAAGCGCCATTGACCGTGATCCTGAGCCTGCTGTTCACATTCATGTGGGGCATTTCGATGACCGCGAACTATTACTTCAACAAGGATGACAAAATCCTGCTTGGACTCGCGTATCTTATTCCGAATTTCCTGGTTTCAGTCACAGCGACCGGCATCGCCGTAATTCCAATTGCCGCGTGTTTCAAGAAGCTGAATGACAACGAAAACGTGAAAAAGGATGTTGTCGGGGATATCTGCACGGTTGTGACCAGCAAGGTCGACTGTGAGTCCGGCCAGTGCGAAATCAGCACCGGCGGCGCCCCCATCACAGTCAATGCCCGCACGGCGGACAATGAACAGGTTTTGTCAAAGGGACAGAAAGCGGTCGTCGTCCGCAAAAACGACGAAGGAACCTACATAATCAAGTCGCTGGAGGAATAAGAATATGATGTTAGCCGCATTCGGAGAAACGATGTTGTACCTCATTGTGGGAGGTACGGTTGTCATTGGTGTTGGCGCCCTGTGTATGGCGGTGATGCTCTATCGCAAGGTCGAGCAAGGCCAGGCATTGGTGCGAAACGGTTACGGTGGAACGAAAGTGTCGTTTACCGGCACGGTCGTCTGGCCGGTGATTCACAAGGCCGAACTGATGGATATTTCCGTCAAGCGGATCGAAATCTATCGCCATGGCGAAGACGGTCTCGTTTGTAAGGACAATATCCGTGCAGACATCAAGGTCGCCTTCTTCGTCCGGGTCAACAGCACCACGGAAGATGTCTTGAAGGTCGCGCAATCAGTCGGCTGTGCTCGTGCATCGGAGCAGAAAGCACTCGTAGAACTCTTCGACGCCAAATTCTCGGAGGCACTGAAAAGCACGGGTAAACAGTTTGATTTTTCCCAGCTTTACACCTCTCGAAACGAGTTTAAGGAAGAAATCCTGAAAGTGATCGGCACGGACCTGAACGGGTACGTGCTCGACGATGCTGCGATCGACTATCTGGAGCAAACTCCGCTCGAGAAGCTGGACGCGCACAATATCCTCGACGCCGAGGGCATCAAGAAGATCACCGAGGTGACCGCGGCCCAGGCCATCCTCACCAACAAGGCCAAGCGCAACGAGGAGAAGACCATCCGCAAGGAAGACGTCGAAGCGGCCGAAGCCATCCTCGAACTCGATCGGCAGTTAGCCGAAAGTCAGGAACGCCAGAAGCGCGAGGTTGCATCAGTAACTGCTCGCGAAGAGGCCGAAGCGAAGAAGGTTCAGGAAGAGGAACGCCTCAAGGCGGAATCCGCCCGCATCAATTCAGACCAGGAACTCGGCATCGCCGAAGAAAACAAGCAACGCCAGATCATCGTTGCTCTCAAAAACAAGCAACGCACCGACGCCATCGAAACCGAGCGTGTCGAGAAGGATCGCATGCTGGAAGTCACTGAGCGCGAACGCATCGTCACTCTCGCGCAAATCGAGAAGGAAAAGGTCGTCGAGACCGAGCAGAAGAACATTCAGGAGGTCATCCGCCAACGCGTCGAACTGGAGAAATCCGTGGTCGCCGAAAAGGAACGAATCAAGGACACCGAAGCCTTCGCCGGCGCTGATCGTGAGAAGAAGGTCGTAATCACCAAGGCCGAGCAGGAAGCAGAGGAAGCCTTGGTGAAGGACATCAAGGCCGCCGAAGCAGCCAAGAAGGCAGCCGAACTCAAAGCCGAAGAAGATAAATACAAGGAGGTCGTCGCGGCAGCAGCCGACAAGGAAGCTGCCCTGATGAAAGCGGAAGAAACTCTTACCCTGGCCGATGCCCGGGAGAAAGCCGCCGCCAAAGATGCCACCGCCGCCAAACTAGAAGCCGAAGGCACCACCGCCAAGTCGGCCGCCCATGGGCTCGCCGATGCCACGGTGATTTCTGCCAAAGCTGATGCGAAAGAGAAGGACGGCACCGCCGAAGCCACGGTTGCCCGCCTGAAGTACGAAGCCGAAGCCAAAGGTATCTCCGACACCGGTTCCGCCGAAGCGGAGGTCATGAAGCTGAAATACACCTCGGAAGCCAACGGCATCACCGAGAAGGCCGAAGCCATGAAGATCTTCGACGGCGTGGGCCGCGAGCATGAAGAGTTCAAGCTCGAGCTCAACAAAGAGAAGGAGATCGAACTCGCTGCAATCAACGTCCGCAAGGACATCGCCGCCGAGCAGGCGCAGGTCCTGTCGGAAGCCCTCAAGCAGGCGAATATCGACATCGTGGGAGGCGACGGCGCCTTCTTCGACAAGATCATCCACTCGATTACCGACGGCAAGGCCATCGACCGCACGGTCTACAGCAGCCAGGCCCTCACCGACGTGAAGGAAACCTTCTTCAACGGCGACCCGGAATACTTCAAGACCGAGTTCGCCAAGTGGGTGAAACAGTTCGGCATCAGCAGCGAGGACGTTCGCAATCTGACCATTGCCGGTGTCTTGGGCAAAATGATCGCCAAAGCCGACGGCGGCGAGATCAACGACACCCTACAAAAAGCCATGAAAGTTGCCGAAGAAACCGGCCTCGCCGACA
>JAYPXF010000055.1:0-1246 GCA_038154405.1 Verrucomicrobiales bacterium | reverse complement strand
CCCCCCCCCCCCCCCCCCCCCAAAAAATAACAACCGACCACCCGATTTTTTTTGTCGCCGCCCCCCACCCGCCCCCCCCACCACCACGGCCCCAGGGCCACAATCTCTGACCGCCGGTTCACCGGTAACCGATTTTCACGATGGCTGAGGAAGATACAGAGGAACAGAAGAAGTCCGATGCCCCGGTATTGGAGGGAGGGACTTACGAAATCATTCGCAAGCGTTTGGAGGACAACGGCGCAGCCCTTCGCGAGCGGTTGGGGAAACTCAACGATCTACGGAAGGATGTCTTCGGTTCCGTCGAAACCGTCCTGCTGCGCGCCGACCGGATCACGACCGAACACAACTGTGTCCCACGCGACATGGCGCCGCTCGGTGAAGGTAAATTCCTGTTCGGATACAATGTCCAGTTCGGCCTGAAGACTGAGATCAAACTTGACGACGTCTTTTCCTGCTACGAATACAACGGTGACACCTTTCATGAGACCAAACTGGAGGTGATCGGCGACCAGCGCTTCGCGGAAGACTTCAAGAGCCTCTACAAGTATTACAAGAACACCAGGTTCGTGAAGTTCTCCTTCATCGGCCCGTTTCTTTTCATGGTGTTCCGCGTCGGCAAAGACATCACCGACGTCAAGACCTTCAAGTGGAGCGTTGAGGGCGATCACCTTGTCTACGTCGACAACCGCAGCGATCACGAATTCAAGTATCCACCGCAGTACGAATTTGACTGGAAGCGTACGCACCGGGAACTGCATCGCTCGGGCATTTCTCCGCATATTTCTATCGACGATCGTGTCTTCGTCGAATGCATCAACGGCGATCTCACAATCAAGGTCGAGGACAACACGGAATCCGGCGAGGGCATCTATTCTGAGCCGGTGGACTACAAGGACCAGACCCTCGACGATGCCGAAATCTACTATGCCATCTGCGGCAATCTAGTCTTGCTCAAGGTCCGCCCCTTTCAGGAAAAAAGGGACCGCTATTTCGTCTTCAATGACAAGATTAAGACCGTTCACCGCGTCGATGGCATCCGTGAGGCATGCGTCATGCTGCCCGAGGACCAGGGCATCATCTTTTCTAACGGCTATTACCTGCAGACCGGCGTCCTGAAGACGTTCGATTCCGACCGGACGGACATGATGTTCGAGCGGATGGTGTCCTCAAGCAACGGGGAGGACTATCTCTACGTCTTCTACAACCGACTCGATGGCGACTACGTACTGCTCCCCTACAACCTGAT
>JAYPXF010000054.1:26481-29072 GCA_038154405.1 Verrucomicrobiales bacterium | reverse complement strand
GATATCGCAGTAAGCGATTCGTGCTCGGCGTGTCGCCCGACCGAATTCAGCTTGTTTGTCGTCTGCCAGATGAGCCCGATTCTGGGCGTTCCACCAATGGTGGTGAATCTGAGTTCGGCCCCGCTTTGAAGGAGGAACTTGCTAAGTGATGAGCCCAGTGCATGACAGTTGGGCTGTGTTTATTGCCAAAAGGATGGCTGGTCTAGTGGTTCTTTCGCTGCTGCTGGTGTATTGTCCTCAGGGGGTCGCTCAGTCCACCACGAACGCTCCGTTGAGCTTTAACGTGGGTATCGAGCTCGGTGATTCGCAGGCAGATTTGAGTGTTGGAATCAGAATCCTCTTAATAATCACCCTGCTTTCCCTCGCGCCCTCGATCTTGATGCTAATGACCAGCTTCACTCGAATCGTAATCGTTTTGTCGTTTGTCAGGAACGCGCTTTCGCTCCAAGGGGCACCCTCCAATCAGATCATCATTGGCTTGTCGCTTTTTTTGACCTTCTTCATCATGTCACCAACGTTGGGCCGAATCCAGTCCGAGGTTTTGACTCCCTATGAGGAGAAGCAGATCAGCCAGAGCGAGGCTCTCGGGACGGCGGCAGGCCTCATGCGTGAATTCATGCTCTCCCAGACGAGGGGGAAAGACTTGGAACTTTTCATGACGATGGCCGACTTGGAGCCGGCTCTTCCTGAACAATTGCCCTTGAATGTTGTCATCCCGGCTTTTGTCATCAGCGAACTGCGCAGCGCTTTCCAGATGGGTTTTCTGATCTTCATCCCTTTCATCCTTATCGATCTGGTAGTCGCGACTGTGCTGATGAGTATGGGAATGATGATGATGCCGCCAATGATGGTTTCACTACCCCTCAAGTTACTGCTTTTCGTCCTGGTTGATGGTTGGAATCTTGTCGTGTATTCCGTGGTCCAAAGTTTTTCAACATAGCAACGGCTACCAATACACCCAGATATTGATGTCTCAACAACAAAGCTTTCTATGACTCCGGAACTGGCAATTGATTTGCTCAAGAACCTGATGTGGCAGGCAACGCTCATTGCGGGGCCAATTCTGCTCACCGGCATGGTTATTGGTTTGACTATTAGCCTATTTCAGACGGTGACATCTATTCAGGAGCAGACTCTTACTTTTGTCCCCAAAGCTCTGGCCATCAGTGCTTTATTGGCTGTGATCATGCCATGGATTCTCCGGGAAATGATCGATTATACAACTGCGCTATTCCAAGTGATGCCGCAGATGGCCCGGTGATTAAACGGAGGAGCAAATGACGAACTGGCTGTGGCAGGCATATGTTGAATGGATGCTCGGCTTTCTTCGCGCTGGAGCCCTCATGGCTGTGTTTCCCGTCCTCTCCTCTCGTGTGATTCCCGTCCGGATCAGGTTGGCTCTTGGTGGTCTTCTGGCCTTCTTGGTGATGCCGTGGATCGACGCTCCACTTGTCTCCGAACTCGACGATTTTGGCTATGTGACCATTGTGGTGCGCGAGGTCTTTTGTGGTCTGGCCATGGGTTTCATTTCGCGCTTGGTCTTTTATAGTGTCCAGTTGGCCGGTTCCGTCATTGCGTTCCAGATGGGGCTTCAGATGTCATCGGCCGTGGACCCCAATACGGACGCCACGACGGAAACACCCGGCCTAATTCTTTATTACCTGGCAGCTATGATTTTTTTCAGCCTAGATTTACATCATGTTGTGATCGCCGGTTACATACGTAGCTACGAGGTTGTTCCCCTTGGCGCCGCGACCATGGCGCCTGGGCTGCCGGATTTTCTGGTCGCTCGGACCAGCTACCTTTTCGTGGCTGCGGTCCAGATGGCAGCCCCTTTGATCGCGGTTTCCTTTTTGCTAACGTATGTGTTTGCCCTGCTTGGTCGCGCGGTGCCGCAAATGAACGTGTTTTCCGAAAGTTTTTCCGCCCGACTTATCACCGGTTTGTTCGTGTTTGGGATCACTTTACAATTGTCCGCGCAACATATCATCAGTTACGGCCGAAGGGTCTCGGGCGACTTGGCTACGATAATCAACTTACTGAAGACTGCTTGAGCGATGGCTGAACAACCACAGGGTGATAAGACCGAGGCAGCGACTCCGAAGAAGTTGGAGGAGGCGCGTCGCAATGGCCAGATTGCCCGCAGCCCGGAGATTCAGACTGTTTCGGTTTTGAGTGCAGCATTGCTGGCACTGTCCGTATCCGTGCCACATGTATGGTCTGAGTTTGTTCGCATGTGCAGCTACATTCTCGGTCATTTGCACCAGTTTGAGTTCACGAGAGGTGATGTTGCTGTTCAATTCGTGGGCGGCCTCTTTTTTGTCGGTGCTTGCTGCGCTCCCCTGCTCATAAGCACTATGGCTGCGGGTTGTCTGGTCGGCGCAATCCAAAGTGGGTTCAAGCTTGCCGCCGAGGCTGCACGTCCAAAGTGGAACAAAATCAATCCGGTCGAAGGATTCAAACGGGTTTTCTCGTGGCGGCAATGGATACCAGCTTTGCTGGCCGTGACTAAAATCGTCGTTGTCGTTGGCCTGCTTTATGGAACACTGCAGGGTATTGCGGATGATCCGATTTTCTACACAGTTGTAGAT
>JAYPXF010000054.1:5051-26471 GCA_038154405.1 Verrucomicrobiales bacterium | reverse complement strand
CGGGTTATCTTGGTAAATCGGCGCAGACTTTGACAGGCCGCTTGCTGGCCATCATGGTTGTGATCGCTGGGTTTGATTATGCCTACCAGCGATGGCGCACGGAGGAAGATCTCAAAATGACCAAGCAGGAGGTCAAGGACGAGAACAAGAATGCGGAGGGATCCCCCGAGATGAAAGCCCACCGGAACAAAATCGCAAATAGGCCTTCGAAACGTAAAATGTTGGAAGCCGTTCCGGGGGCAGACGTTATCATCACAAACCCAACCCACTACGCAGTTGCCATAAAGTATGATCCGTCGATGGGGGCCGCACCGAAGGTGGTGGCGAAAGGAGTTCGCCTTTTTGCGCTGAAGATCAAAGAACTGGCGGGTGAACACCGGGTTCCAATTAAGGAAGATAAGCCGTTGGCGCGTCTAATGCATCGGTATTGTCCTGTTGGTGAGGAAATTCCGGCGGAACTTTTCAGTGCGGTTGCAAAAATATTAGCGGGAGTCTACCGCAGTCGGAAGCACGGCACTCCCGGGATAGTCGAATGAGGCCTGGCGTGGCAAAACAGCCTATTGTTTTGTGGTTATCCGAAAATTGGGTGGCCGCAATTCATCGCTCGGGCGATGCGGGTTAAGTTGTAGCGTGGCACGAATCAAACAAGCACTGGCGAAGAATGTCCTGCAGGGAGACTTGTGGTTAATCTTCGGTGTTTTCGGAGTCATCTTGCTCCTCATCCTTCCGATTTCTCCTTTTCTCCTCGACATCCTGTTGGCTTTCAATATCGCAATTTCACTGCTGGTTTTTCTGGTGATCATGTATTTGCGGGACCCCTCGGATTTTACCGGATTCCCGACAATACTGCTGTGTGTCACTCTTTTCCGGCTGGGGCTGAATGTTGCCAGCACACGTTTGATTCTGCTCGACGGTTCTGCGGGGCAGATCATCGAAGCCTTCGGCAGTTTCGTAGTACGCGGCAACTATGTCGTGGGTTTGATCGTGTTTGCCATCCTAATCCTGATCAATTTCGTCGTCATCACTAAGGGAGCGGGCCGCATTGCTGAGGTTGCTGCCCGCTTCACTCTGGATGCCATGCCAGGTAAACAAATGGCTATTGATGCTGAGTTGAATGCTGGTGTTATTGGCGATGAGCGGGCCCGTGAACGACGTCGAAAGGTAGAACAGGAAGCAGATTTTTATGGCAGTATGGACGGCGCGAGTAAATTCGTCCGGGGCGACGCTATTGCTGCAGTCTTAATTACCCTGATCAACATATTCGGTGGTTTTGCGATCGGGATCTTTCAGATGGAGATGAGTGCAAGCGAATCCGTGGAACGTTTTACCCTGCTCTCCATCGGTGATAGCCTGGTCTCACAGATACCAGCACTGATCACGTCGACGGCGGCTGGTATCTTGGTGACACGGGGCGTCTCAAAGACAGATCTTGGCGATGAGCTTAGCCAACAATTGCTTACTTATCCGCGCGCCCTTGGGATCCTCTCGGTTTTGTTGGGATTCATGTCAATTGTTCCCGGAATGCCATTTGTGCCATTCATGCTACTAGCATGCGGGGCTGGGTATGCAGCCAGATTGTTGTCACAAAGGGATGTCATGGCCGCGTTGGATTTGAAGTCGGAGGGAGCGGATTCTGGGCATCCAAGCGGACAGTCCAACGAAACCGGTGCAGAGCAGGCCTCGGACGAGATTGAATCTCTGCTCCGACTGGATACGCTTCAGATGGAACTCGGATACGGTCTTGTCAGCTTGGCCGATGCTCGCAAAGGGGGGGATCTGCTCAAACGAGTCAGCGGTGTGCGACGTAATTTCGCGCAAGAAATTGGTATCTTGGTGCCGCCGGTCAAGCTTCGCGATAACCTTCAGTTGAACTCCAACGAATACCGCATACTGCTAAAGGGATTGGAGGTTGGCAAAGGTGTGGTGTATCCGCAGTTGAGTCTCGCAATGAATGCCACGGAGAGCGAATTTGTTCCGGAGGGTGAAGCCACTGTGGAACCGGTATTCGGTTTGCCGGCCGTATGGATCTCCGATGCCTACCGGAGGGATTGTGAGCGGCACGGATATACCGTTGTTGACGGACCCTCCGTTCTTGTGACGCACCTCTCCGAGGTTATAAAGCGTCACTGCCATGAGATTCTCACACGTCAGGATGTCCAGAAATTGCTGGACAACCTCAGGGAGACGCATGCCGCAGTTGTCAACGAACTTGTGCCGGACAAGCTTTCGGTGGGGCACGTTCAGCGCATCTTGAGGAATCTCCTGGCCGAGAACGTTTCGATCCGGAATCTTTCCGGTGTTTTGGAGAGCATTAGTGATTACTCGGAGGTGACGAAAAACGTGGATGAGCTTTCTGAGTTTGCCCGGCGGGCCTTGGCAGAGACACTGAGCCACCCTTTCGTGAATGATGCGGGAAACCTAAATGCGATTACCTTAGACCCAAGGCTGGAACAAGAACTTGCCAAGGGGCTTACACAATCCTCCCAAGAGCTATCGTTGATCGTGGATCCCGATCTGGCACAGAAGTTGATCGCTCAGCTCTCTCAGGCTATGAAGTCTATGATTGCTCATGGGCATCAGCCCCTGCTGCTCTGCGCGCCACCGTTACGGCTTGCTTTGCGCCGTTTTATCGCCGCCACTTTGAACGAGCTCACTGTGCTGTCCTACTCTGAGATTTCCCCGCTCGCATCAGTTGAGCGAAGTGCGACCATTTCGATCTGATGCGAACGTTGGTGTATAAGGCTGCGACGGCCCGTTCGGTGCTGCGCAAGATTCGGCAGGCGGTTGGGGCTGAGGCCACCGTAGTGAGCGCGAGGCGGATTCCTCGCGGGGGATTCTGGGGGTTGCTGGGTTTTTCACAATTGGAGGTGGTGGTAGAAGTTCCCGGTGAACCGGTGGTGGTGCCAAAAATGGGAGAACGGATTTTTGATGATCGTAATCGGTTACCGGAAAGCCCGCCTATGGAACATGTGATAGGAATGGCTGAAAAGCCGCGGCCGAAAGCAGAGCGGGTAACCGGATCGGTTGAGGAGTTGCTGATCCGCTGCTGGGAGGAGATGGAAATGGATGGATTGCAGCAGCGAGCGCTGCGTGAGGTGCTTGACAGTGAGCAGCCCGGTTGGCTCGATGGCAGTATTGAATCCGGATTGAGAGCATTTGCCGGGATCTTGGCTGATCAATGGCAGAATGTCGGGGCATCAGATTACGCTGGTGAAAACCATCTTGTGATTGGGCCGGCTGGAGTTGGTAAATCGCAACTCTTAGGATGTTGGGTTATGCGGGAGCATTTGGCTTCGCCGGGCGGAAGCTCGGTGGTCGAACTAGATGGTTCGCGACCTAACACCTGTCCGAACTTGCGACTTTTGTGTGAGGCCATGGGGATTCGCGTCGATCGCAATCTTCAGGAGTTGCTGCATGATGAACGGCGGTCCATTTATCTCGATGCGCCCGGAGTAAACTGGGTGGATGCATCGGAGGTGGCTGGCTGGCGTGACCGCTTGGCGGAACTGAGGCATCCCAAGGTACATCTTGTCCTTAATGCCGCCTACAGTCTCGTTCAACTACGAAAGCAGCTTAGGGCGTTTGCTCCACTGAACTTCGTCGACGTGAGTTTCACTCATGTTGACGAAGAGCCCAATTTATCCAAGCTCTGGAGTCTCATTATTGGCAACTCTTGCCGTATTCGCTGGCTGGCTGGGGGGCAAAGATTTCCGGGGCGTTTAAAAAATGCGAGCTGGAACAGTCTACTACCACCGTCTATGCGGCCCTTTTCAGGAGATTTTTGAAGTAAAATAAGGAATATGGATACTTGGCAAAGATATTGCTTTCCGATCGGGTGATGCAGACAATAACCACAATAGGAGTCACGCTTGGATTTTTGCTTGGAATAATGTCTGGGTTCACAGCGGGAAATCCTTGGAGTGTGATTTTATGGCGCGCTTGCATTTTCGCAGTTGCTACCGGTGCGATGTTCCGCTGGTGGAGCAGTATTGCTCATGTGGGTGTTCGCGAGACTGCTCGTGAGCGGCAGCAGATGGCTGTGCAGCTAGATTCCGACCAGCCATGAACGCAACTTTGGCCAGACCTGCAATGCAGGATTCCTACATCGCGCAGGAACCGGGCGCGGTTGAAGTTTGGCGTCGGTATCATGCCGGTGAAAGAGATGAGACAATCGAGGGCTCTGTCGTCGAAACTTACTTGCACCTGGTAAAAACGGTTGTTGGCAAGTTGGCTATGAACTTGCCCCGGCATGTCGATTATGATGATCTATACAGCGCGGGTTTGATTGGTTTGCTTCATGCGGTCAGGCGCTATGATCCGAGCAGTAAGACGCCATTTGAATGTTACGCGCGTTATCGCATCCGGGGGGCGGTATTGGACGAGGTGCGCTCCTCTCATCCAGTGTCGAGGTCTGTTCAATCTAAGGCTAAGCGAGTGATGGTGGCAATTGATGAGCTTGCTCAACGATTGGGGCGAGTGCCCACTGAGGAAGAGAGTGCGGCTGCATTGGGGTTGGATATCGTTGAATATCAGCGGTTGCTGGATGACGTCAGGCCTATGGTTTTCATTCCTATTACGCTTCCTGATGTTAACGCGGATGCTGATTTCGATTTCTCAGGCCTGAGGGAACTGGTGGATGACAGTCTTCCGGCACCGGATGTCAGCGCTGACATGTCAGATACCGCTGCCGCGTTATACGAGCACATGCAAAAGCTTCCGCTCAAGCAACGAAAAGTCTTGGCACTCTACTACATTGAGGATTTGCGCTTGAGCGAGATAGCTCAAGCGTTTTGTGTTAGCGAGTCGCGGATATCACAACTGCACACGCAAGCCATCTTGGCCTTGCGAAGTGCAATGCGGGGACAGCTATTAGCCACCGGCGGTTAATATTCAGAACGACAATGCGACTTAATAAAATATGCTGATTCTACTCGGTGCAATTATTGTGACAGCATCTGTCATCGGAGGCTTTATGCTGGAGGGTGGGCAACCTCAGAGTCTTTGGCATCCAGCTGAAATTGTTATTATTTGTGGCGCCGCTTTTGGTTCGCTGGTGGTGAGGGCTCCGGGGAGCGTACTATTGAAACTAGGGACGGGGCCTATCGGCCCCCTGGCAGGTAGTCCCTATACCAAAAGATATGCCATTGAGCTAGTATGTGCTCTTTACAAACTCTGCATGGTTGGGCGACGAGATGGGATAGTTGCACTGGAGGATCACATTACCAAGCCGGAAGCAAGCGATCTATTTGTCAAATTCCCATTGTTTCTGAAACAAAAAGAAATCGTGGCGTTTGTCTGTGATGGGCTACGACCGTTGGTCGACGGTCAGGTTAAACCGGATCAGTTAGAGCAACTGATTGAGCTTGAAATTGAAGCATTCGAGGAGGAGGGGCATGCACCGGTCTCGGTATTACAGAAGGTTGGCGATTCCATGCCTGGCTTTGGTATCGTTGCCGCGGTGTTAGGTATTATCCTTACTATGGGGGCGATCAACGGCCCGATTGAAACGGTGGGATACAAAGTCGCCGCGGCATTGGTTGGGACTTTTCTGGGTATTCTTGTTGCCTATGGATATATCAATCCTATGTCAGCTAACTTGGAGTTTGCTGTTGCCCGGCAGATAACGTGTATGAGGGCAATCCGTTATGCATTGGTGGGTTTCGCAAAGGGTGCCTCGCCCATGTTATCGATTGAGATCGCAAGGCGCTCTCTGCCGGAATATTTGAAACCGGACGCAGATGAACTTGAGGGCATTCTAAAGAGCCTAAACTAAAGCGCGAAAATCTTCAAAACTTGGGACACAAGCACAAACATCATGGTGGTTCTTGGAAAGTGGCCTACGCTGATTTTGTCACAGCGATGATGGCGCTTTTTCTTGTGCTCTGGCTTGTAAGCCAAGACGAAGACGTCAAGGAGGCCGTCGAAAGAGCTTTTAGGAACCCGTCAGCGCATAAGGCGATGGTGTCGAAATCCTCAGGGCTTTTGACTGACCAGAAAGAGGGCCACAGGCACTCGCGCAAAGAAAGGGGGCGTTTCAATTCATCAGCCGCGACTGAACTTAAATTACTCCGACGGATGCACGAGGATCTGATGGATGTGTTGAAAAACGATGATGGGGTCGACGAGCCCTTTCGCTTGAACCTGTCGCCGGATGAATTGAAGATCGATATATACGATCTGCCCAGTGCCCCCTTGTTTGAGTCAGGAAAGTCGACCTTCACCGATCATGGTATGTGGGTCTTGTCGACAATGGCGTGGTATGTCGCCAATCGCAAAGGGCTGGAAGTCGAATTGCAGGGTCACACCAAGGCGGTAGGTCACGAAACGCCCGTGGAAGACCCATGGGTATTGAGTTTTAAGCGTGCGAACGAGACTCGTAAACTGATGGCGACCAATGGGGTTGATGCCAAAAGGATGCCGAAGGTGTCCGGTTGTGCTAATCTGAATCCGCTGGTAAATGAGCCCGCCGAATCAGAACTTAATGAACGAGTTTCCATCATTCTTCGACTTTCCGATAAACAGAACTGATCCTGATGCATATGAATGAGCCATTTATTCCAATGGGTCCTGTTGGTTCCAATGAGTCCGAAGAGCCTCAGTTTGAACCCGTGGAATCCAAGTCTACTGAACTTCCGGCGGATTCCGAACGAGACATACTGCATCGTAAACCCTCGGTCATAGTGCATCGGGACGGGGATCACATCCAATCGATTGAGGTGGATTGCTGCTGCGGTCGAAATGTTGTCTTGAATTGCGTCTACACGGACACGGTGGTTTGAGTTGGCGCTTGGCTACACACGCGAAAGATTCGTATCCGGTTTATGACGCCCATGTTGGCGGGCTGGGCTCGGTTATGCTGAAGGCTTTTGGCGCTGGGCTTGGCGGTGCTTTTGCCACTGGGTCGGGGCGAGGGCGGCGACTTCGCTTTGCTTGCGTTCGGGCAGGACGTCCAGCAGGTGGTCGTGCGCCAGAGATATGTCCGAAAGTCATGGACGAGGATTCGTGAAGGGCAGCCATCAGGGAGTGCATTGATGTGATTATGCTGCTTGTTGTTTCTGCTCGTCGCCGTCGATGAATATCACTCCGGCGATGATCTTGTCCAGTTGATGGGAGCCGTTGAGTTTTCGCCATTTGCCTTCGGCTTGGCGCAGGAGTTGAAAGACCATGGCCAGCGTCGCTTGGCGGCTGCCGTTGCCTTTGGTCTGCCGGGTGCGATGGCGCACGGTGGCGAAAGTGCTTTCGATGGGGTTGGTCGTCCGCAGGTGGGCCCAGTGTTCGGCCAGGAAGCCGAGGATCGTCGATTGGACCAGTTGGAGCTGGTATCTGAAATGAAACCGCAACAGTAACCGGAAATCGAACTACACAAACAAGCCGCTTTGAGCGGCTCACAAATTCAAGCCACCGGCTTTGCCGTTGGTATCTGACTTCCCCAGTAAGTTCTGCTCCTCCCCTGTCCATCATTTCGGGGGAGCTTCAAATGGGCCAAAATGTGCGGCCTAACCAAGAGTTTTTCCGGTAAGGTGGTAAATATTTCCTCATGGCGGCACGTTTTTGCTCAGTATTCCTTATTTTTCTGCAATTAAAACAGTTTTAAAAGCGTTGGCATGGCTGCTGCTAGTAGGCGCTTATGACATCTGAAACTGCTTCAAACGATTGGTCGCAGCTGCAAATCAGTGCAGACAATATCATCCATTTGCCTAGTGGGATCTTTGGATTCGAGGGGTTTAAAGACTATGTTTTACTTGAGAACCCTGCGGAGGAACCGTTTGTGTGGCTACAATCGGTAGATGATTCCAATTTGGCGTTCTTGATGATCCGGCCGGAACATTTTACCGGCGAGTATGCGCCCGAGATCAGTGATCGGGATGCGGAGTCCATCGGACTGTGTGAAACGGGTAGTGCGATTATCTACAGCATTGTTACGTTTCAGTCGGATGGGTCTTGTTACGCAAACCTGAAAGGTCCACTGGTAATAAACATGGCTGATCTAAAGGGCAGGCAAGTTGTTCCTGAAAATGCCTCGGAATTCTCACTCCGGCATCGTCTTTCACCAAATGCAGATCTGGAGCGAAAGGAGTTAACGGATGTTGGTTTTGTCACGGCGTAAGGGTGAAAGCATTGTCATCGATGGCAATATTGAGCTGACTGTCGTGCGGGTGGATGGAGATGCCGTCCGTATCGGTTTTAAAGCACCATCCAATGTTCAGATCCTCCGGAGCGAGGTTTATGAAGACATTCAACTCTCAAACAAAGTGTCCGTCATAAAGGATCGGACCAACCTGCCCCTGCGTTTGTCTTCGGGTGCCAACGCTCTCGGTTCAACCAAGAAAGTATCCGATATTTAGTAAGTTAAACATTAGAACGAAAAAGAATGAGTTAAGAAAATACAAAAAGGAAAACTGCACATGATCATTAACACCAATATACACGCCCAAGCTTCGGCGAGCAATCTGATGAAGAGTCAAGAGGCTTTGGGAAAATCACTGGCGCGCTTGAGTTCCGGTAAAAAGATTGTCGATCCGTCAGATGATGCCGCAGGACTTGCGGTTGCATCTCGTATGAGTGCCAAGATTAGCAGGATTGATGCGGCCCGGAGCAATCTGTCGAATTCGGTATCCTTTATCCAGACTCAGGATGGTTTTCTCCAAAAAGTTGGTAAGGCGCTAGATCGTATGAGTGAGCTGAGCGTGCTTGCGCAGGATATCACCAAGACTGATGCGGACCGCTCTCTCTACAACTCTGAGTTCCAAGAGTTGAGTAGTTTTATATCGTCAACTGCGAGCAAAGACTTCAATGGAGTGAGTCTCTTCAGCAGCACGGCTCTATCGGTCACGACAGATGGGGAGGGTAACTCATTTACAATGAGTGGAGTGGACTTGGGGGTGGCGGTTTACACGGCCGCGACCGCATCCGACATTTCCACCACCACAACCGCGGCCACGGCGGCTACCAACGTGAAGGCGGCCATTACCCAAGTCTCGACCGATCGCGCTACTATTGGCTCTTATCAAGCTCGTGCGAACACCGTTTTAGATCAGTTGGCGGTCAGCAAAGAAAACCTCAGTGCGGCGACCTCCCGAATCGAAGATGTTGATGTGGCGGCAGAGTCTACGGAATTTGCTAAGCAGAACATTCTAGTGCAGTCCGGTACGGCAATGCTGGCGCAGGCCAATCAGTTGCCGCAGAGTGTTCTAAGACTGCTCGGCTAGGCGATGACGATTCATCGGTCGCCCGTCAGCCTGCTGGCGCGGCGAACGATGCCCCTGAAAAACACCCAAGATCGTCTCGCGGCGTGCCGGTTAATTGTGCGCCACGGGCTTCCCTTAACGAGATAGCCATGCGCGTCCGTACTGTCGAAACCGTCTCCGAACTCCAGCGAGTGCTGGGTATCTCCAACCCGGGCGTGCTTCTTGAGCCCGACCTCGACGTTGTCGAGACCGATTGCGATTACAATTCACGCAAGCGCCGCGATGCAGAAGTGCTCTGTACCTTAGCGGCCAACATCGACGGCAACTGTCTAGACCTCGGCACCAGTCACGGTCGCAGCGCGTTCAAACTGGGTACCAATATTAAACCTGGTCACAAGGTTTACACCGTCAACATCCTCCCTGAGCAATACGATGAGAGTGGCGGCAAGCTGATCACCCACCTTCTCACCAAGGAGGAGATAGGTTTCTATTACCGCAAGGCGGGACTGCAGAATGTCGAACAACATTACGCCAACACCGCCAGGTGGGACGTTCCCGCCGAGATCAATCGGCTCGCGATGGCTTTCATTGATGCCGCCCATGATGAAGAAATGGTCTACGCCGATTCGAAATTGATCTACGACCGCGTCGCTCCCGGCGGATACATCTGTTGGCACGATTTCAATCCCGGGCTGCGCAACCAGCACCACTGGATCGACGACTGTATGCGCGGCGTCGAACGCTTTCTCGCCGAATACGGTTTTTCCGACACCGAATTGATCCATCTCAAAGATTCCTGGATCGCCATCCTGCGAAAACCATCCGACGTCGCCGTCGCTGAGCCGGCCGCGAGTTCAATACATGGAGCCACGCAGAGCATGCGCGAGCTCCGTTATGTCTGGGCTTATCCCGCTTACAACGACGACCGCATCGCCGAGGACAACGCGCGCGTCGCTCGTATCCGTTCATGGGGATACGACGTGATCGCCTTCCCGCTCAAGTGTCCGGGTGGTTGGTGGCATTTCCCGGTCCTGGATGCGGCATGGAAACGAAAAGACCAGACCCTGCTCAATCAATACGATGAGCTTCAGAAGCTTCTCTCCGATCGTGACGTCCTGATCGCGGCCGGCGGTTCGATGCTGCATCCCGAATTTGTCGATGCCTTGGATGCCTACACGATCTTCACCTGCTGCGACGATCCGGAATCGTCCGAAGTTCTCTCCAAGCCCGCCGCCCCCGCCTTTGACTACAGCTTTTCGATGAACGTCGCCTGCCTTGACGACTATCGATCGTGGGGCTGCAAAAACGTTGATTGGTTCTATCACGCCATTCATCCGGAAGTCACGGCGGCTGGCGTCACCGAGGAATCCATTGTCAACGGCGACCGTGATCTCGACATCGTTCTGCTTTGCGAACGCGTCTTCAATCTGAGTGACCGGGCGCAACGCGTGGAACAGTTGGTAAGGGAATTCCCCGATGCCTTCGTGCGTGGACGCGGATGGCCTGGAGGCCACGTCGAACCCGCCCCGGTTTACGCCCGCGCCAAACTCGGGTGGAATCTTCACAACTCCATTGGTCCCTGCAATTCCCGCCTCATCACCCTGCCTGCCAACGGTGTGATGCAAATCTGCGACAACAGGAGCGATCTCGGAAAACTCCTCAAACTCGATGAGGAAGTCGTCGGGTTCGACACGATCGCGGAATGCATCGACAAGACCCGCTATTACCTCGCGCACGACGACGAACGCCGCATCATTGCCGCCAACGGTTGGAAGCGCGTCCAACGCGACTACACCGAGCAGGCCCAATGGGAACGGATTCTCGACTGCGTCTCCGAAGATTGCTTCAGCAAGCTTGAACGCAAGGCCGGGCCGCTGGGCAACAAACCGGTCAAGGATAGCACGTCCTTCATCGTTTCCCGCCACGCCTTCGAGGACAAACCTCTGCCTCGCATCACCGGCGCCAGGCCCAAGGTCCTGCTGCTCGTGGATCGTCCCGGTTGGGCCTATGACAATGCGGCCCAAGCCGTCGCCCGTGAACTTGCGGATGAGTTCGAATTCAGAACCGAATACGTCGCGCAGCAACCCGACCTCAACGCCTGGTCGTTTGATCTCCTCTACGTCTTCTTCTGGGGTGAGACCTATCACCACCGGTTCAACGTTCCGCCGGAAAAGGTGATCAAGGAGATCAGCAGTCACCGTTGGGAGAATGAAGATTCCTACGGTCGCCTCACGCCGCAACAGACCGCCCAACGTCATCTCGCTGACGCCGGCACCTGGACCGCCACTTCGCATCGACTGCAATCTACCTTTTCCCCGTTCAAGAACGTCTATCACGTCCCCAACGGCTTCGACCCCGAGCAGTTCTCCGGACCTGATCGCAACGGCAAGCTGCGGATCGGTTGGGCTGGCAATGCCAAAGATCCTTGCAAGGGATTGAATGACATTCTGGCACCCGCGTCCGGCAACGACTTCGAACTCTTCATTGCTGACGGCGGACTGAACGCCACGCAGATGAGTGAGTTCTACAAGAGCGTCGATATCCTCTGCGTCGCCTCAACAGCGGAAGGTGAACCACTCACGCTCGTTGAAGGAATGGCCAGCGGATGTTTCCCCGTCTGTGTCGATGTGGGTATTGTCCCCGAACTTGTCACCCACGGTCAGAATGGTCTCATCGTGGAACGTAAACCCGAAGCATTCCAATCGGCATGGCAATGGTGTCGTATGAATCCCGATCGGGTTCGTGAAGCCGGTCGCAAGAACGCCTTTGAATCACTGCGCACCCGACGTTGGCACACCGTTGCCGAAAAGTGGCGGCAACCACTCCGATCTGCCTGGCTTGGTCTGCAAGGCGGTGGCGATTCAGATCCGGGACTGCCCAGCGCAGTCGAAATGTGGCAGCGCAATCTCGGCGAAAATCTTCTGCAATGGCCGGATCGCGCCCGCAAGACCGCCGAATGGATCGCCCAGCTTCTCCCGCTTCCCAAACGAAACGCCACCGTGGTGGATCTCGGTTGCGGCCACCAGACACTCAAGCAGCTCATTCCTGCCAACGTCGCCTACACGCCCGTCGACAACATTTCGCGCGAGGCCAACGTGCAGGTTTACGATCTGGAAAAGGAAAGGCCGGATGAGAACTTCAGCGTCGCCACATCACTCGGGCTGTTGGAATACCTGAACAATCTTGAGTCATTCCTGACGTGGGTGGCAACGCACGCAAGCAGTTACGTCTTTTCCTATAACGATTGCAGCGATCCGGAGCGACTCGAACGCCAACACTGGAAATGCCGCTGGTCGTTCCAGCGCATCGTCGATTACCTGAAGGAACAAGGCGGCCAAATCCTTCGTGTCGAGGACCTCGGCAAAAAGGAAATGCTGTGCGCCGTCACGTTCGACCGCCCCCGCGTCTCGATCATCTCGTCCACGGACTCTGCTCCATCCACCAAAACGATCGCTCTCCTGAGTGCCGGCATCGATGGTGACAACTCCGGTGATGCTTTGATCGTTGACGCCACCCGTCGTCTCCTCAACGGCAACGATCTCCATGAGTTTCCGTTGCTCCGGAAACTTGACGACGAACAGATCGCTGCCATAAACGATTGTGACGCCACTGTCATTTGCGGGACGAATCTCTATCAACACGTTTTCGCCTGTCCGTTGACGCCGGATGTCCTGCAGAAAATCAAGACTCCGATTGTCCCTTTGGGGGTCGGTGGCAGCGCGCCCATTGGGCGGCTCCCGCAGATGGATGCCGAAGGCATCCGCTCGGTTCGTATGATCCACGATCGTTGCAACTTGGGCAGCGTTCGCGACCCCGGTTCACTGGCTTTCATTCAGCAGCTGGGAATCAAGAACATCGAGCTCACCGGTTGCCCGGTCCTGTTCCACGCTTTGCGCGAACCGGAATTCAAGGCAGATCCTGGCAATCGAGTTGCGCTTTCCATTCGTGCCCGCCTGTTGCACGTCGAAGAACATTGGAACCAGAAACAGGAAAGGACCCTGCGTCTGCTCTGCGAACGTTTCAAACCAACGTTGGTGCTGCAAAGCCCATACGACCTCGATCTGGCCAGGCAGTTGCACGACGAATTCGGTGTGGAATACCGACATGATCCCAAATGGCAACAAGGTCCACTTACTCAGACCATTGCCGATAGCGATCGCGCCGTTGGATTCCGATTGCATTTCGGCATGCTCTCGCTGGTCTATGGTCTGCCTTCGATCTTTCTCGCCACGGATACCCGTACTTCTGAGTTCTGCAACATGGTGGGTGTCCCCTATCACGCCGTGCAGGAATACAGCGATGCCGCGCTCGTCTCCGAACTCGAGTCTCCCACATCCGACTACACCACGTTCCAACGCCGCTGGCGTGAACTTGCCGCCGTCATGGCTGACACGCTCGACCAGAATGGCATCCCGCATGTCCTCCGAACCCAGGTTGCCGGCTTATGAAGACTTCGCTTCAAACGTTTTTGCGGCACCCGAATCCAAGTGATCCCTCCGCCTGCGTATCATGAACACATTGCCCACCCGTCTGCTGGTCACCATTGACACCGAATGCGACAAGAGCGCGAACTGGTGCACGGCTTCGCCGCTCACTTTCCGCGGCGCGACCGAAGGTGTCACCGATCGTTTGCAACCGCTCTTCAACGACTTCGGCATTCGTCCCACCTACCTGATCAGTCCCGAAGTGATGTGCGATGCGGAATCGATAGCCGCACTCTCCGAAGCCAAGAATGTCGAACTGACCACCCATCTGCACGGCGACTATATCGTTCCCGAGATCAAGACCTGGGACTTCGCTGGTTCGATCACCGACGAGATGCAATGGGAATACGGTGCCGATCTAGAGACCCGCAAAATGGCGGCGCTCACCGAGATGTTCAAACAGCAGTTCGGTCACGACCCGAAATCCTTCCGCGCCGGCCGCTTCGGCATCAGTCACGATACCGGCCGTATTCTTCGCGATCTCGGGTACGTCATCGATTCCAGCGTCACGCCGCATATCACGTGGACCAGTCGCAAAGGGGAGAAGTTCCCCGACTTTTCCGGCTTTCCCGAATATCCGTACGCGGTTGCACCCAATGGCGACATCTGGCAGCCCGGCAAGAGCCACTTTCTGGAATTGCCCGTGACCGTCCTGCCGACCGGCACGGTGCAATCGAACACACCCAATGAACCCATTTGGTTCCGCCCTTGGTATTCCGATGCGGACACACTCATTCGTGTCATGGATCACGTCGCGGCGCAACCCGTGCAAAACGGTGTTCATCGTCCGCTGGTGATGATGTTCCACAACGTCGAAATCATCGCCGGCGCCAGTCCCTATCCGCAGAGCGAACTGGAGGTCATTAAATATCTGGATCAATTGAAACGCGTCTTCGAACACGCCGAGCAACTCGGTATCAGTTCGTGCACCATGACCGAGTATCACGAGCAATACACGGCAAGCAAACAGGCTCCGGTAACTTCTGCCGCTCCGGTGGAGATTCGCAGCAAGCCGCGACGCCGCGAGCTCTCACTCGAACCCGCCAAAGTCTTTTCCGCCCTTGAACGAAGCGAAGCCCCGGCCTGGTTCAAATACGTCTTCGAAGACCGCGCCAACCGTTGGGATGTCTGGCAGCCCTGTTTCTGGATTGCGGATAACCTGCCGAACACTTCCCGCGTTTTATCCGTCGGTTGCGGTGCCGGGTACAACCTTTTCTGGCTGGCCGAGCACGGCTTCAATCAACTTGCCGGGATTGATGTGGATCCAAGCGTTGTTGGAGCAGCAAACAACATTGCGCAGGAGAATGGCATTCCCGCTTCGTTCTCGGTCGATGACGGTCTCCATCCCAAGACCTTGGACGGACAAAAGTTCGACATCATTGAGGCGCTCAACTGGACCATGCTGATTGACGGTTTCAGTCTTTCGGAGTTTCTCGACGAGTATCTTGCCAGGCTCAGCGATGACGGAGTGTTCGTGCTGGATGCAATTGACGATGCCTACAATCACGTGCCCGGTAACGAGTATCTCACCTCGGACATGCAGAAGCCTGAGGTCGAACGTCGCCCGTCCGAATACAAGACGCGCATTTCCGAATCCGATTTGCGCGATCTGTTGAGCGCACGCGGCTACTCCATCGCGCAGGTGTTCACTGAGGCTCAACGCGTTCCGCGCAAGGTCTACATGATTGCCCGGGAATCTGTTGCCAAAGGATTTACCAAGACACCTTCGACTCCACCGCCAATGGCACCATTGCTGTTCAATCAGGTTGTTGAGGAAGATGCCAGTGAGCCGAGCAACGTCATTCCCGCCATGTTCAATCAGACAGTGGCCGAATCGGCACCCATGCCGGCCAAGCCGAAAATTCATCTGGTTGCCGATGTGGCGGATTGGATATTTGCCCGTCACTGCGCGGTAATCTCCTCGGCCTTGGGCGACGAATTCGATTTCGACATGGGCCTGCAGAATCATCCCTACAATGAGGATGACTACGATTTGATTTATCCGCTGGAATGGAACCTGATCACGCAGGACCAGATCAAGAATCCAGCTAAATACATGACCGGCATCCGTTCCCATACTTCCTGGAAAGATCACAACTTCAAGTTCTTCGCCAAGTATCTTAATGAGCATTTCGGCACGGTGCATGTGGTGTCCGAGAAACTGCGCGACATTTTTGAACCAGTGTTGCCGGGCGTGCGTTCCCTGACGCACGGCGTCGATACCCGTTTTTTCAAGACGAACAAAGCGGTGAACTCAACCGAAAAGAAGCTTCGC
Source organism: Verrucomicrobiales bacterium (assembly GCA_038154405.1). GTDB lineage: Bacteria > Verrucomicrobiota > Verrucomicrobiia > Limisphaerales > JAYPXF01. Next base: position 10,524 of record JAYPXF010000054.1, on the reverse strand, counting down.
ATCGGTTGGGCTGGCAATCGCGTGAATCCCACCAAGGGCTTCGAACAAATCATCAAGCCGCTCGGCGATCTAGAGGGTGTGGAACTCGTCTATTGCGGCTACATGGATCGCAAGCTCGAACTGCCGGAGATGCGAGAGTTCTACGAGTCGATTGATGCCTATGTCTGCTCCTCGGAATTGGAGGGCAACAACAATTCCCTGATGGAAGCCGCCGCCATGGAACGAGCCATTATCACGACTGACAATGGCACGGTGCCCGAATACCTCACCGATGGCCAAAGCGCCCTGATCGTGGAACGAAAGACCGAAGCGTTTGTGCTGGCGGTAGAAAAGCTCCGCGATAATCCGGAGTTACGCGTCTTGCTTGGTAGGGCGGCCCGCAAGTCGGTTGTTGAGAAATTCGAATGGCGGCAGATGCTTGAACAACATCGCGTGTTGTTCCGCGAAGCACTTCTCGAAGCCGATCCTGTTGAGAAGGCCTCGGCCAACGTGCACAAGGCATTGGAACTGGACCCCAACAACATCGATGCGTTGAAGCTACTCCAGCAGATTCAGGTTCAGCGCAAAGACTGGCCCGCCGCCTCGCTTACGGGCGAAGCGATTCTCACCCGGTTGCCCGATGACGTGGACACCATCATGGCAATGGCCAAGTGCTTTTATGAGGCGGGTGATATCGAGACCGCCCGCGTATCGCTGGAACATATTCTGGAATTGGATCCAGAGAACGAACTGGCTCGCCGGAATCTTGCCGATCTCGGCGGTGATGAATCTGAACTCTCGTCGGAGATCGAAACCGCGATTCGCGCGGGTATGGAATCATTGCAGCAGGACAACCCCGCCGATGCGCTGACCCACTATCGGCGCGCCTTGGACCTGGGCCTCCAGAACCCGGAGATCGAACAAATGGTCAACCAACTCGAACATGCCCTTGGTGCCGACGAGCAGACAGCCGCTCAGACCGAATTAAAATCCGGCTGGTCCTTCTGTGTCATTACAAACGGCAAGAAACCAGATAAACTCAAGGCCACGCTTGAATCCATTCGCGCCACCGGTTTTGAAACCAGGGAGATTCTCGTCGGTGGCGAACCGCCCGAAGGACTCGGTGATGATGTGACGATCGTTCCCGTTGTGGATGGCGCTCGCAACGGCCGGCTTGGCGAGATGCGCAACCGCCTTACCGAACGTGCCCAATACGATCGCCTTGTAGTATGCGACGATGACATGCTTTTCCATGGCGACTTTGCCGCAGGTATCCAGAACTTTGGTGAAAACTGGCAGGTGCTGTGTGTCCGCCTTTTGAATCCGGACGGCTCGCGCTATTGGGATTGGGCAACGCACGGCGGCCCCAAGGGGCATAGTCTCCTCGACTATGATGAAACGGATTCGCACACCTATGTCACCGGCGGTCTGTGCATCATGAAGGCGGAGGTTGGACGAAATGTGAAATGGGATGAAGGACGTGGGTTTTACGAAGACGAAGATCTCGACTTTTCAAGCCGGCTTCATGACGCAGGGATATCAATCAGCTTCAACCGTTACTCCACCGTGACTCATGATGATGATCGGTATACCCAGAATGATAATGTAGTCGTTCGCCGGTTAGAGGGCGACCGTCCCAAAGATCCGGAACTCCCGGTTCGTTGGTTTGGTCCGGTTTTCAATCCTAGTGGATACGCTAGTGAAGCGATTGATTTTTTGGTTCCGCTTGCAGACCGATTAAACCTTGGATTAAAACACCATAATCCAATTTACTCGGAAAAGTTTGTAAATGGTTTGGCTCCCGAGGAGAGAGAAAAACTGTTCAATCTGCGAGACCGCTGCGGGTCCCTCGACGGAGGTATTGTAATCAATCACAATCCTGCCAACGGTTTTTTCCGCCCCCCGAACGCGGATTATTGCATCGGTCGAACGATGTATGAAACGGATCGTATTCCGCCTGAGTGGGTCGCGGCCTGCAATCGTATGGACGAAATCTGGGTTCCCAGCAAATTCAATCTGGAGACCTTTGCCAATAGTGGTGTGGAGCGCGACAAACTGGTTGTCATACCTGGCGCGGTAGACTCGACTTTCTTCGATCCCACAAGACACGAGGCCTTGGAACTGCCGAACAAGGCTGCATATAACTTCCTATCAATCTTTGAATGGTCGAGCCGGAAAGCATGGGATGTCATTTTGACGGCCTATCTCCGTGAGTTTTCGGCTGACGATGATGTCTGCCTCTATCTGAGGACCTACCAGTTTGGCCGACCCGACGGCGACCCCGCCGCTGCGCTTTGGCGCGAGGTTCGTGAATTTGCCGCCACGCTGAATCTTGGAGACAAAGAATGGCCACGGATTGAACTGCTGACAGAGCAGGTTTCGAGTCATGAACTTCCACGACTCTACAAGGCGGTAGATTGCCTGGTGGGGATCAGTCGCGGTGAAGGTTGGGGACGTCCGCATCACGAAGCAATGAGTATGGGTTTGCCAGTGCTTGCCACCAACTGGAGTGGCAACACCGAATTCATGACTGAGGATACAGCCGTCCTGATTGATTACGAACTGGTCGAGGCACGTGGATTGGAGCCGGAGATCTGGCATTACAAGGGGCATATGTGGGCGGATCCATGCGAGGCTGAATTGGGGGACGCCATGCGCCAACTTCAATCCCAGCCAGAAGCGGGAGAGGTATTGGGACGGCAAGCTCGTGCACACGTGGTGGCGCATTACAGCCGCGAGGCGGTAGCAGAGAAAGTGATTAGACGACTCTCTGAAATTGAGAATAAGCTCAATTTGCCCTCCCTCCCAGCCTGCCATAATGTTGACAGACTGGACTCCCTGGGCGCGGGAATGAAGGGGTTGTTGCATTCTCGCAAACCGCTAAGTTTGGCTTGGGAGGGTTCTTTTTTGGACAGAGGAAGTCTTTCACACGTCAATCGCGAACTGTCTGGGCGGTTGGCTGAGATGGACGGGATAAAAGTCACTCGAGTGGGCAAGAATGCCCTTCCTCCACTTGCAAACCCTGAGTTGAAAAGGGTTGCACGCAGCCTCAAGAACAGGTCAAAGGAAAACACGCAGATTACTGTCCGTCATAACTGGCCGCCGGATTGGTCGGAAGTGCGTTCCGGCATTCGTATTCATTGCCAGCCGTGGGAGTTTGGGTCCCTACCAGCTGAATGGCTGGAAGAAGTGGACAAAGTAGACCAGGTTTGGGCGTATACCGAATACGTGCGTCGCGTTTATGTGGAATCGGGTGTGGACCCCGCGAAAGTCAAGGTTGTCCCGCTGGGAATCAATCCAGATCGCTTTAACCCAGACGCGGTTCCTATCTCTCTGGCTACAAAAAAGACTTTCAAGTTTCTATTTGTGGGCGGAACGATCCACCGGAAGGGCATTGATCTTCTTCTACAGGCCTACCTCGAGGTGTTTGACTCCAAAGACGACGTCTGTCTGGTTATCAAGGATTTTGGCGGAACAAGCTTTTACAAGGGGCAGACCATGGCGGATGAGATAGAGGTTGCCCGAATGGGGCACAATGCGCCGGAGATCCTCTACTTGGATTGCGAGATGGCGGATGAGGATATGGCGGGTCTCTATACGGCCTGCGATTGTATCGTCCACCCGTACCGGGGTGAAGGATTTGGCCTGCCTGTTTTGGAGGGTATGGCTTGCGGATTGCCGGCGATCGTAACTGGTGGTGGCGCAACCGACGACTTTGCCGTTGAGCCTTATGTCTGGCGGCTTCCGGCCACGAAGCAGAGGGTTGGACACAGTGTTAGCGGAATGCAGTTGGACGGTAATGGTTGGCTCCTTCAACCATGCGTGAACTCCTTGAAGAAATTCCTTTTTGAAGCCTATGCCGACCCGGCTCAGGTATCGGCAAAGGGCGAGGCCGCAAGCCGTCATGTGCGCAGTCACTGGAGTTGGGAGAAAGCCGCCGAAATCGCAGCATTAACTGCCCAGCAAGCATGGGAAAAGCGGTTGGAAGAGGAACGGCGAATTCAGAAGCTTAGATCGCGTCAAGCAAAAGTTGTGCTGCCGGATGTAGCCCGCCTTGGGGAGCTTTCAGACGCTCGCGCTCTTCTTGAAAAGCGACAATTTGAGCCTGCTTGGCGAGCCGTGACCCATGCCGTGCAACTCCGGCCTTTCCATCCGGAAGCGTGGACTATGCTGGCTGAGATAGCCCGGGAGGCAGGTGACGCTAGTATTGCCCGGAAATGTGTCTCGTATGCACGGGCCATGGCGCCGGGGTATCATCGTGCACGAAAACTTGAGAAATCGCTCCGTAAGTCCGGAAAGATTAACAGTCAGGCGTGGATGAAAATGCCCCCGTGCGGGGGGCGTCTCAGCGTCATCATGATTGCGAGAGATGAGGCCGCTTTCATAGGAGATTGCTTACGGTCGGTGAAGGATGTCGCTGATCAGATCATTGTCGTGGACACGGGATCGACTGACGAGACAGTCGAAATTGCCGATAGGTTTGGTGCAGAATTGCATCACATGAATTGGGCGGATGATTTCAGTGCCGCTCGTAACGAAGCGCTAATGCATGCACGTGGTGATTGGATTCTTTTCATCGATGCCGACGAAGAGTTGATGCCAGATGGTGAAGGAGAACTGCGCTCAGCCATGTCCCGTAGTGATACGCTGGCATGGCGACTGCCTATCATCGACGCGGGGCGGGAGCATCTCGGCAAGAGTCACGTACCCAGGCTCTTCCGGAACGCTCCCGGGCTTTTTTTTCTTGGGCGGATCCATGAACAGGTTTCCAGCAGTGTCGAAGTGCGACGTGCTGAATGGGGACTGCAGCATCGGATCGGCGGGCCCTCCTTGTTCCATCGAGGTTACCAAGACGGGTTGGTCAAAGATCGCCGGAAGCAGGCGCGCAACATCCGTCTGCTCGAATTGGCGGTTGAAGAATTTCCTAATGACGCCAACTTACTGATGAACCTAGGACTGGAGTTAGCCAAATCAGGCCAGGCACAGGCCGCGTTGGGCTATTACGCAGAGGCATTTTCTGCTTTCGGTTCCGCAACTTCGGAGTCGCAGACACCCGAATTAAGGGAAGCTCTGGTAACCCAGTTTGCCACCCAATTACTCGGGCAGGGGAAAACCGACGCCGCGCTGTCGGTTTTGCTATCGCCCTTGGCATCATCCTCGGCGCTGACGGCATCCCAAGAGTTATTGCTTGGATTGGCCCACTTGCGACTTTCCGACCATAAGCTAGCCGCTAGTGCATTCAGAAACTGCCTGAAAAAGAGGCACAAACCAAGCCTCACTCCAGCTAGCGAGCATGTGGTTGGTGCAGCGGTTGATCACTGTCTCGCCCTCTGTCTTTCAAAATTGGGTGATGAAAAGGCAGAGAAGCACTTCGATGCTGCATTCGGTCAAGATCCCGATTCAATTCCACTGTGCGTTGATTTTGCACGCTATCTGGCCTCCAGAGGGGATACGGTACATGCGCTGCAAGTCCTGCATGGCGTCATTGGTGATG
>JAYPXF010000054.1:1304-5041 GCA_038154405.1 Verrucomicrobiales bacterium | reverse complement strand
ATATTGCGCTTCGAGAACCAATGACCGTCCAAGTGGCTGAAGATTGGATTTGTGAAGCCGAGCGGTTTTATCCAACAGACAGGATGATACGACGTCAGAAAGCTGAGGTGATGTTGCTCTCAGGTAGGAGCGGGGAAGCTGGGAATCTTTGGCGGGATCTGGCAGAGGATCAGATGGATCAGGGATTTGAAGCTATTGCTGCCTATGCGATTTGTTCACTGGTTGCTGGCAGAAATTTCGATTGCCCGCAGCATGCGGAAAAAACTATTTCCCAGGCGTTTATCGACTGGTATCGCCGACTTATTGCGTTCCAGCAGAACCATACAATCGAGCAGGTCAACTTGAGAATTGCAGAGCTCGATAGCGTTCTGCCCACGGCGGCGGGTCTTCTGAGGTTGGCTTTTGATGACGCGCAAAAGCAAAAATGAAGATTTCTTGCATTAACCATAAATTGATGAGATCACAAATCTTTGTCGAAAGTGGGCCAAGACCTGCGAGGCACTGTAGAAGTAAAATGACAAAAAAAAGGGTCTGCGATGAATCTGGTAGTCTAGCCTTGCATTGTTGCGCGAGGCGCTTGCTTGTTGTGGTATTGCTAACCTTGCAGGCATTGCACGGTTATGCTGCACAGAACCCCCTCGATGGAGTGTTGAGTGAATTTGGTATAAAGGTTTTACCTGGCCGTCGGGTGGACCTCAAAAGCGTAAATTATCTGACCCGGGACAGACAATCGCCATTGTCGATCGTGGACGCACCGGCACTGTCGCAAAGTGAAGCCAGAAAACTTCTTAAGGCGTTGGCTCCGGTCAAGCCGGGGCTTGACACAGAATCTGCGAAATCTGGCGATTCTGTGGTTGATGTGAATACCCTTGACGATAACACCCAGCCGGAACATGAACTGAATGCAGATTCTAACGAATCCGGGGGCATCCTATCATCGCTGGATACCACAAACATGGTTGACTCAACTCCTGTGATAGCAGTTCCAACAAATGGTCTGCAGGACAAGGTGACCGTCGTGGGGGCTGTCTCTCAGAACATTCCCGTCAAGACCGTCGTTTCCGACCCTTACGAACAGGAGGTGAACCAGAGTTTGCGTTCTTTGATCCCCTTCTTTCTTGGAATGAACGCCAACACAGGGAAAGCGGAACGCGGACGAAAAGAACTCCGTTTTTCACCGCCGCTAAAATGAAGTTTCTTAAACGGTTTAACTACTCAAAGCTTCCTGTAACACTCGCCGTTTTCATGTGCGCGGCTTTGCTTGCTTCCGGGGCCAATAATACAGTCTCCACAGAAAGTCCCGTGGTTGGCTTGACGAATCAGAACACTTCTGACGGTCGTATTTTGTCGTCTCCAAGTATGGAAAATGGGAGCGCGACCCCCAATTCGGCGAAGACGGCTAAAGAATTGTGGCTCGAAATCTCCAAGGATCTGATTGAAAATCCAAATCTGCTCCAACCTAAAGACCCCTCGGGTTACGGGACCGATTCGGCGGCGGCTCGCGACTTGGCAAAGATATTACAAGCCCGAAAACTTAGGGAGCAGGGGAATGCTGAACGAGCGGGGACGATCCTAATCGAGGTTTTGGAGTCCCCGTTGGTCAACACTGAGGTGAAAACCAGCGCGCTTTATGAACTGGGCGTAACTCTTCAACAGCAGCAAGAATGGGTTCGCGCAATTCAGGTTTTCTCGCAATACGTCCGTCGGTATCGTGAAGCGGAGCGCGTTCCAGATGCTCTGCTAAGGCAGGGCATTATCTACCGCACGCTGGGCGTAAGGTCGCTCGCCCTCCAGAAATTTTATGCGGTCCTGGCGATTTCTGTCCGGCGACCAAAAGATTTATCCACATCCTATCGCAGAACAGCACTCCTCGCGCAGGTTGAAATAGCGGATACACACTATGGTGCAGGTGAATACGACAGAGCCGAGGATTTTTATGAGCGCCTTTATGAGTTGCGAGCTCCGGAACTGGACAAGGGCCTGATTCTTTACAAGCGGCTACACACATGTTTCATGGCTGATAAGCATGCGAAAGTTGGAGACTTGGCTAAATTGTTTTACGGATTGTTCGATCAGCATAGCCATGTATTGGAGGTTCGATATCTCCATGCTCGTTCGCTTTTGAGCTTGCGTCGCAAGACAGGGGCCTTGAATCAGTTGTATTACCTTTTGAAGGAAGCTCAAGGGAGTCACGAGGCAGGACGGTCCGGTGACGATTGGAATTACTGGCAACAGCGTGCAGGAAACATTATCGGCAACGAACTCTACATCGAGGGCGACCACTTGGGTGCTCTGGATGTTTATCAGAAATTGCTTGAGTTGGACACTTCTCCGTCTTGGAGCATTCCACTGGCATATCAGTTGGGACTGATATATCAGCGCGTTGGTGACGGCAGCAACGCCAAAAAATATTTCGGCATGGTGGCCAAGCTGGGCGATAAACTAGACCAACCGCTACCACCTAGTATGGAGACGATAGTTCATATGGCAGGGGTAAGAAATTCTTTTGTAAATTGGCGGGAAGGTATCGATACAAAACTTCAAGTGATTGGGAATGGAAAAAAGCCAGGCAATAAGTGATCTAGTTCGCTTCAAGCGCACATGTGATGAGCTCACGTCAGAAATCCGCGAAAACGGCGAAGTGATCAACAAACAAAAGGTTGATTCGTTGGTAGCCGGAATACGTATGGTAGGTGATTGGTGGCGAGGCCTTTCCAATTCTGACAGGGCCAGTTCGATTGAGTTTGTCAGGCAACTGCAGGTAACTCAGGACGCTTTGCTGATGGCACTGGCTGAAATCGATCAGGCATTGGCGAAGGAAACTAGATTCAATGCGGTTGGTGGCCCTAGGAAGGATGCGGCAAGAGCAGTTCCGGCTGTTTTCAAGAGGGTCGGCGCGGCATTCAATGCTTGATAAGGAGGACGCATTCCCTGCGTTGTCGCTCGATGGTAATTGAAAAAATACTCATACTTGAAGACCATGCAGGCCTGCGTACAGCCTTGCAAATGCACCTCACAGGCAAGGGATTTCAGGTAGCCGAAAGAGGTTCGATTGCGCAATGCAAGAAGTATTTGGATACAGAGGGTTGTGACCTCTTGATTGCGGATATTAACCTGCCGGATGGCAACAGTCTTGATCTCTTGGAAAGTCTGAAGAAGCAAAACCTTTCCACCATGGTCATCGTGATATCCGGACAATCCACGGTGGAGACGGCCGTTGAATGTATGCAGCGTGGAGCCTTCGATTATCTCGTTAAGCCATTTTCAATGGCCCAACTTGATGTCGCGATCGGCAAAGCGGTGAAGTACACGAAGTTGATAACCGTCAACAACTTCCTGAACAATGTTCCAGCTGAGCGGTCGAGTATGGAACTTTTGGGCAATTCGGCGCCCATGCGAAAACTATCGGAACTAATTGGCCGGGTTGCAAAGACGGATGCGACCGTTCTGATTCAAGGGGAGAGTGGAACGGGGAAAGAACTTATCGCCCGAGCTTTATTCTCGCAGAGTGCCCGTTCTCGAGAGCCCTATATCAAGGTTAATTGTGCAGCGATTCCCGAAACACTCATCGAAAGTGAGTTTTTTGGCCACGAAAAAGGAGCCTTCACTGGTGCTACGCACAAGCGTGAGGGTCGTTTCGAGTTGGCGCATAACGGGACGATTTTAATGGACGAGGTCAGCGAGGTGGCTCTGGGGGTGCAAGCAAAGTTGCTTCGGGTTTTGCAGGAGCGGGAATT
>JAYPXF010000054.1:0-1294 GCA_038154405.1 Verrucomicrobiales bacterium | reverse complement strand
GCTTTACAAAGTTTGATTTATTTGGTTAGATCCTGGCAAATGTGAGCTTTAAATCTCAATTCCGACAACAAATTCACAGTAATTGTGACAAGATTTAGATTATTATTTAAATGCTTGACAGTATCCTGATCATCATCAGAAAGCTGATAATTCGATTCGTTTCCAGTCTGCTCACGCTCTTTCTAATGACTGGCTGCGGTGAAGAAGTACCTGTGGCCTGTACCCCGGAAGCTGAAGAATGCACTGCTGAGCAGGAAGGTGGCTTTGAGACAGGCACGGTGGCAGGCATTGCTGCCGGGGGCGCCGTGGCAGTCGCGCTACTGGGTGGGGCCCTCGGAGGTGAGGAAGAGGCTGGTGGCTCTGGGGGTGCAAGCAAAGTTGCTTCGGGTTTTGCAGGAGCGGGAATTGGAGCGTCTCGGTGGTAGTCGGACCATTAAGGTGGATTGCCGCGTCATTGCGACCACTAACCGGTCGCTGCAAGAAAGTGTCAAGCGGAAGGAATTCCGGGCCGACTTGTACTATCGATTGAATGTCGTGCCTATTTATGTGCCGCCATTGCGCGAGCGCACTGAAGACATTCCGCTTTTGGCAGAGCATTTCGTAGGGCGTTTCTCCCGAAAACACGGGATTCGCATTCATGGAATTTCGGATAGGGCGATCGCGGCTTTAGCTCGGCATTCATGGCCGGGAAATGTCCGTGAGTTAGAAAATGTCATTGAGAGGGCGGTCATCATGAGTGGTGATGGCGAATTAATTGAACCGGAGACCCTTGGCTTGGATAGCAAGCTGCCCAATTCGAACAGTAGGATTGAAACTGCGACGAAAATATCCACCGAGGATTTAAACGAACCGGCGCTTTCCCTTGAGTCCCCTGCAGTGAGTTTAGCGGAACTGGAAAAAGAACATATTTTACAGATTCTTGAACAAAGTGCTGGCAACCGCACGAGGGCTGCTGAAAAGCTGGGAATCACCGTTCGCACGCTCCGCAATAAATTAAAGCTATACAGCACTGAATGAAGCTTGGGAAAGTTTGGTGGCAGTCGAGTTGCTAGCCCAACCACCAAAGCTTTAAACACCGGATCAAAAGTGCTCCTGCAAGGGAGAATGTTTGCCGCCGTGGACAAGTGGACTGAGATACGCAATGGTTGGAGTCTGGGCCCAACCAGAAGTCCTGACCCGCCTGCCACGCACGAGCAACCAGGAGGTCGAACAACTGACCCCGCTCAACTGGCAGAAGAATCGATCGGCTCACCTCAGAGCCGCCGCCTGAGCCACACCCCGCTTCAGCATACCA
>JAYPXF010000053.1:0-29555 GCA_038154405.1 Verrucomicrobiales bacterium | reverse complement strand
ATCTTGGAGCCCGCTATTCCAACGAAGTCGCCAGCGTGACCATGGACAAGAAATCCGCTGATGCGCAGCTGGCCGTGAAGGATGCGGACATCCTCAAGATGCGCGCCGCCCTGGAGATCAAGAAAGAGCAGCTTACAAACCTGGTCGTCCGCGCCGGCATCACCGGCGTGCTGCAGGAAGTCGGTGACAATCGGAAACTGGAGATCGGCCAACGCATCGGTGCCAACACCACACTCGCCAAGATTGTCATCCCCGGACGCCTCAAGGTGGAGGTGCAGATCGCTGAAACTCAGGTCAAAGACGTCACCCTCGGGCAGGTTGCGGAAATCGACACCCGCAACGGCATCATTGCCGGCAATGTCGTCCGCGTGGATCCGGCGGTGAACAACGGTACCGTGACGGTCGATGTGAAACTTGAAGGTCCCCTGCCCGACGGCGCCCGCCCGGATTTGAGCGTGGATGGAACGATCGAGATCGAACGGCTCGAGAATCTGCTCTACGTCGGCCGCCCCGTCCGAGCCGTTCCCGACGCCGAAGCGAAAGTCTTCAAGGTTGTCGAAGACGGCAACATCGGCCTGTTGGTTCCCGTCAAATGGGGACGCAGTTCCGTCAGCGTCATCGAAGTTTCCGAAGGCCTCGAAGTGGGCGACAAGGTCATCCTCTACGACGTGTACGACTTCGAGGAATACGACAAGATCCGTTTTGAGTAACCTATCCAATCATGAGCGACGAAAAGAAACCCCTGATCGAACTCAAAGACATCACCAAGGTGTTCTACACCGACGAGGTGGAGACCCACGCACTATCGGGCATCACGCTCAATATCAACGAGGGCGAATACGTCTCCATTGCCGGGCCGTCCGGTTGTGGCAAATCCACCCTCCTCTCGATCCTCGGCCTGTTGAACACGCCAAGCGAAGGTAAATACACGCTCAACAGCCAGCCGGTCGCCGGCATCAATTTCTCGGAACGCGCCCGGATCCGAAACCGTGAAGTCGGCTTCATATTCCAGAGTTTCAATCTGATCGGCGACCTGACCGTGTTCGAGGACCTCGAACTGCCGTTGACGTATCGCGGCATGGCCAAATCCGAACGTGCCGAACGCGTCGGCATGGCGCACCGCATCAAACACTACCCGTCCCAGCTTTCCGGTGGCCAGCAGCAGCGGGCAGCCGTAGCCCGTGCGCTCGTCGGCAAACCTTCCATTCTGCTGGCGGACGAGCCGACCGGCAATCTGGACTCCAAGAATGGCGAAGCCGTAATGGATCTGCTGAAGGAACTGCATCAGGACGGCGCCACCATCTGCATGGTCACGCACGACGACAGATTCTCCCGCTATGCCGAGCGCACCGTCCATCTGTTCGACGGCAAGGTGGTGGACGAACAAACCGGAGCGGAAGATACGGACGCGGTCGCCGCAACAGCCAGCTGAACGATCCGGCTGCAATGCCCCCACAAAGATGATCTTTACCATTCATCACCTGCTTTCCAGAATCGGGAAAAGTATTTCACCCAAGATGGCGCGAAACTCGAAACTCATTCGTCTGGCTTCGGTCAGCATCACAATTGTCCTGCTAAACAACCTGTTCTCCGTGAACTCGAGCGCAGCAAACAAGGTCAGCCAGGAGCTTTCCTTGCGCGACTGCATACAGCTCGCCTTGGAGAACGACCTCGGTTTCCAGGTCAGCAAAATCAGCCCGGAACTTGCGCGGCATCAGTTGGACCTGTCCCTCATGGCCTATGATCCGTCGTTTCGGATCTCGACCGATTTCACCACTTCTTCATCCCCCGGTGGTGTCGATGATCAGAATCGGGCATTTGCCGGAACGGAGACGACGTCTGAACGGTACTCCTCCGGCATCAACGGTTCTGCCGCCAGCGGTTTGTCCTACGGCATGAACGCCAACCTGAACCATCGCGAAGGCACGACGCCCGGCGGACCTTTCGAGAACTCTTCCGGCGGTACATCGTTCACCCTCCGGCAACCGTTGCTTCGGAACGCCTGGATTGACAGCACACGGCTGAACATTCGCGTGAACCGGAACGGACTCCGCTCGTCCGAACTTGGCTTGAAGGACGCCATCATGAGACTCGTCACGCGAGTGGAACGCACCTACTACGACCTCATCTTGGCTCGCGATCGCGTGCGCGTGCAGGAACAGGCCCTGGCGTTGACCGAGGAACTGCTTCGCGCCAACAAGCGTCGGGTCGAGGTCGGCGTGATGGCGCCGCTCGACGAGAAGCAGACCGAATCCCAGGTGGCGGCCCGCCAATCCAGCCTGCGATCGGCCCAGCGAGGACTGATCGCCCAGGCTTATTCGCTCAAGCGAATGCTGACTGATGATATCGCCACTTGGCGCATGATTGACATTGAACCGACCGAGAAACTCATCGCAATTCCCCAGACATTCGATCTGCACGAGAGCTGGGGCATCGCCCTGCGCCAACGCCCGGACGTTGTGCAGTCCCGGATCGGGATCGAAAACGATGGGCTGAACCTGAAGTTCCGCAAAAACCAACTTTTCCCGCAATTGGACCTGACCGCATCCGCCGGGTTCAACGGCAACGACCAGGAATTCTCCGGGGTGTTGAACAGCGTCGCCGATCGCGACAGCCCCCGCTATTCGGTAGGAGCGGTATTGTCGTTTCCGCTCAGCAATCGTGCCCAACGCAAACAGTATCAGATGCAGAAGGTTCGCAATCGCCGCAGCCTGCTGAATCTCAAGAACCAGGAGCAGACCATCATGACGGAAGTTGCGCTGAACATTGAAAGCGCACAAACCGCCTACGATCAGGTGGCCACCACGCGCAAGTCGCGGGAGTTCGCGGAGGTCGCCTTGGAAGCCGAGGAAAAGAAACTAGAGATCGGCAAGAGCACCAGCTTCATCGTGCTGCAATTGCAGCGAGATCTCACCTCGGCGCGTTCATCCGAAATCAACGCCTTGGCTGACTACAACAAGGCACTCTCCGATCTCGCCCTCTCCGAAGGCCGCACGCTCGAACGCCTCAAACTCGACATCACGATCGAGTAGACGAACGCGTCAGTTCCCAGCGCAAGCGGTCAACCATCCCTGGTGGGGCGAGAGTCCTCGCGAGCCCTGGAGCATCCCGAAGAGTTGAAAGATGCAATCCCAAGGCTATCTCCCTCCGGGACTCCGAAGTGGCCTCGCAGGTACTCTCCCCCTCGCAGGTAAGCTCTCCCCAAGGGATGTTGCCCGCCCGCGCCAAGAGCCGGATACCCAACAACTAATTCCGGCTGCGGCCGGCTTCGATGATCTCAGCCAACTGCTTGATCATGCGTTCGGCGACCTTTGGGTGCTTGCCCATGACGTCGTTCTTTTCAGCCGGATCAGCATCGAGATCGAACAGGCGAAACTGTTTCACCGGGGTGTTGGCGAGGAGTTTTTCAACCACCACGTTCCGGGCGCGCTTTGAGTCGTGACGCTGCAGCTTCCATTTGCCGACACGAAATCCGTAGTTGTTGCCGCGACCATTGTCCTGCTGAACGAGATGGGCACGACCTTTGGCATCCTTCTTTCCAAGCAATGCTCCCAGTACGTTGAAACTGTCCGGCGCCGCATCATTCGGAACCCTGGTCTTGGCCAAGGCTGCGAGGCTGGATGCCAGATCGATCGTGCAAACCACTTCGTCTGAAACCGCCGGCTTGATGCGTCCCTTCCAACGGGTGATGAAAGGCGTGCGCGTCCCACCTTCGAATACGCTGTACTTGCCCCCGGTGTAAGGACCTGCGGCGCGATGGTTGCCAACCTTTTCCAAAGCACCATCGGCATAACCGTCGTCCATCACGGGCCCATTGTCGGAGCAGAAAACAAACATGGTGTCCTTCGCCAGTCCGAGACGGTCGACCGTTTTCATGAGTTCTCCCACGCACCAGTCGAGTTCCACGATGGCGTCGCCGCGAAAACCCATCTTGGACTTTCCGTGAAAGCGCTCATGCGGCATGCGCGGCACGTGGTTGTCATGTGATGCAAAAAAAAGGAAGAACGGCTCGTCCTTGTGCTTGGTGATCCACTCGTTGGAACGGTTTACCCATTCGTCCGCCAAGTCCTCATCGCGGAAGCGGGCCTTGTGACCTCCGGTGTAGTACCAGATGCGACTGATGCCGTTGTGAATCGTGTGATTGTGCCCGTGCGTCCAGTCCATCTTCAACGTGTGACGATGGGTGACGCCGGTCGGATGATCTTCGCTCGGCTTCTTGCTGCCCACCCAGAGGGGATCCTTCGGATCGAGATTCAGCACGCGATGATTCTGCACGTAGACCTGAGGTACGCGGTCATTCGTGGTCGGAAGCAGGTGGCAGAAGTCGAAACCAATCTCCAACGGCCCGGGCTTGAGTTCACCGTTCCAGTCCGGTCCACCCTCGCCGCCGAGTCCGAGATGCCACTTGCCAATCACGGCGGTCTTGTAGCCGGCATTTCTCATGAGCGTCGCCACCGTAACCGTGCCGGCCGGAATCACCGCGGGAGAATTTGGCGGCGCAATTCCGGTGCCCTTCTTGCGGAAGGCATATTCCCCCGTCAGGAAGGAATAACGCGTGGGCGTGCAAGTGGAAGCCGAGCAGTAACCACTGGTAAAGCGGATTCCTTCGGACGCCAGCTTGTCGATGTTCGGCGTCTTCACCCGCTTGGCTCCGTAGCAACTCACATCGCCGTAGCCGATGTCGTCGGCCATGATGACGATCACATTGGGTTTGCGGGCGGCCTCTGCACTCGGAAGCAGCAGGCAACCAATGAGCAAGGCGAGGGTGACGCGGATGTTCTTCATAAGATTCTTCTGTTCGTGGACTTCGGGCATTGATCCGAATGGGCCGGCATAGTGGGAACCAACCCATACAAGCGCAAGTCCGTATCGGAGCCTCGTTAAATCCCACGGTCAAATACGTCCCACAACTGCGGCCGGTCTCATGACCGAGCGATCAGTCCTGGCGGAGGATCAGCGTTGGCAGGGAGCGGGCTTCCGCCTTGCCGACTTCGTCGGGGAAGATCACCTTCACGGTGTCGATGTCATAGTCCTTGTAGCGGTCTTCCTTGATGATCCAGTCCCGCACAAACTCCGACACCGTCTTGCGGCAATCCTCGCGCACGATCGCGACGTACTTCGGACTGCTCGCGTTCACCCACATACGCGGAGTGAGCGTCTTCTCAAAATCCTCCATCCGTTTCGCCGGATCCAGCCCGGGCTTGAAGCGGGTGAGGAAATCGCTCTCAACTTTTTTGACCAGTCCGTCCGTGTGAATGGCAGGCAAGCCCGGTTTGATCTTGGGCGCAGTCACGTAGCAGATCCCGTTCGTGACTTCCAACATCCAGGGATCGTGCAGCTCGATGTGATAGGTGTAGGTGACCGGCACGCGAATCTGCGAACGTGTCTCTCCGAGGGGAATCACAAAGTCCTCATAGTCGGTCCGCTCAAACACCTCGGTCATCTTGAAGGACGCGATCTCGAGCTTGCCACCGACCGTGCGGGACAATTCGGGAAGGGATGCGGTGAACACCGCATTGAGCGGATCGCGATCCTTGAAGAGCCCCGGCAGGTTGCCGACCTTTCCCGCCAACGCCTCGATCTTGTCCGCGGCGTATCTCAATAGCAGGAAACCCGTGGTGAAACACATCGCCACGAGCAGTATGCAAAGCAACATCACGCTCACCTTGCTAGTCTTCTGCGGCGGCGGCATGAAGTATTCGGTATGCGGAGTCGGTTGCGATTGAGATTGCGAAGCGGCTTGAGAAGTCTGCTGCGTGGCATCCTCGATCGTTGGTTCCTTCGACGCGGGAACCACCTTATCAGGACTCACTTCCACCGGCAGATCGATCACTTTGGGTTGCGCCGGTCGTGTCGCACCGGAAACCGCATCAACCGTCATCTCCATCGCCTTGCGGCCCGAGCGCCATTTGTCCACGCCGGCCCAGGCAAGGAACGCCACCCCGATCGGCGTTCCCAGGATGGCCGTCGGCACAGCCGCCAACGACGCCAAGGTGAATGACTTGGCGAACGACTTGCCCCAGCCATCATGGTTGGCATAGCGCTGGAGAAAAAGCCCGGGAAAGAAGACCGAAAGGAAACAGAGCGGGATCACCACGATCCACGCGAAAGGTGCCCAGTCTCCCAGGCTCCACAGGTTGTCCACGACCAACAGCAGCAACGCCGCCAAGGGATGAACCGGCGGATTGCCCGACCGGTTCTCGGTTGGATCGGATTCAATCGGTTGTGGATCCGGATGTGGCATTTCGGTATTCGGCCGCGCCTGTTCCATTCAGTTTATACCCCAAACGTGGCGACCGGGTTTCACGCGATCTGTCGCACCCTACCACGATCACGCCCGATTGGAACAGCGTCACTATTCGCCTCAAATGGCAAAAAGGCCTCCGAAAGGATCGCTTCCGGAGGCCGTGAAATCGGGTCGCCTTACTTGCCAACCGCGTACAGATGCGTCTGCGTGCCGATATACATTACGCCATTGGCCACGATCGGGGTCGAGTAGATCGGAGAATACAGGTTGGTCTCGAAGAGCACGGCCTTTTTGTCCTTCGGATTGAAATCCTTCTTGGCGGGCAGCACCACGACGTCTCCGTCTTCATCACCGACATAAACCTTGCCGTCGGCCACCAGGGTGGAGCCCCACATGTGCGCCTTCATGTCGTAGACCCAGTGTTCCTTGCCCGTCTTGGCGTCGAGACAATAGACAAAGCCAGAGAAATCACCGATGAACAACAGACCCGTTTCTTCATCGATGGACACCGTGCTGATCGAGCGGTTGATCTGGTCGTAGCTCCAGACCACGCCGGACTTGGTGATGTCGCCCTTCTTGGTGGGATCCACGCAAACCAACATGCCGACACCTTCGCCATGCTCGGGGTCCTGTCCCTGGGCAACGTAGACCTTACCATCCCAGAATACCGGGGTGGCGTTGATCTCGCTCGGACCGTCGGGATCGGGATACTTGTATTCGGAGCGCCCCTTCGGATTGGTGTCCATCCACCAGAGCTTCTTGATGAAACTGACATCCTCCTTCTTGTCATAAACCGGTTCCGCATTACATCCATAGAGCAGTCCATCGCCGCCACCGAAGAAAACCTGCCATTTGCCGTTCACCTTGCCACCGGCAAGGGACGTCCACTGACCGTGAAAGATTTTTTCGCCGATGGCGGCATCGTCTTCACCCTTGAGCTCACCCGTCTTCTTGTGGACCGCGATGAAGCTCGGTGAATTTGGTGAAGGAACGTTTTCCTGCGTCCAGTCGACACCGTTGGAGGTGCAGACAAAGACCAGATCGCCGATGATGACGGGGGAACTGTTCGCGGCATTGTGCGGGAACACGCCCAGTTCGGACATCATGTCATATACCCAGATAATATCGGCATCCTTGGCGCCAACCTTCGCCGGATCCTTGTCGGGACCCGCGATGTATTGCGCTTCATCCTTGATACCTTGGTTGCCGTTGGAAAATCCCTTGGCATCAAGGCAGATGACTTCGCAACGACTGGTCACGAGGTAGACACGATCCCCTTCGACGGATGGCGACGAGAGGATGCCGAGTCCCTCCCAGTCATTGACCTGGCCGGATTTCAGTTTCGGCACAACCAGCTGCCAGAGAAGATCACCGGACCTTTCGTCGAGACACATCAGTATGCTGCGGTCGCCCTTGTGCCGTGGATCACGAGCGTTCTCGTTGTTCGTGCCGACATAAACACGACCGTCTGCCACGACCGGATTGCCGTAGGTCTGCGAACCGAGCTTGGCGACCCACTTGACGCCCTTGGTGGTGGACATGTCGATGTCCTCCGTGCCGCGCTTGAACTTGCCGGGGTCGAAGGACGCCGGAAGGTTCTTGGCAGGCGAATACATGTTCTTGGACGAGGTGCGCCCCCACTGGGTCCAGTCGTGGGCGGAAATCGGCTCGGCCGAGACCGCCACAACGCAGGCGGCGGTGAGTGTTAGCTTCATTGCTGAGTTCTTCATGTGAAAAGTGGACGGTTAAATCGTTGATTGCTTCAAGTGGATCGCCCTTTCGGCGTGCCGTTGACGGCGGGGATAAGACAAAGAATTCCCGACAGTGCGAAGCCAAAAAAGACCTGACGTCGCCCGCCTTCGTCAAGTCAACCCAGACGAAAGTTCAAAATCCTTCGCATTCGGAACATTGCATTGCCCCAATCGCCGACGCGGGCTTAAATTCCCGCCGGGTCATGGCTTATGCCACGGAAAAACGGATTGGGTTCGTTTCGACGCGATTGGCCGGCAACGATGGCGTGTCCCTAGAGAGCGCCAAGTGGGCCGAAATCCTGTGGGAGGACAAACACGTCAGCCATTGGTATGCCGGACTGCTCGACCGTGCCCCCAGCGTCAGCTTCTGCGCACCGGAAGCGCATTTCACCCATTCTGAGAACGAATGGATCAACCAGCGCATCTGGGGCACAACGCGCCGCAGTCCCTTGGTCAGCCATCGCATCCGCGAGATGGCCGAGTATCTCAAGTCGACGCTCTACAAGTTTGTGGAAACCTACGACATCGATGTCTTGATTCCGCAGAACGTCCTGACGATCCCGATGCACGTGCCCCTGGGAATCGCCCTCACAGAATTCATCACGGAGACGCAGATCCCGACCATCTCGCACAATCACGACTTCTACTGGGAGCGCGACCGCTTTGCCATCAATGCCGTGCAGGACTATCTCGACATGGCCTTCCCGGCGCGCAATCCGGCGATCCGACACGCGGTCATCAACCAACAGGCACAGGAACAGCTCTCGTTGCGCAAAGGAGTTTCATCTCTCCTCGTGCCAAATGTCTTCGACTTCGAGAATCATCCTCCAGGCATCGACGAATACACCGCCGATGTCCGCCAGGAACTGGGCCTGTCGGACTCGGACATGTTCATTCTCCAACCCACCCGGGTTGTCCCCCGCAAAGGCATTGAACACGCGATCAAGCTGGTCGGCATGTTGAACAATCCCCGCTGCAAACTGGTGATCTCCCACGAGGCCGGCGATGAAGGTTTCGAATATCAGAACATGCTGGTGGAACTGGCACGGGAAGAAAATGTCGACCTGCGATTCATCTGGGATCGCGTAAGCGAATATCGCCATCGAGATTCCAAAGGACGCAAGATGTACACACTTTGGGACCTGTATCCGCATGCCGATCTGGTCACCTACCCGAGCACCTACGAGGGCTTCGGCAACGCCTTCCTAGAGGCCCTCTACTTCAAGATCCCGATCGTGGTGAACCGCTATTCCATCTTCATCCAGGACATCGAGCCCAAGGGATTCCGCGTCCCGATGATCAGCGGTTTCGTGACGAGCAAGAATTTGGACGAGGTGAACCGGGTGCTGTTGGACCACGACTACCGTCAGGAAATGGTCGAATACAATTACGAGATTGCCCGCCGCTTCTACAGCTACAGCACGGTGCGTGACGGATTACGGACATTGATCGCCAACCTGCTGGGAATGGCCTGAACGATGCACATCGAAGTTTCACATGACGACATGCAGCGGTTCCGCCGCCGCCTGATGACGCTCTACCCCGATCATGTCGACGCCCATCTCGAGCGTCTACGCATGGTGTTCGGCCGCTACGGCGTAGGTGTGAAGATTCGTCCGGTCGAGCAACGCTGGAACGAAAAGGATGTCTCGTTGATCACCTATGCCGACATCGTGCAATCTGACGAATGCGCGCCGCTGATCGCGCTCCATCGCTTTGCCTCCGAGCATTTGACCGGCGCAATCAAGTCCGTTCACCTGCTTCCGTTCTATCCTTGGACCTCCGACGACGGATTCTCAGTGGTGGACTACCGGCAGGTGCATCCTGACTACGGCGACTGGAAGCATGTCGACGGATTTGGCGAAGACTTTGACCTGATGTTTGACGTCGTGCTCAATCACTGTTCGACCAGCAGCAACTGGTTCCGTCAGTTCATCCAGGGCAACCTGCCCGGACGGGAATATTTCGTTGAGGAATCGCCGGACACCGATCTTTCGCAGGTGGTCAGACCGAGAACCTCACCCCTGCTCACGCAATTTCACACCCGCCGAGGCGATGCACACGTGTGGACCACCTTCAGTGCCGACCAGGTGGATCTCAACTGGCGCAACCCCGATGTGTTCTTCGAATTCCTCGACATATTCCTGCTCTACATCTCGCATGGCGCGCGAATTCTGCGCCTGGACGCGGTGGCGTTCCTTTGGAAGAAGGTCGGAACCAGCTGCCTCCATTTGCGGCAGACACATGAGGTGATCAAATTCTTTCGCGACATCTTCGCGGTGCTGGCACCTCACGTCCTCGTATTGACCGAAACGAATGTTCCACACGAGGAGAACATCAGCTACTTCGGCGATGGCGATGAAGCCCACATGGTCTACAATTTCAGTCTGCCCCCACTCTTGCTGCACGCCTTGCTGCGCGGAGACACAAGCGAACTGGTCAAGTGGGCGAACAGCCTGCCCGTCCTGCCCGGCAACTGCACCTTCTTCAACTTCACCGCGTCACACGACGGGATCGGCGTGCGGCCCCTGCAAGGCATTCTGCCGCGTGAAGAACTGGACTTTATCGTCGGGGAAGTCGAACGACGCGGCGGTCATGTATCATCGAAGAGCAATCCGGATGGTTCAACCAGCCCTTACGAGCTGAACATCACTTACTACTCTGCCTTAGCGGATCCGGACGCGCTGGAGAGTGAGGACAGCCAGGATCGCTTCATGGTTTCCCAATTGGCCACGCTTGCCATGCGGGGCATGCCGGCGGTTTACTTTCACAGTCTGACCGCGACGCTCAACCATCTGGAAGGCGTCGAGGAAACCGGCGCGAACCGGTCCATCAATCGTCGCAAGTGGCACGAACGAGAACTGGACGAGGTGTTGAAGGCGGATGACACCCATCATCGCGCCATCTTCAATCGCTACACCGATGCGCTGCGGCGACGTGGCAAGCTGAAGGCGTTTCATCCGAATGCCGGCATGGAGATCATCGATGTCGGCAAAGGCGGTCTGCTCATCAAGCGCGTGTCACTCGATCAGAAGATGGTAATTCACTGCGCTCACAATTTCCGTGATAGAGATCTGGTCGTGGATGCTGAGAAGGTGGGATTGGAAAAAGATGGAGTCGATCTCTTGACCGACCAGATTGTCCCAGTGCGCAATGCCACCATTACGCTGAAGCCATACGAGGTGCGCTGGCTCAGCCGAGCCGGCTGACCGCTCCAGAGGTGATTTACAACACCCACTACATTTTCGCTGCCGCCGCGCGTTGGGCGAGCACCTTGGACGTGGGTTGATACCTCGCGATGAACTCCCTGCGAAACTCCCCGAAAGTTCCCGCATCGAGATGTGCTCGGATATCAGCCATCAGACGCAGGTAAAGGTGAGTATTGTGGATGCTCACCAGGCGCAGGCCGAGAATCTCATTCACATTCAAGAGGTGCCGCACATAGGCGCGTGTGTGATGACGACAAGTGAAGCAGTCACAACCAGACTCAATCGGGTCGAAGTCATCCTTCACCGCCCCGCCCTTGATGTTGAAGGCGCCGTCGTAGGTGTAGGCCGTGCCGTTACGCGCGACCCTTGTCGGCAGCACGCAGTCAAACATGTCCACTCCCCGCGCGATCAATTCCACCATCTGCGCCGGCGTTCCGAGTCCCATGGCGTAGCGAGCCTTTTCCTCCGGCAGATGCGGCTCTGCCAATTCAACCGCCTTCATCATCTCCGGTTCCGGCTCGCCTACACTGACACCACCGATGGCGTAGCCGTCGAAATCCATGGCGACCAATTCCCGCGCACAGCGTTCCCGCAAGGCCGGATCAATGCCGCCCTGCACGATGCCGAAATACTGTTGCCCCTCGGCGCGGGGCTGTTCCGCACATTCCGCTGCCCAGCGAATGGTGCGATCCACCGCATCCGCCGCCTCCTCGGGCGAGCAACCATGCGGCGGACATTCATCGAACAGCATCGCGATGTCCGAACCAATGATGCGCTGAATCTCCATGGATTCCTTGGGTCCCAGAAAGAGTTCGGAACCGTCCAAATGAGAGCGGAATTCCACCCCGTGTTCCTTCACCTTGCGAATGCGCGCGAGGCTGTAGACCTGAAACCCGCCGCTGTCCGTAAGGATCGGCTTGTCCCAGTTCATGAATGTGTGAAGTCCGCCGGCCTGCTCCATGATTGCCATACCCGGACGCAGATTTAGATGATAGGTGTTCCCGAGGATGATCTGCGTGCCCATCTCCTCCAGTTCCCGGTTGTCCAAGGCCTTCACGCTGGCCTGGGTGCCCACCGGCATGAACACGGGTGTTTCAATGACACCACGGGTCGTTGTCACGCGTCCCCGTCGGGCACGACTGGTGGAATCGGTTTTCAGCAGTTCGAACACGGGCGCAGATTGAGCCGAATCCGGCCCAGGGTTGAAAGAACTTTTGGCCGCGTCATCAAACAATCCTTCCACCCGCCAGCCTTGCGCGATAAATTCCCGACCCATCCCGGATCCAATGGGACCTAACGCCATCCAAATCCTCCATATCGAGGACAACCCCATCGAGGCCGCCCTCATGCGCGAGCTCGTGTCTGTATCCATTCCGGAAGACCACGAACTGGAGGGCGTCGGATGCATGGCCGATGCGCTCTCTTACCTTCAAAAGAATCGTCCCGACGTCATTCTGACCGATCTCTCCCTGCCGGATGTCTCCGGCAGGGAAACCCTCCATACCCTGACCCCGCGCGCCAAAGGCATCCCGATTATCGTTCTCAGCGGCTACGACGACGAACAGACATCCCTCGAAGCTTTGCGCGCTGGTGCGCAGGACTATCTGCTCAAGGGCGAGGTCAGCAGCCATCTGCTGCGGCATGCGGTCCGCTATTCCATGGAGCGCAAACGGCTGGACGAAGCCCTGGAAACCGAACGCAGCTTCATCGACAACCTTTTGGAAAACATCCCGGACCGGGTGTTTTTCAAAGACCAAAACAGCCGTTTTCTGCGCATCAACCGTGCCATGGCCGCGCTGATCGGGGTCGAAGATACGTTCGATGCCATCGGCCAATCTGACCACGACTTTTTCTCCTCTGAACACGCCGACACCGCCCGCGCCGACGAGGAATCCGTCATGGAGTCCGGTCAGCCACTGATCGGCCGCGTTGAACGCGAGGAATTGGCCGACGGTGAATACTGCTGGGTGCTCACCACCAAAATGCCGTTGCACAATGCCGCCGGAGACATTGTCGGCACCTTCGGTATCTCGCGCGACATCACGCAGTTCAAGGAGACCGAGGAGGAGCTGGAGAAGGCACTGGAAAACAACCGCAAGCTCGCCGAAGACCTGAAACAGCTCGCCCACCTCGCCGCCAACGAACTGGACTCGTGCATCCCGGACAATTCGAAAGGCAAGAACGCGCAGAGGCTGCAGCTGGCTTCAGAAAGATTGCGGCACATCGCCCAGTTGGAGCGCGAGACCGAGCATCGGGAGAATCTGGATCTGCCGGAACTCTTCGCAGAAGCCGGCAAACGAATTAACGGCGCCGGAAATCCCGTTACGATACATTTCTGTCCGGAGAACTTCCCCAGCGTGGTCGGCAATCGAGAACTGATCTCCCACCTGATCGTGGAGATGCTGCGGCATTTTGAAGCGATGGACGAGTGCACCGTGACGGCCAACGAACTCCCGGATGCCTGGGAGATCACCGTGAACAAGTTGAACTCCGTCCCCAGTGATACCGCGTTCATCCGTGCCGGCGAATCCGACGAAGATCCCCCGCTCTCCGGCCACGAGGCAAACATCCTCTCCCTCGCGCTATGTCGCAAGATCGTGGGCCTTCATGGCGGCTCTTTCTGCGTGGCCGTCAATTCCGATTCCAGCATTGCCTTTCGCTTCACACTCAACAACTGACCCTACCTCGATCGACCACCCGCCTGCCGACCGAGGCGTGCATGAATCTCGTTCATGTATTCAGAACGATCCCTTCCTAGTTCCGGTTTCATGCCCGGAAGGTTAAGCCCGCGACTCCGACCGCCGATCACCAAATGTAAGTTTGCGTTTTCAAATATCGTCACTCAACATTTGGGTAAAGGTACGGGCAGCATGGAGAACACGCCTTCAACGGAAGACTCCGGAGTCGAAACCAAGCTCATTAACGTGTTGCTGGTCGAAGACGAACCCGCCGACCGACTTCTCATCCGCACCATTTTGGATGAATCCTCCAAGGAATCGTTCCTATATCACGAAGCTGAATCACTGGGTCAGGCGCTCGAACTGCTCACGGACAACGCCTTTGACGTCATCCTGCTCGATCTTTCCCTGCCGGATGCGCAAGGCATCGATACTTTCTCCACCGTGCACGCCCACGCGGTCGACACTCCGATCATCGTGCTGAGCGGGCTCAATGACGAGAACCTCGCCGTCAAGGCGGTCAACCTCGGTGCGCAGGATTATCTCGTCAAAGGACAGGTCGATCACTTCGTCCTGCTGCGCGCCATCCGCTACGGTATCGAGCGCAAACGTGTCGAACGCGAACTCCGCCATTCCGAGGCGTTCTACCAATCCCTCGTGGAGAATCTGCCGCAGAACATTCTGCGCAAGGACGTCAACGGCCGTTTCACCTTCGCCAATCAACGTTTCTGCACCGAACTCGGCATCAGCATCGACGAGATCATCGGCAAGACGGACTACGACTTCTTTCCACCTGCCCTGGCGGCGAAATATCAGGAGGACGATCGCAAGGTCATGCAGACCGGAACGATCTACGATGCCGTGGAGGAACACTCCTCGCCCGGACACGAGTCCAATTTCGTCCAGGTCGTCAAGACGCCCATCTACGACGAGACCGGTCAGATCATCGGCACGCAGGTGATCTTCTGGGATGTCACGGAGAAGAAGCGGGCTGAAGAGAAACTGCGCAAGGCACACAGCGAACTCGCCACCAGCCGGGAGGACCTGCTCAAAGCCCTGGCCGACCTGCAACGCTCACACAATGAACTCAAGCAGGCCCAACTGCAGATGATCGAGATGGAGAAGATGCAGACCATCGGTCAGCTGGCGGCCGGCGTCGCCCATGAGGTCAAAAATCCGCTCGCAGTCCTCCGTATGGGCGTGGAATTCCTCAACAACAGCCCCCCTTTGGCCGATGAGAAACATGCAGTGATTCTCAAGGACATGGCCGATGCCATCCACCGCGCCGACGGCATCATCATGGGCATGCTGGATTTCTCGGCCCACCGCTCGATCGATATGGAAGCCTTCAGTGTCAACGATCTGATCGAGGCCTCCTACCGACTCGTCCGCCATGAGTTCAAGAGCGAAAAGTTCAAGGTTTCCAAGGATCTTGCCGATGGGATTCCCTGTGCGCTTGGTGACACAAACAAACTCAAACAGGTGTTCGTGAATCTGATGACCAACGCCGCCCACGCCATGCCCGAAGGCGGTGAACTGGCAATCCACACCACCTTGAGTAATGAACCCCGCAAGAAAGCGGACAAGAGCAATCCCGAAGGCAGCCGTGAAACCGTCTTTCACCAAGCCGGCGATCACTATGTGGTCATCGAGATCGACGACACCGGCACCGGCATTCCGGAAGACAAACTGCAACGGATATTTGATCCCTTTTTCACCACCAAGCCCGTGGGCAAAGGCACGGGGCTTGGTTTGACCGTCACCAAGAAAATCATCGAACTCCATCACGGAAGGCTCGAGATCCGCAATCGCGATACTAAAGGATTGCAAGTGCGGGTCTACCTGCTTTCAAATCTATAGATCACCATGGCAGAACCCACCCCGCCCGAGGCCGCCGCCGAAGCGCCGGAAGGACCCAAGACCAAGATCCTCATCATCGACGATGAAGCCACCTTCACGCGCATGGTGCGGATGAACCTCGAACAGACCAGACGCTTTGAGGTGCGCGAGGAAAATCGCGCTGCCAAGGCCATGGTCGCCGCCAAGGATTTTCAGCCCGATCTGATCCTCCTGGACGTGATCATGCCCGCCATGGATGGCGGCGAACTGGCATCACGCTTCAAGGCCGACCCCGTGCTCTCAAAAATACCCGTGATTTTCCTCACCGCGACCGTTTCGAAGAACGAGGCGCAGGATGCCGGCTTCACCAGCGGCGGCTATCTGTTCCTTGCCAAGCCGGTCAGCCTGCAGAATCTGCTGAAGACCATCGACGAAACACTCGCAGGCGATTCCTAAACTGCGAGTTCGGCAGCCATCGACTTGGCCAGCTCGGCCACGCGTTCCAACGCGGCGTCCTTGCTCACCTTTTCAAGCTCTCCACCGCGCGGCTTGATCTCCACCTCGCCATTCTTGAGCGACTTCTCCCCGATCGCCAGCCGCAGCGGAATTCCCACCAGCTCCGAATCCTTGAACTTGAATCCCGGACGTTCCTTCCGATCATCGAGAATCACCTCGAATCCCTGGTCAGTCAGCGCCTGGTAGTATTCCTGTGCCAGCTTCATCGGTTCGCTGTCGGGCTCCACATCCAGCGCCGTGATGCAGATTTGAAACGGCGCCACTGAGATCGGCCAGATGATGCCGAACTTGTCATTGGACTGTTCAATCACCGCCTGCAGGGTCCGAGTCACGCCGATGCCGTAACACCCCATCACACACAGCTGCGACTTGCCGTTCTCATCCAGGAACGTCGCGTTCAGTGACTTGCTGTATTTTGTACCCAGCTTGAACACATGCCCCACCTCGATCGCACGGCGAATTTTCAACGGCTTGCCCGTTGCCACGCAGGCCTCGCCCGCATTGACCGTCCGCAGATCCTCCCATTGAATCCGTTCCATATCGCGATCGATATCCACGTGACGCAGGTGGTAACCATCCTCATTTGCACCGGTCGTCATGCCCTTCGCTCCACGCAGGACTTCATCCGCGTAAATCGCGGAAATCTTCTCGTTGTCGGCCACGCCATTAACGGCGCCAAGACTCCCGGGATTTGCGCCCAAGGCATCAAAGATTTCGGCAGGCGCCGCCGCGCGGAACGTGGTCGTGCCCAGTGCGCAGGCAAACTTCGCTTCATTCAACTGATCGTCCCCACGCACCAAGGCAATCACCACCTTGTCGTTCACGATGTAAACCAAGGTCTTGATCTGTTCATGAGCCGCGACATTGAAAGGATCCTTCGCCAACGCCTCGATCGTCGTCACGCCGGGCGTTTCAAACTTCTCCGGCGCATCACCAATCGATTCCGAAGGCGTTGACTTCGCCGGTCCGGCACTGGTCGCCTTCTCGATGTTCGCCGCGTAATCGCCGGACTCGCAATACACCACGTCATTCTCACCAGTCTCCGCCGGCACCATGAACTCGTGCGACAGACTGCCACCGATCACGCCCGTATCGGCCTCGACCGGAAACGACTGCAACCCGCACCGTTTGAAGATGCGCGCGTAGGCGTCATACATCTTCCGATAGCTCTCTGACGCCAGGTCATCGGACACATCGAAGCTGTACGCATCCTTCATGATGAACTCCTTGGCCCGCATCAAACCGAAACGCGGCCGGATTTCATCCCGAAACTTCGTCTGGATCTGGTAAAAATTCTTTGGCATCTGCCGGTAGGAATTGATCTCGCCCGCCACCAATGTCGTGATCACCTCTTCGTGCGTCGGTCCGAGCACCCATTCCTTGTCCGCCCGGTCGGCGACCTTGAACAACACGTCACTCGCCGTCTCGTAGCGACCGCTCTGCTCCCAGATATCCGTCGGTTGCAACGCCGGCATCAGCACCTCCTGCGCCCCCGCCCGGTCCATTTCTTCGCGAACGATCTGCTGAATCTTCTGCAAGACGCGCAGCCCCAGCGGCAGAAAGGTGTAAAGCCCCCCCGTCAGCTTGCGGGCCAGACCCGCGCGCAACAGCAGCTTGTGAGACAGGATCTCCGCCTCAGCAGGCGTCTCCTTCAAAGTCGGAATCAATAATTGTGACCAGCGCATACGAAATTCGAGCGCGGAGGGTAAGGGGAAAAACCTCCAAGTCTCAAACTCGAATATTGGAGTCTACAAGAGTCTGGACTCTATTCTCACAACAACTGGACTTCGTCCACGCGATCTGATCGGAACACAATGGCCGTTTTTCTGACAGGACGTATTCCTTGGCCGTATGCATTGGAAAGTTACGGATGTGTCCAAGGTTCTCGGAGTGGAACCGTTCGTATCGCGCAACTCTACCCTCGATGACATCTACGTGCTCGATTTTTCCGGTCCCCTTATGAAATACGGTGTCTGAATGCAGCCCGACGTGAATTACGTCGCGGTTTCCCGAGATCAAGACTCTCCGTTCAGCGGCCACTCTCTCTACGAAATCTACGTCGAATGCGGCCCAATCTGAAAAACCGTCGACATGTATCGTCATCCACACGCCCCTCTGAAGAGGCGGAATACTTCGGGTTGAGTTTCTGCACTGGTTCTAGACATCCCATCGAACAGCGCGCGTTGACTTTCTTGATGCAGCCCGATGGTGATCTCAAAGTTTGGCCCACATATCCACCAAGCAAGACTCACCCATTGAATGGCACCTAGGCACCACGGTATGATTCAATTCTCAAATCCAAGAGTTTCAGAATGCTTTCCAAAGAAGCAGTTAGGTCGATGATCAGACCTTCGAGTAGAGCTCACCGCCTTGCTCTTCGAATTCCTTGCTCTTTTCCTGCATGCCGCGTTCAACGGCTTCTTCTTCGGTGATTCCCTGCTCGGCCGCGAATTTGCGGACGTCTTCGGTGATCTTCATGGAGCAGAAGTGCGGGCCGCACATGGAGCAGAAGTGTGCGGTCTTGGCGCCGTCCTGCGGCAGGGTTTCGTCGTGGAACTCGCGTGAGCGAACCGGGTCGAGACCGAGATTGAACTGGTCTTCCCAGCGGAATTCGAAGCGGGCTTTGCTCAAGGCATTGTCGCGGTACTGCGCACCAGGATGGCCCTTGGCCAGGTCGGCAGCATGGGCGGCGATCTTGTAGGTGACCACGCCTTCCTTCACATCCTGCTTGTTCGGGAGACCGAGGTGTTCCTTGGGCGTCACGTAGCAGAGCATGGCGCAGCCATACCAACCGATCATAGCAGCACCGATACCGCTGGTGATGTGATCGTAGCCGGGAGCAATGTCGGTCGTCAGCGGGCCGAGCGTGTAGAACGGCGCCTCGTGGCACCATTCCAACTGCTTGGCCATATTATCCTGAATCATGTGCATCGGCACGTGACCCGGTCCTTCGTTCATGACCTGCACGCCTTTGGCCCAGGCACGTTCGGTGAGTTCACCCTGCACCTTGAGTTCGCCGAACTGCGGCTCGTCATTCGCATCCGCCAGTGATCCGGGACGCAGACCGTCCCCAATCGAAAAGCTGATGTCGTAGGCGGCCATGATGTCGCAGATGTCATCCCAATGGCTGTAGAGGAAGTTCTCCTTGTGATGGGAAAGACACCACTTTGCCATTATCGAACCTCCCCGACTTACGATTCCAGTCATTCGTTTGCTGGTAAGCGGAACATACCTAAGGAGAACCCCTGCATGAATAGTGAAATAATCAACTCCTTGCTCGGCCTGTTCAATCAATGTGTCACGAAAAATCTCCCAAGTCAGATCCTCTGGCTTACCATGGACTTTCTCAAGAGCCTGATATATGGGTACCGTGCCTACTGGTACGGGGCAGTTTCGAATGATCCATTCACGCGTGGCATGAATATTCTTCCCCGTGGAAAGATCCATCACCGTGTCGGCGCCCCACTTGGTGGCCCACCGCATTTTCTCGACTTCTTCGTCAATGCTCGACGCCACGGCACTGTTGCCGATGTTGGCATTGATCTTCACGAGGAAGTTGCGACCGATGATCATCGGCTCGAGTTCCGGATGATTGATGTTGCACGGAATGATCGCCCGACCGCGCGCCACTTCATCCCGCACAAAGTCGGGAGTGATAGCCTTCGGCAAGTTCTGTTCGTATTGATGGAATATCTCCGGCGCATCCGCAAGGTCGGGCGTCCCCGCATGTTGATGAAGCAATGAATTGCGGAATTCCTTGTCGGACAACTTGTCACGCAGCTGATCGAGCCCCTGATTTTCGCGAATGGCGATGAATTCCATTTCCGGCGTCACGATGCCTTGCTTGGCATACCACATCTGCGTGACCGGATGTCCGGCACTTGCGCGCAGCGGCTTGCGCTTCAGTCCGGGATATTCGACCAAGCGATTACGCTCAGCCTTGCTGGCGTACTCGGCGTGCGTGCGGGTGAGGTAGCCGTTGTCTTCGGGCAACACTTCGCGCCCTTCGTATTCTTCCACATCACCGCGCTCACTGATCCATTTCTCGCGCAGGGCCGGCAAACCTTCTTCGACGTCACCCTTGAAATCCGGATCGCCCCAAGGACCGCTGCAATCGTAGACACGGACCGGTTCATTTGCTTCCTGCGTCCCATCCATCTTGTTGGTGGGCGCAAGCTCGATCTCGCGCATGGGGACACGGATTTCCGGATTCTGCTTTCCGTCGATGTAGACGCGTTTGCTGGCGGGCAGTTGTTCGCTGCTGTGGGGCTCAAAGGAATCTTTGCTGGCAATCATGTTTGGCAATGTGGTGGGAAACGCGGGAAGGACAAGCGGGTCACTGAAAGGTGGCCTACTCTATCCCTTCGCCGGCATTACCCGGATCAGGTTCCAAGGGTCGGAAACGCTCCCGCGTCTCCCTCTCAGCCTTCGCGCGCCTGCGCCGGTCGGCTCCCCGAATGGCGGCTATCTTCGGGGAGCGTGTTCGGAGGGTCAAGATTCGACGGATGAATAAGACTCGCACCAGAGGTAACTATCTGAAGGAAAATCAACGAGATCGGATGTGAGCCGGCCGCCCCAGATACGGACAGAATCGTTCCCAACACTCCAAAGCTCCCACTGCAGATTTCACGCACGCGAAAAGAATTTTTCACGCACAAATTCAGAAACCTAATAGCAAATCCAAATTACATTAGCGCTACACCTAAGTAGATAATTTTCAACCGCATCTACCTCATAGACAACGACTTCCATTTGCTCGTTCCTTTAAAGCTAAAGATGGACAAAAACTAAAACCAATGAGGCATAATGACGCTACCTTTATACGTAACCATACGTAGTTTCATGTAGGAAATCAGTTTAGTTGGCAGTAGTTATGCTGGCCTCAATGCACCACGCCGCCCTCTCTTGACCGTTGTGGCTAAGAGGTTTATAAACGAAATCCCGAATCAAAGCCCTGCTTGTCACACACCCCGATACTGACATGTCCAAACACATAACCAAAAGAGACTTGGTCGTTCGCATCTCCAACGAAACCGACCTGGTCCAGCAAAAGGTCTTGGATGTTGTCCAAAAGACCTTGGATTACATCAGCGAAGCCGTTGCCCGCGGTGAAACCGTGGAACTGCGCAACTTCGGCGTGTTCGAAGTGAAGCTGCGCAAGGCGCGCGTAGGGCGAAACCCCAATGCGCCGCAAACCGATGTCCCCATCCCACCCCGTGCCGTGGTGAAATTCAAACCCGGCAAGGAAATGCGCGAGGCAGTGATGGACAACAGTGAAGCCATCGAGAAATCAACCGCGCCAGCCTCGGCTGAGCCGGAATTGGCGCGCGAACCGGAACCGGTCCGCGCCCCGACCTACCGCGATCGGATCTTGGACGGCGATCTGCGCGTCAGCGCCTGACGGTATCCCAACCCAACCGCATTTGCCGCACTGGCAATCAAGCCGCCTCTCCCGGGCGGCTTCTTTTTTGTTTCACGCCCCAACCCGGACTGCTAAATCCACCTGCCGAAAATGGAACGACTGCCTGGCTTCAGAGATTTTTATCCGGAACCACTCCCCAACAAGGATGCGTGGAGCGCGGATGCGCGCGAATACCTCTTCGATGTCTGGCGAACAACCGCAAGGTGCTACGGGTTTCGCGAATACGATGCGCCGCCACTGGAGCCCACCGAACTGTTCACCAAGAAGTCGGGTGATGAAATCGTGGGGCAGCTCTACAATTTCACCGACAAAGGAGATCGCGAAATCGCATTGCGCCCCGAAATGACTCCGTCTCTCACGCGGATGGCAGCGGCGGCTGAGCGCAATTACAAGAAGCCGTTCAAGTGGTTTTCCATCCCGCAGCTCTTCCGCTACGAGCGACAGCAGAAGGGCCGACTGCGCGAACATTTTCAGCTCAACTGCGACATCATCGGAGAGGAGGATCGAGCCGCGGATGCGGAACTAATCGCCATCCTGATCGATTCTCTGCGCGAACTGGATCTGACATCCGAAGATTTCGTCATCCGACTCAGCAGCCGCAACGCTTGGCAGGAGTTTTTCGAATCGCGCTGTAAAGATCAGGATAGGGCCTATGAGTTTTACCAGACGATCGACAAACTGGAGCGTGAGGATCCGGCTGAGAGCGAAAAGAAGCTTGAGGTCCTGGGCATTTCCGGCAATGAGGTTCGCGATTTCATCGGCAAAGGGGAACCCACGGAAGAACTCAAGATCATCGTCGACAATCTGGCAGCCCGCGGGATGGCCGACTTCGTAAAGATCGACTACGGCATCATTCGCGGCCTAGCCTATTACACGGGACCAGTCTTCGAAGCCTTCGACCGCAAGGGCGAATTCCGAGCCATCGCCGGTGGTGGTCGCTACGATCACCTGATCAAATTGATCAGCGATGGCAAAGTGGATCTCCCCGCCCTCGGATTTGGCATGGGTGACGTGGTTCTGACCGAGCTGCTCAAGTCACGCGGACTGTTGCCCGACATGACGAGCGGCCTCGAAGTCTTCGTCCTGATTGAAGACGAATCACTTCGCCCACAGTCGCTCAAATTGATCCAGCAATTGCGGGAGAACGCCTTCAACGTCGAATACTCCCTGACGCCCATGAAAGGCAACAAGCAGTTCAAGCGCGCCCAAGAACTCGGCGCCGAGTATACCGCTCGCATCGAAGGCGAAGAAGTCGTTCTCAAGCACTTGGATTCACGTTCCGAAAAACGCGTGAGCGCCTCTGCCATCGAAGACATCCTCTTCGATTGGCCACTTGGGGAGTAAGGATCGGCGTGCGCTTTCGCGCCAGCGTCCTGGAGTGTGGCAGCATGACGCTGGCGTGTTGTTCGATCGCCCCACAACCGAAGCCCCCTTACAAAACAACTCCGTCACCAGATTAAGAATTCACGAATCACGAGATTTCCGCAATCTTCCCCGTCATGCGCAATCTCCTGATCGGTATTGATAGTGGCACACAGTCGACCAAGGTGCTGGTGGTGGATGCCAAGAGCGGCAAGGTGCTCGGTGAAGCCGCGCAGGCTTACGATCTGATTCCCAACCTGCCGGCCGGTGCCAAAGAGCAGCATCCGGAGACCTGGCGCGACGCCACTTCCAAATGCATCAAGAAGGCGCTCGAAGCAGCCAAAGCCAAGGCAGGTGAAGTTCGGGCGATCGGCATCAGCGGACAGCAACACGGATTTGTTCCCTTGGACAAGAAGGGCAACGTCATTCGTCCCGCAAAACTCTGGTGCGATACGGCAACCGCGGCGGAATGCGACGAGATAACCGCTGCGCTCGGCGGAGCGAAGAAGACGATCAAGGCGCTGGGCAATGCCGTGCTTCCCGGATTTACGGCGTCGAAGATCAGGTGGCTCAAGAATCATGAGCCGAAGAATTTCAAGAAGCTCGCCACCGTTCTGTTGCCACACGACTACCTCAATCACTGGCTCACCGGGCGCGCCGTGATGGAATACGGAGACGCGAGCGGCACAGCGCTGCTGGACGTGCGCAAACGCAAGTGGTGCGCAAAGGCGGTTTCTGCCATCGATGCCGATCTCGCGGACAAACTGCCGCCGCTTATTTCCAGCGACCAACCGGCCGGCACGCTTTGCGGAGCAACCGCGAATGAACTCGGTCTCAGCACGGACGTGATAGTCAGCGCCGGCGGTGGCGACAACATGATGGGCGCGATCGGCACGGGCAACACGGCCGAAGGCGTGATCACCGCCAGCTTTGGCACGAGCGGAACCATCTACGCCTGCGCCGAACAGGCCGTCGTCGACCCGGAAGGCGAGATCGCGGCCTTCTGCGACTCCACCAACCGCTGGCTGCCCTTGCTCTGCACGATGAACGTGACCGTCGCGACCGAGATGGTGCGCAACTGCTTCGGCTGGAGTCATGACCAATTCGCCAAGGCGGCCTCAAAGATTCCCGTCGGCAGCGACGGACTCCTGCTGTTGCCGTATCTCGAGGGCGAACGCACACCGAATGTTCCCGAAGGTACCGGCGTGTTCTTCGGCAACAACAACAAGACCTTCGATCCCGCCTACTACGCCCGGGCTACCATGGAAGGCGTCACCCTGGGAATGAATTACGGTCTCCGTCGCCTCGCTGAACTTGGCGTGAAACCAACCCAGATTCGAGCGACCGGCGGCGGCGCCAAGTCCAAGCTCTGGCGTCAGATCATGGCCGATGTCTTCAATGCCGAAGTAGTCACGCTGAAGGTCAGTGAAGGCGCGGCTTATGGCGGCGCACTGCAGGCCTTGTGGTGCTGGCGTCTGCAGGCAGGCGAAAAGGTCTCGATCACGGACATCACCGATCGGTTCGTAAAGCTGAACAATCGCGAAACCGCCACGCCGATCGATGACAACGTGGAGATCTACGAAGAGATGCAACTGCTGCAGGACGAGGTTTCGACCTCTCTGCGTAACGCCTTCAAGCGGCATCGCGGCATCATTCACGGATAATTGCACGGGATCGATTGCGCCGGCTGAATCGGGGAGTATATTATTTCAGCTGGTTCGTCATGGACTACCAAAGCAGCCACCAAACGGATTCCCGGAGGAACGTTTTCGACTTGACCCCCCTTGTGCCTTCCCTGTTACGACACGCGGTGTACGCGCGATCTGTTTGGACTCGCACCCATTTATGAAACTGATCCTATCAACCCATAACCTCACCCTCACGAAGGCGATCGAAGACCACATTCTCGACAAGCTCGACAAGCTCGAGCACCTCGATCGGTGGACGATTGACGCCCGGGTGACGATCGAACACGACACCACCAAGACGCCCAGCAAGGAATTCGGATGTTCCATGCGCCTGAGCGTCAAAGGTCCGGACCTCTTCGCCGTCGATCACGAGTCCGACCTCTACGCGGCCATCGACAAGGTCGCCAAAAAGATCGAGCAACAGATCCGCAAACGCCACAGCAAGGCCAAGGCGAAGAAGAAGACCGCCGCCCGCTCGAAGAAGAAGCGGCAGGAAGCGAAACTCTAGACTTTGCCGGCAGTAATCAGTGATCAGTCCTCAGTAATCAGGAGATCCGATCACGGAAACCGCGCGAGCGACTGATTACTGATCACCGATCACTGATTACTCGAAATGCTGCTGCGCGCACGGCTCGTCTACCCGGTCAGCAGCCCGCCCATCGAAGACGGGGCGGTGATTATTCAAAACGAGAAGATCCTGGAAGTTGGTCGCTTCCGGGATCTTTCGTCTTCAGGCGCCGAACAGACCGATTTGGGCGAAGTCGTGTTGATGCCCGGTTTGATCAACGCGCACTGCCATCTCGATTACACGGACATGGCCGGGCTCATTCCGCCACCGTCGGACTTTCTGGACTGGGTCGAAGCCATCATCGCGATCAAGGCCAGCTGGGACTATTCGGACTACGCCAAGTCATGGCTTACAGGCGCAAGGCAGTTGCTCGAAAACGGCGTGACCACCGTCGCGGACACGGAAGCCGTTCCCGAACTGATTCCCGATGTCACCCATTCCACGCCGCTGCGCATTCACACATTCATGGAGTTGATAGCGGTTCGAAAACTCCAAACCCTGTTGGGACAGGTCGCAGAAGCGGAAGCCAGACTCGTCGAGAATCCAGATTCCAACGGCGGATCTGGCCTCGCACCGCACGCGATCTACTCCACGTATTCCTCCTTGCTTCAGGTCGCTTCCTGCACCGCTGACAGCAATGGCTGGCCCATGTCCATTCACGTCGCCGAATCCGCAGTCGAAGATGAAATGTTCCGCCAAGGAACCGGCCGCATGTTTGATTGGCTTCAGCGAAATGGTCGCGACATGACCGATTGCGGCGGGCGATCTCCGGTTCAATTGCTCGCTGAACTGAACCTCCTGAATCCGCGCCTGCTCGCGGTGCACTGCAATTACGTCGATCAGACCGACATCGAACTGTTGAGCCGCCACGAAGCCCATGTCGTTCACTGCCCGAACAGTCACGGCTACTTCGACCATCAGGAATTCCCGGCAGAAAAACTGAGGGCCGCCGGAGTAAACCTGTGTCTCGGAACGGATAGCCTCGCGAGCACGCTAAAGCGCGGTCGACCTCGACCACAGCTGGATCTCTTTGAGGAAATGCGCCTGTATGCCGATCGCCATTCAGGATTTCAGGCGGACGAGATCATTCGCATGGCGACCACAAACGGAGCCAAAGCCCTCGGAAACCTCGGCAAATTCGGTGAATTGAGCCCAAATTCACATGCAGACTTGATCGTCCTTCCCGTGAACGCGAGTGCCCAAAACGCCGCGCAGCTCGTTCTGGAATCGACCGGCAAACCGATCCGAACTATGATCGCCGGCAAGTGGAATTAGGCGATTCTGAGACCCGCAACCCGGCGGTCGTCGATAATCTCCTCTTTTCTACAGGAAGCGGGTTGACTAATCAGCGGCTTTTGATAATTTCCGCGCTCCTTTTACAGGATTTCGGATGAAAACCTATCTGCCAAAAGATCATTTGAACGACCGCAAATGGCACGTCATCGATGCCGACGGTCAGGTGTTGGGACGGCTCGCTGAGACCGTCGCCAACGTGTTGCGCGGCAAGAACAAGCCCACTTTCACACCGCACTTGGATTGCGGTGATTTCGTCGTCGTCATCAATGCCGAGAAGGTCAAGCTGACCGGCAAGAAGGAAGAAGGCAAAGTCTACATGACCTACTCCGGATGGCGTGGTGGCGAGAAACGTACGACAGCTGCCAAGATTCGCGAGAAGCACCCCGAGCGCCTGATCGAAAAGGCCGTGAAGGGAATGCTCCCCAAGAACACCTTGGGCCGCAAGCTCTACACCAAACTGAATGTTTACAAGGGAACCGATCATCCGCACGGCGCCCAGCAACCCTCCCCTTTGGAAGTTAAAGGCTGATTTCTACCATGGCTGAAGATACCCAAGAATTCATCGCCACCGGTCGTCGCAAGACTGCCGTGGCCCGCGTGCGCATGGCGCCCGGAACCGGCAAAATCACTGTCAACGGCAGCGACTACGAAAGCTATTTCAAAACTGACGACCAGCGCGCCTTCGTGACGCAGCCCCTCGTCGTGACCGAGAACGCTGAGAAGTTCGACATCAAGGTCAACGTCAAGGGCGGCGGTCCTTCCGGTCAGGCCGGAGCCACACGTCATGGTGTTGCCCGCGCCTTGCTCAAAGTCGACGCCGAGCTTCGTCCGGCGCTCAAGGCTGAAGGTTTCCTTACCCGTGACCCGCGCATGAAGGAACGTAAGAAGCCCGGTCAGCCCGGCGCGCGCAAACGCTTCCAATACAGCAAGCGTTGATCACAGATCCTTTCGAAACCCCGCGCGCCCACCGGCCGCGGGGTTTTTTGTTGCCCTGCCTGAATCTACAAACTTTGCTTTTTGAACATGTCGAAAGTCAGAACTGCCATCATCGGCGCCTCCGGTTACTCCGGCGAAGAACTCGTCCGGTTGCTGCTCAATCATCCCAACGCCGATCTCACAGCCGTCACTTCACGTCAATACTCCGGAAAAACCATCGCGGAGATCTTTCCGAAATTTGCCAGCCATGAAACGGCGCGCTCGCTCGAATTCGAAGAACCGGATGCCAACGTCCTGGCAGTGAAAGCCGATGTGGTCTTCCTCGCCCTGCCCCACGGTGTCGCCGCCGAATACGCGGTTCCACTGCTCGACAAAGGCTGCAAGGTGATCGACTTGAGCGCCGACTTCAGGCTCAACGACACGAGCATCTACGAAGAGTTCTACGGCAAGGAACACCCGGCTCCCAAACTGATGGCGGAAGCGGTCTATGGATTGCCCGAAGTGTATCGTGACGAAATTCGAGACGCTCAATTGATCGCCAATCCCGGATGTTATCCGACCAGCATTCTCCTGCCTCTGATACCGCTGATCAAAGCAGGCATCATCAAGACCACCGGCATCATTGCCAACTCCATGAGTGCCGTCAGCGGGGCCGGCCGCAAGATTAATCTCCCTTATCTTTTCGTCGAATGCAACGAAAGCATCCGGCCCTATGGCATCCCCAAGCATCGGCACTTGTCCGAGATCGAACAGGAACTTTCGATCGCGGCAGACTCCAAGGTCACGATTCAATTCAGCCCGCACCTGATGCCGATCAATCGCGGCATCTTGACGACCCTCTATCTCGCGCCTGCCAAGTTCTTCGGTTCCGATATCGAAGCCAAGGCCATAAGCAAGCAGATTGAAACCTGTTATCAGGAGGCCTACGCAGACGACACATTCGTCCGACTGCTGACCGGAGGCGCGCTGCCAGACACCAAGAACGTCGCCGGCACCAACTTCCTCGAGATCGCCTGGCGACTCGACACCCGCACGGGCCGACTCATCGTCATGAGCGCTGAAGACAACATCGTGAAAGGCGCCAGCGGTCAGGCCGTGCAATGTTTCAACGTCATGCATGGATTTGACGAAACCACCGGCCTGCATTGAATCATCGCATCATGAAAAAACTCGCGCTCTTTCTTATCGTAGCAGTTGGATTGGCCATCCCCGCGCAATCCGCTGAACTCGATAGTCAGCTTCTGCAGGAACGCCGCACTTTCGGAACCACGCTGAAGCAACCCCTGTCGCTTCAGTATCTGCTTCATCTGCCGGAGGATTACGGGAAGAATAAACAAGATTGGCCGCTCATCCTCTTTCTGCACGGCGCCGGGGAACGCGGTGACGACCTCAGCAAAGTGGGAATCCACGGCCCGCCGATGCTGATCAGCAGATCACCCCGCGCCCGCAAAGGAGAGACCGAGGAGCATAAATCCGCCCGCCTCCGGGCCATCCGCCTGCTGAAGGAGAAATTTGTCATCGTCTCTCCACAATGTCCGACCGGTGAACACTGGCGCGCCCAAGCAGTATCCGCGCTGCTCGACCACATTGAAGAGACACTCCCCATCGACAAGAAAAGAATCTACCTCACCGGCCTCAGCATGGGTGGCTACGGCACGTGGGAACTTGGGCTTCAGCAACCCGGCCGCTTCGCCGCGCTGGCCCCGATCTGCGGTGGAGCCAACACCATTGTCCCGCTGCTCAACCACCGCCATCCAGAACGCAAACCGCAACAGATCAATCTTCCCATCTGGGCCTTCCACGGAGGCAAAGACAGCCTCGTGGTCCCCAACGAAGCCGAACGCGTCGTCAATCTCCTCCGCAAATACGGCAACAAGAAGATCAAGCTGACTGTCTACCCCGATGCCACTCACGACTCCTGGACCGCAACTTACGCGAACCCAGAGTTGTATGAGTGGTTTCTTGCTAACTCGAAAAAGTAAGGTTTGAGACTTGGAAGAAACCGCTCAGTCCTGATTCTTACCCCCATTCTTGTTGGGTTGA
>JAYPXF010000052.1:12663-29636 GCA_038154405.1 Verrucomicrobiales bacterium | reverse complement strand
TCCTTCAGGTTTGCCGGGGCCCGTGTTTCCGTGCTGTCCGTGTTCAAACCGGTCAGAATATTGGTTCCGGCCACGACACTGACATCTCTCAGGACCTCCCGCGCTTCAACATTGAGTTGCCGGCCGTCGCCGAGCGCCGTGACGGACAGATCGGCGTCCACCTTGCCGCCTTTCGCGTAGTCGCCCACCACACCGGACCACCGGGCAAGATCCAAGTCCTTCAACTGCAGGGCGACGCTGGCTGAAGTGGCGACTTCGGCAGTGTTGGTTCCCAACGAATAAGTCAGCGGGCGTGAGAGGGCCGCAGTCAGGAATTCCCGCGCCCCGTCCTTGCCGGACAGATTGAAGGTCTCCAACCGAGCCTCCTGTTTCGCTTCATCGAACGAACCGGCGTATTTGAAATGCAGATCGTTGGCGGGCGTCTGATACTTGTCATACGAGACGGCAAAGCGGTCGATCTTCAGTTCGCCGCGGGCATCTACCATCTGGCCGGCGTTAGCAATCGTGATCTCGTTCCGCGAATTGATCACCGAGTCGCCGAAGCCGATTCCCAACGGGGCACCTACCATGCTCAATACGCTCTTCCCAATGTTGTTGATGCTCACCAGAAACTTGCCTCCCGGATTGTTGATGTCGAACGTCCCGGTCAGGCCGAAATCACCCAGCGGCACATCGTCGCGTTTGAAGTCGAAGGACAGTCCGCGGATGTCCTGCCCGGAGATTTCCGCATTCAGAATGCCTTCCAACTTCGCCGCTTCCTTGAAGTTCCCGATGGCTTCGGACACATTCAGTTGTGCCCCGCCCATCAGGCTCTTGGGCATCAGATTCGCATCCAGGTCGAAGGCGAGTTTCGAAACGATGGATGCCGCCATGGCATCGGTTGGTGCAAGGGACGCCGGTCCGGCTTCAAACTTGATCCGCGTCTGCATGCTGAGATTGCCGGCGATTCCCGTGCCGATCTGATCGATCTTGATGTTCACCTGATCCGCTTCCGTCACCTGCTTCAATCCGCGCTTGCTGGTCTTTTGAAAACGGAATCTGGCATTCGAAAGCGACACATTCTTGATGAGCAGGTCG
Organism: Verrucomicrobiales bacterium; assembly: GCA_038154405.1. Lineage (GTDB taxonomy): Bacteria > Verrucomicrobiota > Verrucomicrobiia > Limisphaerales > JAYPXF01. The sequence goes on along the minus strand of JAYPXF010000052.1, from coordinate 28,559 downwards.
AGCGGACCGGACGTGGTGGTCTCCTCGGTCTTGTTTTGATTCAACGCCTTTACGATGGGGTCCAGATTGGAACTGTTGTCCGACCGCACGACGACGCTCACTTCCGGCGCTTCGATGCTGAATTCATTCACGCGAATGCGTCCGCTCAACAGATCCATCAGGCTGTATTTCATCACCGCCTTTTGCGCCTTGACCAGCGTCTCGTCCTCCGTGCGCACATCCAGGCCGGAAAGCGATGCGCCGGAAAACAATCCGACACTGATGCTCTCCACCTTGATCTTGGCATTGAGCTGTTTGCCAATGCGGGACAGCACCTGGCTCTCGATGAAGAATCCGCTGGTGCAGAAGAAGTAACCTGCGAGCAGCAGCACCACACCACCGGCTCCGGCGAGGCCGATGCGTTTGATCCAATTGGGGCGCTTGCCCGCTTCGAGATTCTGGGAAACCTTGTTCATGACAGACTGTTGGAAGGAAACTAGTTCACCCTCTCGACACGGGAAAGAGCGTTCTCATTACAACTATGCCGGTAAATCGGCTGAACGGAATCGGTATTTCCACTCAATTCCGAGCTTTCGGCTTTCGCTGAAACGCACTTTCACCCAATATTCGGTCATGCAGATTTCCGTGGTGGTGCCGGCATACAACGAGGAGAAACTCCTCGCCGAAACTCTGGCGGCTATTCGGAACTCACAGGCAGCCTTCACTGCACAGGGCTGGAACAGCGAGATCGTGGTTTGTGACAACAACTCCACCGATACCACCGCCGGGATCGCCCGCGACAACGGCGCCAAGGTCGTGTTTGAACCCGTTAACCAGATTGCCCGGGCCCGCAACTCAGGTGCGGCGGCTGCGCGTGGGGATTGGCTGCTCTTCGTGGACGCGGATACGCTCCCCTCGTTCCGGCTGTTCGCCGCCGCGGGCAAGGTGATTCTCTCCGGACGGCATATGGCTGCAGGAGCGAACATCCGCTTTCACACCGATGCGCTGTGGGCGCAGGTTTGTGCGAAAGGCTGGAATTGGTTGAGCCGGGCTCTCAACTTGGCTGCCGGTTCGTTCATTCTGGTGGAAGCGAATGCCTTCCGTGAGATCGGCGGGTTCAGTCACGAGCTCTTCGTTTCGGAGGAACTTGATCTGAGCAATCGCCTCAATCGCCTCGCGCGCCAACAAGGTCTGCTGCCACTACACATCATCGAAGATCCGTTGATCGACACCTCCGGCCGGAAGATCGACCTCTATACCGGGGGGGAGCATCTGCGCTTTTTCGTCAAAGGCATCGCCTCGGGCATGCATCTCATGCGCTGCCCGGAGACCTGTCATCTCTGGTATGATGGACGTCGATGATTGATGGCGATGCGAAATCCGTAACGCATATTCTCAGATCCGATAATGCATCTTGACCGGTCTGCTGTTGTGCGCAGGATATTTACCTAAAGGCATGTCAGCCGCGTACGACTTTAAAATAAACGGTCCTGCAATCGGCCATTGATTTGACACCAAGACCGTAGCTGGCCTAACAGTTGCTCCAGTTGCAGACTCGCAAACGATTCCCTTGAATCAGTCATGAGATTACGCCGCAGCCCAATTCTGCAGAAGGCATTCACCCTCGTTGAGGCACTGATCGCCGTCGGTTTGATCGGCATCTTCTTTGTGGCGCTTTACGCCGGGATGACCCAGGGGTTTGGCATTCTGGCCAATGCGCGCGAGGACTTGCGGGCCAATCAGATTCTCTTGGACAAGATGGAGGAGATGCGGCTCTACAGCTGGGATCAGATCACCTCCTACGGCACCGCAAATTCCTTCGTGCCAACCAATTTTACCGAGGAATTCTATCCGACCGGAACCAACCCAGCCCAATCCACCTTCTCGGCCGGGAGGAACAATGGCAACACCAACACGTTTCGGTATCACGGCACGATTGTGGTCACCAATGTGCCCTTCACCAACGCCTACTCCACCAACATGCGCAAGGTGATGGTTGCCTTGTCCTGGACCAATGGCGGAAAAATCTATCGTCACGACATGTCGACTTACGTTTCCGAATATGGATTGCAGAAACACATCTATTGAAGACCATCGCATACGGGCGATGACGATGGTTGAGATGCTGGTGGCTGTGGGAATCGGCTCCTTGGTGACGATTGCCTTGGCGTCATTGATCATCTACACCGCTCGAGGCTTCGGATCCCTCTCCAACTATGTGGACATGGACAAACAATCTCGCAACGCCCTCGATGTGATGTCCCGGGAGATACGCAGTGCCACTGGACTGCGTTCGGCGACAACAAACGAGATCCGCTTCGACACCCCCGCTGGAACGAACAGTCTGCGCTATTTCTACAACGCGAGGGACCGGGTGTTTACCCAGTTCAAAAGCGGTACGCGCACGCCGCTGCTGACCGGATGTGACGAGATGATGATCACGATCTACGGACGCAACAACGTCTCCAACCAGTTCTCCCAGTTCGTCACCACCAACGTGGGCGGAGCGAAGATGGTTCAGTTCACCTGGACCTGCTCACGAACGATCATCGGGGCGAGATTGAATACGGAGAGCGTGCAATCCGCCAAGATTGTCATTCGGAAACAGAACTAGCCGTCATGAAGATCCTCATTCCCAAACGAAGATCGGAACAGGGTGCCCTGCTGCCGATGGTGCTCTTCAGCTGTCTGATCATCGGCATAACGCTGGCCGCTTACCTCAACTTGGCTAGTAGCCAGCATCGCGCGGTGGTTCGTTCGGAGTCTTGGAACAGTGCCATTCCCGTTGCGGAAGCGGGGTTGGAAGAGGCGCTGACGCAGTTGCATTTGAATCGCACCAATCTGACCGCCAATAATTGGCTCACCGCAGCCAACGGACTCTCTCTGAGCAACGGTGTCTCCCTGGCTGGCAAACACTATTACGTCAATCGCACTCTCAATCATGGCCGTTACCTGGTGGCGATATCGGATGACGTTGCGCCAGTCATCACGGCCCAGGCTTATGTCAAAGCTCCAATTACCAAACAGGACATCGTTCGCACGGTGCGGGTCACGACTGCCGGTGGCCCCACCTTTGCCCGGGGGTTGGTCGCGAAGGGAAACATCGACTGGAGTGGAAACATCCTGTCTGACAGCTTCGACTCAAAGGATTCCCGATACAGCACCAACGGCCGCTACGATTCATCGAAGCGCCGAGACAACGGATCCATTGGTACGGTGGACGGGGATTTTTCCATGGGCGGCGGGATCATCTACGGCAGTGCCAACACCGGACCCACCGGGAATTTCAGCACCGGAGGCGGCTCGGTCGGAGATCTTGCCTGGATCACCGGCGGAAAGACGGGGGTTCAGCCCGGCCATTTCTCGGATGACATGAACCTCTCGTTCCCGGACGTGACCGTACCGTTTACGAGCGTGGTCATTCCGCCGGGTGGATGGGTCACCAATACGACCTATTCGACCAACCAGTCACCCATTGCGACCGTGGTATATCCGATCGCCCACATCGGAACGATCATTACCAACTCGGTCACTACAGCCACCTATCCGACCGGAGCGACCTCCCCAATCACAACCAATGTCACGACGACGGGAGGACGTGGACGTGGACGAAGCGCCACCTACACCACCAATTATAGCTATTCTGAATTCACCTACTACACGAACATCGTGGTCACCAATGTGAGTGGCCAGTATTACGACATGATTCTTGCGTCGGGCACCTTCAAGGTCTTGAGCATTCCTAACGGCACCCAGATGCTGGTCACTGGGAATGCCATGCTTCACGTGGAAACCGATGTCGACATGCGCGGTCAGTCCCAGATCACCATCGCCCAGAGTGGGACTTTGAACATGTACGTGGGTGGCAGCGCGGATCTTGGTGGCAATGGAGTCATCAATTCAACAGCCAGTGCCACCCGCTTCGCCATGTGGGGATTGCCGACCTGCACCAACGTGAGTCTGGGAGGCAACGCGGAATTCACGGGGACGATATACGCTCCACAAGCCCACCTCCACGCCAGTGGTGGCGGCAATAATCAATATGACATCGTGGGATCGGCAATCGTCGGCTCAGCCAAGTTCAACGGTCATTTTCTGTTCCACTATGACGAAGATCTCGGAAAGAACGGACCCCGGAGTGCGTTCGTCGTAACGGGTTGGTCGGAAATCTGATCTTCCGCGCTCTTCAAATCAGGTTTTTCTTTGCCCTAAAGCGGCGAACTTTGCCTTTCTCCGTTCCTTCCATGGGGTAATATTTGTTCCGTCGTTTGCCGCACTTACCGCCACGGACCGTCTGGTATGGAGTTCCGGCATGCGCTTTCCAGCAACCGATGACCTCCTGTCGGTCAATCGACGGAACCAATCGTCGCGCTCGTGCAGCCAGGACAAACCTGCGGGCGTTCACGCTGATTGAAGTCGTCGTCTCCACCTTCATCGCGGCAATCGTCATCGGAAGGATCATCCTGGGCTACGTTCAATCCGCCAACCGCACCGAATGGTCGGGTTATTCGTTGGCAGCGCAGGCATTGGCCACCCAACGACTTGAACAAACCCGTGCCACCAAGTGGGATCCGGAACGGGGACTCGATGAACTCATCCAATCGAACTTCCCGCCTCAGATCACGATTCTCGATCTTCCGGTAGTTAATACCAACGCGACCCAAGCCACCAACTTCACGACCATTTCCTGGATTCAGACGAATCCGCCCATGCTCAAACTGATTCGCGTCGATTGTGTCTGGCGCGGGCCACGTGGGCGCGTGCATACAAATACAGCTGCCAACTACCGGACTCCGGACACCTGAAGCCATGCGCACGAGAACTCCTTTCCTTTCAACCAGATCTGCCGGCTTCAGCCTGGTTGAGTTTACCCTCGCGACCAGCCTGATGCTGCTGATGCTGGGGGGAGTCGTGTATTCACACATCATGGGACAGAATCTACACCAGTGGAGCATGGCCAAGGTGGGAGCCAACGATCAGTCCCGTGAAGCATTGCCCCGGCTTCAGGAGGAGATTCGTTCGGCCAAACGGATCGAAATTGGTGACTTTTCCGATGCGACGTTCAGTGTCCCGGCCTTGGGCCGGCCTCAGGTTGGTCAAACCATCCGGATTCTTCCGACCACCAACACAGCCCTCTACGTGCAGTATCGCATGGGGCAGATCGCAAATGTCTTTCAACTCCGTCGTACGGATGTGACCGTGAACGGTGTCGCTTCAGCCCGAGCCGTCGCCAAGCATCTGACCAACAATCCCGCCATCTTTGGACTGGAGGATTTTCGAGGCAACACGCTCACCGAACCATCTGCAACCACGGTCGTTCGGGTGACACTTGATTTCAAACAGTTCCAATATCCGATCACCCAGGTGGGGACGAACTACTATTACGACCACTACCGACTCCAAACCCGCATTGCCAAGCGGGCCGTCGAATGATGAAGCGAACGCACAATCTCAAGAGCTTCCGCGAGAGCAGGCCATGCCGATGGTGCTCTTTTTTGCGGCAATCGGTCTGATCACCCTCACATCCGCACTCAACCGATCGTCGCAGTCCTCTGCGATGAACGAGCGTAAGAATCAGCTAAGCCGAACGGTCAATGCTGCCGAGGCGGCCACGGAAAAGCTGCTGGGCGAAATGCTGTTCGACTTCAAGGCTGACGGTGAGCGTCGGGTCTACAATCGCCTGAACAGCTATGCGATCACCGTTCCCTCCGCGGCTGAAAGTTCACTTTGGTCCGATTTTCAGTTCATGGACGTTCAAGGACGGACTGGGAGGATCCATGTTGCCCGGACGCAAACCGAACAATACGTCGACCTGAATTCCAAATACAAGGGGCTCAAGGGGGTTGCGTCGAACTACCGGATCATTTCCAACGTCCGTGAGACCCGGGGCATGTATGCCATCACCAATGCGGTGATGCAGGAGGTGCTGTTGGCATCGATTCCGGTATTTCAGTTCGCCATCTTTTACAACTCCCTGCTCGAATTCACCTGGGCTGCTCCCCTCACCATCCGCGGTCGCGTCCATGCCAACAGCAATATCTACGCGGGATCCAGTGCACCCCTGACCTTGACCGAAGACATCACTTCCACCGGGACAATCAAGAAGCGTTCATGGGCCGGATACAACCTTTCGCAGATGACTGGCAACATCAATTATCAGGGGCAGCGCGATACCAACGTCAACTCAATGACCCTGCCCATCGGCACCAACAACACCGCTACTGCCGTCCGGGAGATTCTGCAACGGCCACCGGCTTCAGAGGCATTGAATTCTCCGATGGGGCAGCAGCGATTCTACAACAAAGCGGAGTTGGCAATCGTCGTCAGCGATTCCGGGGTGAATGTGAAGGTCAAAACCAAGTTTGATGCCCTGCCCACCACGATCCCCATCACCAACGCCAGCTATTTCATCGATACCGGGAAAGCGTTGCGGGATGACCGGGAAGCCAACGTTGTCCGTTTGACCGAGATCGATGTTGGCAAGTTGAACACTTGGGCGGCCACGAACAGCGATGTTATCAACAAGCTTGGGGCAAACACCCCGCCAAACATCCTTTTCGTGGAGGACACCCGCACGACCGCGAGTAGCGAGATGACGGCGGTCCGTTTGGTGAATGGAAGAACACTCCCTAATCGTGGGCTGACCTTTGCCACTCCGAACCCTCTCTATGTGAAGGGGCACTACAATCAGCCGAACAACAGTTATCAGGGGACTACCAACACGAGCAATGTGAAGCCGGCGTCCCTCATTTCCGATGCGATCACCATTCTCTCACCGAACTGGTCCGATGGCACTATGAGTGGCGGATCAGGGGCGGCGTTCGCCGGTGGCTCAGGAACGGGCAGTGGCTATGTCGGCAGTGCACCAAAGGGTGGTAAGTCCAAAGGCGGTAGCGGCAGATCTGGCGGTGGTGGAATTGGGGGAGGTTTCGACGGCGGTCCCGGCGGTGGCAGTTCCGGCGGCGGAGTCAGTTTCGGTGGTACACCAAACACGCCTTCGCTCGGTAGTCGCAACGCCACAGACAAAACGGTGAACGCGACGATTCTGACGGGAATTGTCTACGCCGGCGGTCCGACCGGGGAAAATCCTCCCAGCGGAGGTGTCGTGAATCTTACCCGGCTGTTGGAAGATTGGAGCAATGGCTCCGATCGATTGACCTTGAACGGCTCCATTGTGAATCTCTTCGACAGTACACAAGCCACCGCACGTTTCGCCGGCCCGGATACTACTGTTAAGCTCCCACCCGCGACTTCAATTTTGACCCGGATTTCCGGGACGTGACCAAGCTGCCACCAGGCACTCCCGAACTTCGAACCCTGATTCGCGGTCAATGGAAAAACATTCTTCCCGGAAGAACGCAATGAAGGTGGTGAATCGACTTTCCATTCTATTCCTTTTGGCTGCCGTGTCAGCCTTGATGTCCACTGGCGCGGCCGGTCAATCCGCATCCGGATCCAGCGACGGCACCAATGCCTTTCGGATCAAGCTGCCTACCGACCGGGACGGGAGCGGTCGATCACTGGGGTTTCGCGCGCTGATCGATTATCGGGGAAAAAAATACACGGCGGTGTTGCCCGAGTCCTATCGCGGCCGGTCGAGTACTGCGCAGAAGCGAGTTGTCGGCTACCATACGGATGGATCCTGTTCCTTGACGGTTGCCTTCTGGCCGTCAGCGAAGCTCAAGGAAGGACAGAAGTTCGATCACGATTTTCTCCGGTGGTGGATCAAGCAACAGTCCAATGGAGGCAACATCGCGGCAGAGACCTGGGGCATTTGTTTCTCAAGACGCCCCCCCCACGTTCGACGTGCGTTGGACCACGAAAGCCGGATTGAATCAATCGACCCGTATCTCTTTCATCTCTCTTCCGGACGCAATCATCGAAGTCAGTGTGATGTCCAATCCCGAGCCTTTTGAATCGCACTGCTTCGCTTATGCCGACCTGCTTGGCTCATTGCGTATGAGTGGGGCGGACGGAAAGCTCGAGATCACTCCGCTCTCCGACAAATACTGATCGGTTACTTTTTGACGGGTGCCTTGCCTTGCTTTGGAACTTGGTTGGTGGCGGACTGGGTCTTGTTCGTCGGCAGCATTACCAGATTAGGCGCGGGATTGGTCTTCGGCTGCGGTCGCTTCCACTTGGGCAGATAGGACTCGGGATTGTAGGACCGGTTGCCGATCACATCCGTAGGGCCGGAGTAATGAAGTCCGCCACCGGCCGAATAGCCCTCGGAACGACCCCGGCGGGAACGGCTGATCCAAAACGAATACAGGTCGGCATTCTTCATGTAGAATACCAGGCGGATAGGACGATGCATCAGCATGCCCATGTTCGGGATGCCCTTCCAATTCACGCTCATCAGCGTCTGATCTGCGCTCACCGGCACGCAATTATCCTTTGAGAAGGCATGCACCGATTTGTCTTCCGTGTTGGTGACTTCCAATTGGTTGCCGTTGGTGCTCACCACGGCAACCCGGATCTCACCACCAGGCGCGTTTGTCTTGAAGTTCACGAGCATATAGCCGGCATACGTGAATTTGATCGGCTTGGTGATGAGCACACCCTCTTCGGCGCCGGCGCGCATGGCCGCAAATCCGTCCCGCCGAAGCTGCGCCACTCCCATCGACCCGACGTGTTTGCCGTCCGCCCCTTTTCGCACGTCTCCGGCAAAGCTGAAATTGAGATTTCGTCTCACGATGTTGAATCCACCGCCTACGGACTGGATGTTGTCCCATTGCCAGTCACCGTTCTGTTCCTTAAGGTTGATCAAGGGCCGGCGGTCCGGGCGCAACCAATGGAAACCGTCGCGGCTGTAGCCCAGATTGATTTCCGTCGGTTCAGGGCTGCCCGAGCCGGGCGGAAACTGCCCTTTGGAAATTGTGAATACACCGACTAGGAGACTCTCGTAAGGAGTCACACTCACGTGCTTGATGCGTGGCAGTTGCTTCAACTCGGGGTGCCCCGCGTCATATTTGTCCGTTCCCAGCCAGAGCGGTGTCTCCTCAATGCGGTTCCAGATGCGTCCCTTCATCAGGTCGCGCATTTCCCAATAGTGTTTGATCCCCTGCTGCATCGGATCCTCCAACACGAAGGACCAGACTTTCCGGAAGGGATTGTAGAAGACGGTGGATGGTTCCGGCGCCGGGACGAACCAGCGCAACACCGGTCCCCAGTTGGTTCCGTCACCGCTGGCGTGCAGGGCCAATCCCGTGATGCCGGCTTGCTCGGCGGTCCGGAACATCTTGAATCTGCGGGACCGGTCTTTCTCATCGTGATCCAGCAGCACGGTGCACATTCCGCGGCTGTATGGCTGCACGAGGTTGCTGCCGCTCTTCCGATGCAGGACCGGCTTGTTCCAGTCGACACCGTTGGTGGAGATGGCCAGAGCGGACAGATTGGATTCGCCGGCCTGATACCACATTTTGAAATGGTAGTTTGTCGGATCCCATACGATGCCGTCATGGACGGGCATGGCACTTTTCCCTTCCCATTTCATTTCCGGCAACAGCACGGGACTGTTCGTGTGGATCTCCGCCCGCGGATAATGCCGGGTGAGGTTGGTGATGCTCTCAATCAGGAAGTTGTCGACGAACAGCTGGCGGCCGATACTGATGTCGATGGGATCCGGCGCTATGCGGAGATACGGCACGTCCATGATCTCGCGATCCATCCGATATCCGAATGCGGGTGGCCAAACACGGGGAAGCACGATTCCGTTGTAGGTGGTTTCACCGACCGACGGAGGGGAGGAGACCACGCTGGAAACTGATGTCAGTGCGGGAGTCTGGTTGGATACCGAGGTCAGCGCTGAAACAGCATTGGAGGCTCGAGCCGACAGTAGAGGCGGACTGTTGCTGCGATTGGAAGACTGGCCGGGTTCTAGGGGCGGAGGTGGCAGTGATGGCGCTTGCTCGACTTCACTTATCTTGCCGGCCCCGCCGGGACCACCCAGGAACTTCCCCGCCGCAAATGCAGCGCCCACGGCCACCAGGATCCAGATCCAACCGATTCCTCCGCTCTGACCCTTCGCCACTGTTTCTTCATCTGCCATACAACTCTTTCAGACAAACAGGCTGCCCGGTTACCGGACAGCCTGTTTTCAAAACTCGTTCAATTTCAACTCGTCAGGACGCTTGCCGGATCATGCCTGGCTGATCACCTGCAACTCCACCTTGTCCACCAAGTCCTTAACTTTCTCGCGGAACTCTTCCATGTGGGAAGCCTTTAGATGGGTTTTGAGGCAATCGAGATCTTTCCATTTCTCCAGCACCGTCACGACATTTCCACGCGCCCCACCCTGCTGTTCGATGTCGGTATCCAGATCAATATAAGGCGCGTATTCGTGGCAACCGTTCTCACCGTAGACCTGCGGCACCAACTGATGGAATTCCTTCAGGAAATCATCTCGTTTTCCGTCGACCACGTGAATGCTGGCTATGACATGGACCATGTAAAAATATCCCCGCGAATTTTCGAAATCGTCAAGAATTACCTGCGCATATGAGGCGATTGCAGGCAACTCAAAGCACAGATGGCGGCCGTTTCGCTCCGAAGCACGGCATCGGAGAGCGATACGCTTTGGGCCCCTGCTTGCCGCAATTGGCCATATTCAACCTCAGAGAAGTCCCCCTCGGGGCCGATCCAGACCCGAACGGGGCGTCCCGGGGGCAATTCGGTGGCGATCTCAGTCAGCGGTTCAACCGCGCCCTGCAGGGAGGCCACAAGTTCATAAACGCGGTCCGGCTCTGCCAGAATCTTATCCATTGACTTCGGCGGTTCTATTCGTGGCAACCAAGTCCGGCCGCATTGCTTGATGGCGGCCAGGGCCGTATTTCGCCAGTTCTCGACCTTGCCGTCCTGCTTGACTCCATCCGGAATGGCAACGGAACGGTCCGAAATTAAGGGAATTATCCGGGTAGCGCCCAACTCGGTCGCCTTCTCCACCACCAGATCCATCGCCTTTCCTTTCAAGATCGCCTGTGCCAACACGAGTTCCCGCATTGGCCTAGGTTCGGAATTCCGGGTGCTCACCCTGACACCCAACGTTGACCGTGTTGCGTTGACCACCTCGCAAACCAGCATGGACCCCGCGCCATCCAGAACCTGTACCGGTTCGCCTACCCGACAGCGCAGCACACGCACCGCGTGATGGCCTTCCATCTCCGGGAGATCGAATTCATCCCTGGCGGCAATTTCCGGTGGTGCGAAAAAGCGCTTCACCGTTTACGGACGGGTGAAGAAGTCCTTGGCTCGGGCAAAGAATCCGGCGGAATCAGGATGGACGGACTCGTCGCAACTCTCGGCAAAGTCCTCCAGCTTGGCCCGTTGGGTCAGGGAGAGCTTTTTGGGCACTTCCACGGCCACTCTTACCATCAGATCGCCAGTGCCGTAGCCTTGCACGTTTTTGACGCCCTTTCCTTTCACGCGGAAGATCGTGCCCGGTTGCGTTCCCGCCGGAATTCGGACTTTAGTCTTCCCGGTCACCGTCGGCACTTCGACGTCCGCGCCGAGAGCCGCCTGTGGAAAGGTGATGGGGACTTCGCAGATAAGGTCGTCTCCATCGCGAGTGAACACGCCGTGTTCTCCCACATGCAACACCACATAAAGATCACCGGACGGTCCACCCTGCGTCCCAGCCTCGCCGTTGCCGGATGATCGCAAACGCGCACCGGTATCCACACCGGCTGGAATCTTCAACTTGATCGTGGACTTGGCTTCCTTGCGACCGCTCCCTCGACATTGGCGACATGGCTTGTCGATCTGTTGTCCGGCGCCTTCGCAATCCGGACAGGTCTGCGCCACGCTGAAGATACCACGTGAACGTACGATCTGCCCACGCCCGCCGCAGGTGGCGCAGGAAATCACCTTGGCCCCGGCCTCACCTCCACTGCCATTGCATTTGGCACATTGGTCGAGCTTGCTGATCGTGATCTCCTTCTCACAACCCAACACGGCTTCTCGGAAATCGATCTCCAGATCATAGCGCAGATCGGAACCTCGACGTGGCCCGGCCTGTTGTCCGCCTCGCTGTCCGCCACCGCCGCCGAACAGTTCGTCGAAGATGCTGCCACCGCCACCACCGCCGCCGCCGCCGAAGACCTCGCGGAACACTTCGAAGGGATCATGGAAACCACCGGCACCACCGAAGCCGCCGCCGCCACCTCCGCCGCCCTTGCTGAAGGCGGCATGACCATACTGATCGTAGGCGGCTTTCTTCTGATCGTTGCTCAGGACCTCGTAGGCTTCGCCGACTTCCTTGAACTTGTCTTCGGCCTCCTTGTCATCCGGATTCTTGTCCGGATGATACTTGATGGCCATCTTGCGATAGGCCTTCTTGATCTCATCGGCGCTCGCGCCTTTCGCGAGTCCGAGAACCTCGTAGTAATCGCGCTGGCTGCTCATTCAGATCCTTCTCCTTCGGCACCTTCCGCGGGAGCGTCCTTGGCCGGGGCCTTGGCGACAATGACGGAGGCTGGCCGGATCAATCTCTCCTTGAGCTTGTATCCTTTGCGCAACTGCGTCAGCACCTTGCCTTCATCCACCTCGTCTGTCTCCTGCTGTGACATGGCTTCCTGCCAACTCGGATCGAATTCTTTCCCGGCCGCATCCAGTTCCTCCACGCCCATGTCTTTCAACACACCTTGAAACTGGGTCAGGATCATGTTTACCCCAACCTTCAGGGAATTCACGTCCTGCTGAGCCTCGGAGTTTTCGGCTGCGGCCATCGCGAACGAAAAATTGTCCAGCACCGGCAGCAGATTGCCGACAAAACGTTCATTGGCACGCTGCACCGCCTCGTCGCGATCACGCGCTGAACGCTTCTTGAAATTGTCCAGCTCTGCCGCCAATCGCTGCAGGCGATCCCAATGCTCATCCGCTTTGGCTGCCTTCTCCTTAAGCTTGGTCAAATCTTCGTTCTCTTCATTGGGAGTCTCGACTTCGGCATCCAGTACTTCCACTTCGGCGGCTTCAGCCTCCGATTCGGCGGTTTCTTTGATTTCTTCTTTACTCATTATCTGCAATCCGCAAAGCGGTGAATTATAACGGTCCGTCGGCTGCCGAGCAACCGCGAGACACAAATATGGACAATCTCGGCCCGGTCAAGTGGTTATCAAGCCTCGAAGCGAATCAGCGGCTCAGCATCTGCCCCGCCAACAAGCCCAGCCAGGCGGCCACCAGGCATGCCGCCAGGGATCCAACGGTGTAGCCGGCGGCCAATCCGCCCTGCCCGGCCTTCAGCAGGTTCACCGTTTCCAGACTGAACGCGGAAAACGTGGTGTATCCGCCCATCAGACCGGTCATAAAGAACAGCTTGCCACCCGTTCCCAACGGCCATTTCGCATCTGGACCGGACACCGCGAAAATCAGACCTATCAGGAACGATCCGGTGATGTTTACGACCAATGTCCCGACCGGGAACCCCGTGCCATACCGGGCGGCAAATCCGTAAGCCACGCCATATCTTGCCATCCCGCCCAGGGCACTTCCCAATCCAACGAGCAGGGCGTTCTGCATGGCTTACTCGTCGGCCTTTTTCTCAGCCTTCTTTTCGTCTTTCTTCTGCACGCGCGACTGAATGTGCAGATCTCGCAGTTGCCGAGGGCCGACTTCCGCCGGCGATTCGGCCATCAGGTCCGTGCCTTTGGCGGTCTTCGGGAACGCGATCACGTCGCGAATGCTTTCCGCACCGCAAAGCAGCGCGATCAGTCGGTCAAAACCGAGCGCGATACCGCCATGCGGAGGTGCACCGTAGCGGAACGCGTCCAACATATAACCGAATCGGCTCTGAATGGTTTCATCATCCAGCTGCAAAACATCCTTGAATACGGTCTCCTGCACATCGCGGCGATGTATACGAATGGATCCGCCGCCCAGTTCCACGCCGTTCACCACCACATCGTAGTGCTGACCACGGACGCGCTTGGGATCCGATTTCAGAAATTCAACATCTTCCGCAACCGGCGCAGTGAACGGATGGTGACTCGAATACCAGCGGTTCATTTCCTTGTCGAAGGCCAACAACGGAAACTCGATCACCCACAGGAAATCAAAGCGATCCGGATCAATGGTCAGCTTGCCGTCTTTCTTGAGGATCTCTGCGGCGTAAAGACGGATGTGACCGAGAATTTCGCAGGCGGTCAGCCATTGGTCCGCGGCAAACAGGATCAGATCGCCTTCCTCGATCTCCAACTTGTCGATCAACGCCTGCTTCTCTTCTTCGCTGAAGAATTTGACGATGGGTGATTTCCACTGGCCATCTTCGACCTTGATGTAGGCCAAGCCCTTTGCGCCATGGCTGATGGCGTAGTCGGTCATGGTTTCCATCTGTCCCTGGGTGACACAGGCGAGCTGCTTGACGTTCATGGCCTTAACCACTCCGCCTTTTCCAACGGCGCCGCTGAACACCTTGAATTTGCTCTCGCGGAATTCCTCGGTGAAATCCTTGATCTCCATCCCGAAACGGGTGTCGGGTTTGTCGGAACCGAAGCGGTTGATCGCCTCTTCGAAACTCATTCGGGGAAAGGGTGTCGGTATGTCCATCCCCTTGGCCGCCTTCCAGACCTTGGCAAGCAAACCTTCGATCAAGGCGTAGATGTCCTCGCGATCAAACCAGCTTGCCTCGATGTCGACCTGGGTGAATTCCGGTTGACGATCCGCCCGTAGGTCTTCATCCCGATAGCATCGTGCCAATTGAAAATACTTCTCCACGCCGCTCACCATCAGGATCTGCTTGTACTGCTGCGGTGACTGTGGAAGTGCGTAGAAGTGTCCCGGAGTAATCCGACTCGGTACGAGGAATTCGCGCGCACCCTCAGGAGTGGACTTGAACAGCGTCGGAGTTTCGATTTCCAGGAATCCTTCATCCTCCATGAACACGCGGGTTGCGGTCGCCACCCGACTGCGCAGGCGCATGTTGTGCACCATCTCGGGGCGGCGCAGATCGAGATATCGGTATTGCAGGCGCAGTTCCTCATTTACCTTGGCGGCCACCTCCGGGTCATCCACCGGGAATGGCAACACATCGGCCGGATTGAGGATCTCCATCGTATCCACCATGACCTCGACGAGACCGGTCTCGATCTTGGTGTTTTCCGTGTCCTTGGGCCGCATCCGAACTTTGCCGGATACCTCGATCACGCTCTCGCTGTGCAGATGCGTGGCCTGATCGAAAAGCTCAGCCGGTACATCGGACGGATCAAACACCACCTGGGTTCGCCCTTCGCGATCGCGCACATCGATGAACAACACGCCCCCAAGATCGCGTTTGGAGTGCATCCAACCGCTGATGGTCACTTGTTGCCCGGCATGTTCCGGCCGCAATTCGTTGCAATGATGCGTTCGTTTCATTTCAGATCCCAAATTCGCCGGTTTTGGCGAAATAGAGCCGCGGATGTTGCGCGCTAAGCCATCTGAGATCAAAGAGTTTTTGGCAAAAACAACGGATTATTCCTCGGAAGCCGCCTTTGAACCGCCCTGTTGAAGTTTTGTAGCATATGGCATATTGACGCCCCAGTGCGGGTCGGAATAGATTTGTGCTGCTCGATTCAAAACCGCCTCCTCCGACAGTTCGGTTGCCGAATATTGGACGTTGAACACTTTCCGAAGTTCCTTTCGAGCTTCAGCCATGTTCCATGGACGATTTTGCAGGAAGTCCAGATGTCGCCTGCCCTCACGGTAATCAGGTCTTCTCGCCGGAATCGGCAGGTAGTGCGCAATCAGCTCCAGATCCATGGATACCAACAAACTCCCATGAAACAACACACTCCGCTGTTTGCGTCGTTGCGCATGCCCGGCAATTTTGCGTTTCCCGACGACCAAATCACTTTCCCCGGCGACACTGACTTCACTTCCGAATGCTTCGTTGAGTTTCCGGAGAAAGAACGCATTCGCCCCCACTGCACCGACAAGATCGGGAT
>JAYPXF010000052.1:0-12653 GCA_038154405.1 Verrucomicrobiales bacterium | reverse complement strand
GCCGGGGCCCAGAAGCACAGTGCCGCCTCCGCTCTCCCGTCGAAGCACGGAAACTCGGTCCCGCATACAGGCGGCAAGATCCACATTTGTGGACGGATCATTGCCTCTGCCCAAGATCACCGCCGGACGATTTGGGGACCAAGTGCGCAGGATCTCGTTTCCGGAATCCTCGCATTGCTCCAACAGCATCACGTCTGCCACAAGATTGGCAGCCGGGCTGTCGAAGGATTGTTCGATGTAAAGCATTGAGCCGCCGAAGCTGCTAACCCATCATCCGCCCGCAACGCAAGTTTGCATCCGAGACCCATGGAAAATATCGAAACTGACATCGCCGTAATCGGAGCCGGGCCCGGCGGCTACGCGGCCGCCTTTGCCGCGGCGGACCAGGGCAAACGGGTCGTGCTCATTGAGAAGTCATCCCGACTGGGAGGTGCCTGCCTCAACGCCGGTTGCATCCCGTCCAAAGCCTTGCTCCACGCCACTCATCACATTCCGGCCGCCAAGGAATCGGAGAAGCGGGGAATCTCGTTCGGACCGGTTGCCATTGACGCCGGGAAGCTGAATCAATGGAAGGAAGGCGTTCTCACCAAACTCGCCAACGGAATCGGCATGTTGGCGAAGAAGCGCAAGGTGCAAGTGATTCAAGGCACGGCGAGATTTGACGGTTCCAATGATTTGACGGTTGAAACAGAAGATGGAGCCCAACCCGTAAAGTTCACGAAGGCAATCATTGCCACCGGAACCCGTCCGGCAGTTCCACCGGTGTTCCGGATCGATTCCCCTCATGTGATGACTTCCACGGAGGCGCTCCAAATCACCGAAGTTCCGGAATCACTCCTGGTAATCGGCGGCGGTTACATCGGCCTCGAAATGGGAACCGTATATGCCTCCATGGGAACAAAGGTCACCATGGTTGAAGCCCTTGAGGGAATCCTGCTCGGCGCGGATCCTGATCTGTCCCGTCCGGTCCTGATCTATGCAAAACGGAACTTCGACAAGATACATCTCAAGGCCACCGTCGATTCGCTTACTGGGACAGATGACGGCGTACAAGCGGGCATCTCCGCGGGCGGCAAGACATTTGATCAGGCTTTCTCGAAGGTATTGATTTCGGTCGGCCGGTCTCCGGAGACGGATGCCTTGGAACTGGGGAACACTAGTTGCGAACTCGACGAGCGCGGTTATCTGAAAGTGGACGCGAATCAGCAGACGACCGATCCGAACATCTATGCCATCGGGGACATCGCGGGCGGCATCCTGCTCGCCCACAAGGCGGCACACGAAGCCCGCAGGGCGGTCGCTGACATCACCGGTCAGGAATCGCATGCCAAAGCCGATCCATACATACCCGCGGTCGTTTTCACTGATCCGGAAGTCACGTGGGTGGGATTGACCGAGACAGAAGCCAAAGAACAAGGCATCGCCCATGAAGTCGTGAAATTCTCGTGGGGTGCCTGCGGTCGCTCGCTGACCCAAGGTCGGATTGACGGGAACACCAAGCTCATCATTGATCCGGAAACCGAGAAACTACTCGGCGTCGGAATGGTTGGGCCCGGTGCTGGGGAGCTCATCGGTGAGGCAACACTCGCGTTGGAGATGGGAGCCACCGCCAAGGATCTCGCGTCAATAATCCACCCCCACCCCACCCTGTCTGAAACGATCATGGAGGCGGCGGAGATGTTTTACGGAAGCGCGATTCACGCGCTGCCGCGGAACAGGTAGGCGACCCGATCCCAGCACCACTGGTATTCGCGCAGGGTGAACCTGCTCCAGTCCGCCGCCACCTGCGTCATCGGCGGTTTGCCGGAGAGCAGAGCGATGCCTAGGATCAATACGGCAAGGTTTCCGACCAGCAGCACGACGGTGGAAAAGAGATAGCCCTGTCCGCTGATGTCGGATTGCCGCGTACGCAACACTTCCCACGTCCACGTGACGTGAAACGCGTAGGTGGCCCCAAGCAGTAGGTGGAACACCGGCACGGCATTCGGTTCCTGCCACAGCGCATTCACGATTCCGAAGATGAGCACCACCGCAATCGCGTACAGAGGAAAGAAATACGGGGCCAGCGCCACGAGGAAATTGCTCTTGGTCACCACGACGTGTCCGCTTTTGGCCCCAATCTTGAACTGCTTGAGCTTCCCGCCAAACGCCCACGAACAGACCACTTGTGTCATTTCGTGCCCCATCACGTAGAGCCAGGCTTGCCGCGGAAGAAAGAGGAAGATTGCGACCCAGCACCCCGCTCCGCTCGCCAGGGGAACCCACACGTTCAAGGCTTCACCTGCTCCCTTCACCACGTTCAGCAAGGTCTGCCAGGTGCCGACGCACAACGGCAGTAGGAGAACCGCCAGAATTGCCTTCACCCACTTCGGCATTCGCTTGGGCTGATCCGGATCAGGCGTCCGCGACTACGGGCGTGTCGCAGTGCAGATCAGCAAGAGCCGGATCATTCTGCTGCACGATCTTCCGCATCTTGGCCACGGCGGCTTTGAGGTTGCGTTGGGAAAACAGGCCGCTGCCGCTGACGAAGACATCCGCTCCGGCACGTGCACATTCGCCCGCCGTGTCGAACTTGATTCCGCCGTCGACCTGAATCCTGAAATTCAATCCCATCTCACGCCTCCACGTCGCGACCTGCTGAATTTTCGGCAGTGTTTCAACCATGAAGGACTGGCCACCGAAACCGGGAACCACAGTCATCACCAACAAGAGATCCACCTTGTCCAGATACGGCTTCACAGTATCGATCGACGTCATCGGATTGACGGACAAGCCGACCTTCAGTCCCATGGATTTGATCTTCCAGATCAACTGCTCCACGCGATTGTCCAGTTCAACGTGTACGGTCAATTGATCCGCACCGGCCTTCTTGAACGGTTGCAGGAGAATCTCCGGTTTGGAACACATCAGGTGCACGTCGAAGAAACGTTTCGTAAGCGGACGAATGCTGCCTACAACATCCGGGCCAAACGAGATGTTGGGGACGAAATGTCCATCCATGATGTCCAGATGCAGCCATTCCGCGCCGGAGCGATCGAAACGGCGAGTCTCATCCGCAAAGCGGCTGAAATCACAGGCAAGTAGAGAGGGCGCGATGATCATGTTCGCAAGCTGGTCGCGGACGATGCCGAACGGCAGGGAATTGGACAATTCTTATCCAAACGGAGGCGATCGGATTGGTCTGCTCTAAACCGGAGCCGGAGCCGGTGACCCTAGCCCCGTGTCGATTTCGGGTGGGTCCTTCT
Source organism: Verrucomicrobiales bacterium (assembly GCA_038154405.1). GTDB lineage: Bacteria > Verrucomicrobiota > Verrucomicrobiia > Limisphaerales > JAYPXF01. Next base: position 9,408 of record JAYPXF010000052.1, on the reverse strand, counting down.
TCGGAACCTCCGGCAATGGAGTGGATGCTTCCGCACCCAGCATCGGGCCAGAATCGTCCGAACTGGGCGGTGGCGTCAGTTGCCCGGTTTCAACGATCTCTGCGACTTGTTCCCCGGTGAGAGTTTCATATTCGAGCAAGGAATCCGCGACCGCTTCGACCTTGTCCTTGTTTTCGTTCAACAGTTGCGTCGCCTTCGTATAGGCATCGGCGATCACCTGGCGGACTTCATTGTCAATCGCTTGAGCGGTGCTCTCGCTGAATTCGGACCCCCGGGCGACGTCACGTCCGAGGAAAACATACTCCTGCCCGTCGCCATACTGGACCATGCCAAGTTTCTCGCTCATGCCATACTGCGTGATCATGGCTCTGGCGGTCCGCGTTGCCATCTGAATGTCGCCGGATGCACCCGTGGAGATGTCCCCGGAGAACATTTCTTCTGCAATCCGTCCGGCCATCAAGACACAAAGCTCGTCCAGCAACTCTTTCTTGTGGCGATTGAAAACATCTTCCTTCGGCAGCGACATGGTCGATCCCAGCGACTGGCCGCGCGGAATGATGGTCACCTTGTGCAACGGATGCGTGTGTTCCAACAGCACGGAAATGATCGCATGACCGGCTTCGTGCCACGCTGTGCGCTTCTTGTCCTCGTCGGTCATTGCCAGAGTGCGGCGTTCGCGACCCCAGCGCACCTTGTCGCGGGCCTCTTCAAGCTCGTTCTGGGTGACGTATTTCTTGCTCGCCCGGGCAGCCAGCAATGCGGCTTCGTTGAGCAGGTTTGCCAGTTCCGCACCGGAATAACCCGGAGTGCCACGGGCAGTGACGGACAGGTCAACATCGGGCGCCAACTTCACGTTCTTGGCGTGCACCTTGAGAATGTCCTCTCGGCCACGCACATCTGGGAGATTCACGGTCAGTTGTCGGTCAAAACGGCCCGGACGCAACAGTGCCGGATCCAGTACATCGGGGCGATTGGTGGCGGCGATGATGATGATTCCTTCCTGCGAATCGAACCCGTCCATTTCGACGAGCAGCGCATTCAAGGTCTGTTCCCGCTCGTCGTTTCCGCCGCCGAGACCATGGCCACGACTGCGTCCCACCGCGTCAATTTCATCGATAAAGATCAGACAGGGTGTGTTCTTGCGTGCCTGCTCGAACATATCGCGCACCCTGCTGGCACCAACACCCACAAACATTTCCACAAAGTCGGAACCGCTGATGCTGAAGAAAGACGCGTCCGCCTCACCGGCGATCGCCTTGGCCAGCAGCGTCTTGCCTGTGCCCGGTGAACCGATCATCAGGATGCCTTTGGGAATCCGTCCGCCCAACCGTTGGAATTTCTTCGGGTCCTTCAGGAACTCCACCAGTTCGGCGACCTCTTCCTTGGCTTCTTCAACACCGGCCACATCGCGAAACGTGGTCTTGTTCTTGTCCTTCGCCAACATGCGGGCCTTGCTCTTGCCGAAGCTGAGGGCTCCCTTGCCGGCCATCTTGATCTGGCGGACGAAGAAGAAATAGATGAACAGGAAGATCAGGAGGAACGGCAGGATGCTGATGAAGAAGCTCCAGACCAATGTGTTCGGTTCCTTGGGAGTGAATTTGCCGGTGGCGAGCAGCTTGCCTTCGAGTTCCTCACTGAGCGGGATCTTGATCTTGAAAGTCTTGAGAACGGGTTTGCCATTCTCGAACCGCTGCTTGCCGGAAGTATCTTTCACGATGTGAGAGCCTTCGATGATCTTCAATGACTCAGCTTGCGGATTGTAGGTGATCGTCGCCTTGTGGATGAGATTGCTCTCCACCACGCCGACAAACCAAGGATAGGTCCAGTCCTTGTTCTGTTTGTCCGAGTTGTCCCGGAACATGATGAGCACGGGGATGAACCCAAGTATCAGAATCCATACAAGCCACGGACGCAGGGAATTGCGGGGCTCCTCGCCACGCGGGTCATTCCCATTAGGATTTTCGGGGTTTTCCGGCATATTCAACGGTTAAGGCTAACATCACCCATTGGGGGTGGCAACCGTGCCTTCTCCGTGTTCCGTGAGTAAAGCGCCAATTGTCAAATACTGCCCGCTTTCCAGTGCATTTCCACGATTCGGTTGGTCTTATGCGTTACCTTGAATTGTTCACCAATGCGCAATCCTTCCACCCAAATGATCCGATCACCAGCATCCGTCAAGACGGCGCGCTGGTGCCGCTCGGCTTTCGGCACGCCCGAGTCAGTAAAACAATCTTGCAGCTTGCGACTCCCATTCAGCCCGATGGGTTGGTAACGGTCCCCCGCTCTCCAACGGCGCAGATACATCATGTCGCCGACCTCATCCGCATCGAAAACCTCGGTCGCGGATCGGCTTTTCTTCCGCTTCGATCGCTGAATTCGCATTTCACTGCCGTTCCAACACACCAACTGTGACTTGGCACGAACGGGTATCTCGACCACCCCATCGCCTGGAACACCAAAGCCGCCGGAATCCCGGACCGGTTCTACCCTGCCACTCGCTGACAGAGCGAATCGTCTGCCCTCCAAGATCTCAATCACTCGACCGGCGAGCAGTTGCTCAACCATGTCGTATTCTCCTGCCACGCCGTGACTGCGCAGACCGGAAAGCACCAGCCGCCTTTTCAGTCCCTCCGGAAACCTGTCGAAGTCCAGGTTGTCCAACCCTCCGCTGGATCGTTGATCGGCGATCCATGACAGGCACTCGGCGTCGCCGCGAAGCGAAGTCATTGCGCGGTCGACCAGCAGTCGGATGGCGGTGGAGTATTCCCGTTCCAGCAGAGGAATCAGTTTGTTGCGAACGCGATTGCGCGCGATGCTGCTATCGGCATTGGAAGCGTCTTCCCGGAATGGCAGGCCTGAATCCCGGGCGAACTTGACGATGTCTTCCCTCGCCGTCGCCAACATGGGGCGGACAATCTTCAGTCTCCCGCCAAGAACGCCCGCCGCTTGAAAGCTCATGCCGCTCAGACCATCCAGTCCCGCGCCCCGGAACAACTTCAGGAAAAACTGCTCCACCTGATCATCGCGATGGTGAGCAAGCGCGATCTCGCGTGCGCGAAATTCCTTCGCCGCCGATCGAAACACCGCATGCCTCGCTTCCCGGGCCGCCATCTCAATCGATACCCCATCCGCCTTGGCGCGTTTGGCAACGGCCATCTTTTCCACGAAGCATGGAAGATTCAGCCTTTTCGCCATGCGATGCACGAACCGGGCGTCATCCCCACTTGCCCGCCCCCGCAAGCCATGGTTCACGTGTACCACAGCGAGACGCCAGCCGTGTTGATCGGCAAGCTCAACCAACACGTTTAACAGCACAACTGAGTCCACCCCGCCGGAAACGCCGACGAGAATCCTGGCATTCTTGGAGAACAATTTTTTGCTCCTGATGGTGGCGGCAATCTTGTCGGACAGATAGTCCATTGCGGGGATGCTACGCCGCCACCGAATCCACTCAAGTGTTTGCCTTTGACAAAGAACGTCGTTCGTTGTGCGATTCGCCCGTTCCCAATTCATTTTGCCATGAAGAAATACAACGTCGGCGTTATCGGTTACGGCTGGGTGGCTTCCGCCCACATCCCCTCCATCAACGACACCCAGCAGGCCCAGGTCACGGCGGTCTGCTCATCCCGCAAGCTCGATCCGGCGGCGGTCTCGGCCGAACACGGCGGTGATATCAAGGTCTACGACAATGTGTCCAAGATGCTGAAAGATCCAGACATCGACGTGATTTCCATCTGCAGCTATCCCAGCCTGCACAAAAAGCATTTCATCGACGCCGCGAAGGCCGGCAAACACATCATTGTCGAAAAGCCTCTGGCCATGAATGGCACGGAGTTGAAGGCGATGGAAGCGGCCGCGAAAAAATATAAGGTGAAGACCTGCGTCTGCTTCGAATGCCGCTGGTCGAGCCAGTTCCTGACGACGCGAGCCATGATTGATGAGGGACTGCTCGGCAAGGTCCACTACGGTGAGGTCGATTATTACCACGGGATCGGTCCGTGGTATGGACAGTACCGCTGGAACGTAAAGAAGAAGGACGGTGGCAGTTCCCTGCTCACCGCCGGTTGTCACGCGCTCGATGCCCTGCTCCTCTGCATGGACAGCCCGGTTGTTGAGGTCACCAGCTACGACACCAAATCCAGCAGCAAGATCTTCAAGCCATACGAATACACCACCAGCAGCGTCAGCATCCTGAAATTCAAGAACGGCGCCGTTGGCAAGTGTTCCGCCATTGTCGACTGTCTGCAGCCCTACTACTTCCACACCCACCTGGTGGGCAGTGAAGGCAGTCTTCTGGACAACAAGTTCCACTCCATGAAACTCGGCGGCCTGGACAAGAACAAGTGGAGCGAGACCTCCATGAAGATGTTGGATTCCGGTGATGTGTCCGACCATCCCTACACCACCCAGTTCCAAGCCTTTTTTGACTCCCTGGACAAGGGCAAGGACATGGCGCTCACCAGCTTCAAGGACGCGGCTGCGAGCCATCGCGTTATCTTCGCTGCGGACAAGTCCGCCGCCGCCGGTGGAAAACCGGTGAAACTCCGCTAGGCCGACCATGGCAACCAAGACAAAGAAAGCGACTCCTGAGACCGGTGTCGCACTGGCAATCGTTGCCCACCCGGATGACATCGAGTTTCAGATTGCCGGCACGCTCTGCATGCTGAAGGAGGCAGGCTGGAAAACGCATTACTGGAATCTCTCCAGCGGGAACTGCGGCAGTCTGGAAATGTCACCCCGAGAAACCGCCAAGGTTCGGCGTCAGGAAGCCAAGGACGCCGCCAAGATCCTGGGCGCGAACTGGCATCCACCGATCGCGAATGACCTGGAGATTCTCTACGACGTAAAGACCCTCCGCAAAGTCGCCTCGGTGATTCGTGCAATCCGGCCGACGATCGTCCTCACGCATTCCCCGCAGGACTACATGGAGGATCACATGAACACCTGTCGCCTTGCGGTCACGGGGGCCTTTGCGCACGGCATGCCCAACTTCAAGGTCACGCCCGATCGCAAGCCATACCATGACGAGGTCACTGTCTATCATTGCATGCCTCATGGCCTGATGGACGGACTTCGCAAACGCGTCGTTCCGGGCCAGTTCGTAAACACAGCCCCCGTACATGACACCAAGCTGAAATCCCTCGCAGCGCACAAGAGCCAACAAAGCTGGCTCGGCTCAAGTCAGAAGATGAACAGCTACCTGCAGACCTGCGACGACATGAGCCGCGAACTGGGCCGCACGTCCAAGAAGTTCAAGCACGCCGAAGGCTTCCGCCGCCATTCACACATGGGATTCTGCTCCGAACAGGCAGACCCGTTGAAGGAGGCCTTGGCCAAGAATTGCCGGATCAACAAGGAATACGAAAAGTCGCTACGTAGCGCCTGAGTATCAATTCATGCGCGCCGATTCAGCAGTTCGCCGATATTTTTCAATCCGCCCGGACTAGTCATCATTCCCCAGAGCATGCCGATGACCAAGCCTCCTCCGTGACACCAGTTGGCGACACCCGTGCCGGGCAACAGGCAGATGAAGAACCACGCCACCAACATGATGACTGTGATCTGCTCCACTCCCATTCCGGAAACCCGATCAAACCTCCCCTTCATCCAGAGGTAACCGAACAAGGCATAGACCACCCCGGAGAATCCAAGGAATGCGGGACTCGACATCTTGTACTGCATCAGGTTGGAAAGCGCTCCTGAGACTACAATCAACGCGAACAGGAAACCGCTGCTCCGACGGGCTTCGATCATTGACCCGAAGCTAAACAACCACCACATGTTGAAGAAAAGGTGCAGCGGGCTTCCATGCATCAGGACGGGTGTGATCAATCGCCAGACTTCTCCACGTGAAACCTCCGGCAGGGATCCTCTCCAACGAATGGTGTCACTCAGGCGTTCAAACTCGGTGATGTAGAGCACGTCGGCACGGCTGGAATCGCCAAATTCAGTCAGAAACGCCAGCCAGACGCATATGCCGATCAATACGCAGGTCAAAGCACCGGGACCGTACGGCTCCAATGATGCGAAGAGATCGCGACGAGTCTGGATCTTTTTGGCGGACTTTTCCTTGTCGGCGATCTCCTGTCTTGCTTTCTCCGCACGACGCGAAACCGAGGCGTAATCCGAATGCTCCGGTTCGACTCGGAAGCGCTCCAATTCACTTCGTGCCTCCTCGACGTGTTCTTCATCCTCGACCCAGATCGCCCATTCGGCTTCGTCCGCCTCGACCTCGTTGGCCACGGACTTGGCCCAGAGGAACTCGCTGAACTTGCGCGCGTTCGCCTCGTCGGGGAGATGTCCGATGATTCGCACGTCGCAAAGATGCTGTCAGTTGGCCCCTCTGGCAATCGTTCGCGACGATCGCAGGATCATCCGGGGAGCAAGGGGGCTGAGCCGGATGTGTCATGATAACCGCCGTCAGCCTTCGCCTTCGGGGTCACCTTCACGGCTGCGGGCTTCTTGAAGTCCTCAGGCTTGAGCAGCACCGTTTCACCGGTTTCTTCCTTCGGCGTCGGTTTCGTCTTCTTGAAGTCAGCCGCTGTCAGTACGACCGTTTCACCGGAATCTTCCTGGGGAGTCGGCTTGGTCTGCTTGAACCCCGCTGTTGGAGCGGCCGCTACCGGTGCAGCGGCCACCGAAGTCTGGACGCCACCATCGCTGTCATCGGTCGCAAGACCGTCGGGGGCACCCTTCTGCTTGCGAGCGATGTGCACCAGGATCGAAAGAATGATCAGGAAGGAGACGATACCTACTCCGAACCAGTGAATCTTGTTCCAGATGGTCCACACGGCGGCGATCAACACGGCCGTGATGCCTACCAGCATGGCCAAGTTGAAGATGGCGCCACCAAAGCCCTTGATGCGCTGATCCTTCATCAAAGACTTGTTGTTGATGAGCAGGAAGAAGCTCAGGTAAGCGATCGGCAGCAATGTCCAGCCAAAGATGGAAGTGGGAACAACCATCCAGACCTTGGCTTCACCGGTGAACAGGAACGGACCGGCGACACCAAAAGCGGGCAACATGCAGCCGAGGCGGTGCATCCACCCGGAATGGGAGAAACCGAAAATCTCACAGAAGGTGAACCCGCTGATGAGCATCAGGATGATGATGGTGGAAATCGCCATAGCCAGAACACCGATACCGAAAACCACATGGGCCGTGCCACCGCCGGTAAGTGTCTTCAGAGAATCGGCGAGTTGGAATGCATCACGATCAATCAGCATGGCCGCAACCTTCTTGTCGGCTTCCGGCAGCTTCGCAATCCGATCGTTGATCACAGACTTCAGCGGAACCAGCTTCTCCAGCACCGAGCGTTGTTCGTCGGAGAGGTTGTCGTTCTTCAGGCTCGCTTCAGCATCCGCGCCCAACGCGGCAGCGGCTTCCAGCTTCGCCATTTCATCTCCCAGTTCCGCCGCCAGGCGCGCTTTGAGGTTTGCCTGGTATTTGGCGGCCAATCCCGGATTGCTGCCGTCCATGGCTGAAAGTTCCGGCTGCGTGTGAAACTGCTTCGCCGCGGCGATCACGACGCAACTGGTTGCCAACAGGAATGGCAGCGCCAGACCAAGGCAGAGATCGAAGATCGCCAACCCGCGGGATTCCTTGTCCCATCCCTTTCTCAACATCGAGTAAGGCAGGAGGAAGGTCATGTTGATACCAACGGCGGTCGCGGCAGCGGTGATCATCTTGTTCTGTTGACCGGCCACGATCTTGTCGCTCCAGAAACCGGCGTATTCACCGGTGGGTTCGATTGCTGCCGTGAAGGACGGAGCCGGCTGGGTGAGCAGATCAAAATTCGGGATGAATCCCTTGCCGATCTCACCCCAGTTCAACGCCCCTTTCATTGTGAGTTGCACCACCACGCCGAAGAAGCAGAGAACAATGCCGGCCACCATGATCTTGAGAATCAACTCGAACAGTTTGATTCCCTTGCCGCCCGAATCGTAAAACCAGATGACAATCGTGGCGATCGCCAGGATGGAACAACACACCACCCAAGTGCTGGCGTCAGGACTCAGTCCGCCGATCGCCCATTGTCCCGTTGCATTCTTCATGCCTTGAAACAGGTTTTGTTGCACGGCCGCCGTTCCCAGAGAGAATTGCGGCAAACACCAGACGATGTTCGCCATCAACGTTGCCAATGCCCAGCCCCAGCCCAGAACCGGATTGATGTGCTTGTTGATCGCGTGAAACGGGCGGGCGCCGGTGGAAAGCGTCACGTAGGTGATTGCACTCAGCATGAGCAGGCCCACGATCATGGCCAGCACCTGCAACCACAGCATGCTGTATCCCCCGTAAATGCCCAGGTAGAGACTGCCACCAAGAGAACCGCCACCGAGAGTGATGGCACCTTGGAGGAATCCCGGACCAGAGCACTTCAAGTAGGCCAACGGCACGGCAATGCCGCCCTTGGCGCGGGCATCTCTCAAGATCTCTTTTTCGCGGGAAACGGCGTCTTTTGAATCACTCATATTCGGGTGGGCAATAGCTATAATTCATCCGGAAAACAAAAATCTGCCCGGACGTGGCCGGCGATAGTGCCAAACAAGATTCGGAAAAAAAGCGAAATCTCGGCCGATTTGCAGCAAGTCAACGGAAACCGTCGATTTATGGCATATGCTACAGATCCCTGCTCTTTTCCATACGGATCGTTGGATCGTTTTCAGGCAGATTCTGCAAAAGTTCAGCCACTGTCCCGGACCATCCGGGAGCCTGATAATCCGGTGATAATTCGTGGAGCGGATCCAGCACAAACCGTCTCAGGTGTGCTCGCGCGTGCGGAATGACCAAGTCAGGTTCGGATACGATCTCCCTTCCGAAGGTGATGATGTCCAGATCCAGCGGCCGCGGCTCGTTCATGACCTCCTTGGGGCGTCTCCCAAAGCCGCGTTCCATCTCCTGCAGGGTTTCCAGCAGATTGCGAGGGGTCATTTCGTCGTCAGCTTGAAATATCACCACCGCATTCAGAAAGTCCGGCGAATCAGGCGGACAATCGACCGGCTTGGTTCGCCACACCGAAGATGCTTGAAAAACGCCGCGTGATATTCCCCGCAAGCGTTCCATGGCTTGAGAAATCAACCGCCCGGAATCTCCTAGGTTGGATCCCAACGCGATGATCACGATGCGATTCGGATTCATAAGCGCCAATGCCAATTCAGTTCTCCCGGAAGATCGTCACAAGAATAGTCAATATGAATGATCCGACGGTGGGACGGCCGGGTTGCGATCGAGGAGGCATGGAGAAGAAGGGGGCTCATCACCAGGGCGTCGCCCGCTCTGGCCGTGCAAAGAATTTCCGTCCCTTCTCCCCTGCTCTCCCTCCGACTTCGCTCGGTCAGTTTCCCGGACGCATGAGAGCCGGGCAAAACCTGCAACGCGCCATTGTCCGGACCCGCATCGTCCAAATGC
>JAYPXF010000051.1:0-29945 GCA_038154405.1 Verrucomicrobiales bacterium | reverse complement strand
CTGGTCATGTTCAGGGCGTTGATCCGGACGCGTTTCGCGAGTTCAACAGTGTTCATGAATCCAGAATCGCCGACCTACTTGTAGAATTCCTTGATCGTGTCGCAGATGTAGTCGATCTCCTCGTCGGTCACGGACATGTTGAATGGCAGCATCAACATGCGTTCGAACAACTGCTCGGTGAACGGCAGGGATTGGGTGAAGCCCAGTTTGCGGAACTGATGAACCGCCTTGCCGCCCCATTGTATCAGCGTGCCGATTCCGTTTTCCTTCAGGTGATCGCGCAAGGCATCACGTTGTTCCGCTTCAATCTCGTAGTTCTGGAAGACGTCGAAATGATCCGGGTCCGAATCCGGGGCCGGCGGCAGGACGAGTTGCGAGATATCAGCCAATCCGGTCTGAAAGCGCGACGCCATGGCGCGGCGGCGACCTATGACGGTCTGGTAGTCCTTGAACTGGAACCCGAGACAAGCGGCATGCAAGTTGTCCAAACGGGAGTTCAAACCCCACATCACCACGTCGCCATCGTGATCGCGCCCATGATCGCGCATCAACATCAACTGGCGATATACTTCGTCGTCGTTGGTGAGCACCGCTCCACCGTCTCCAAGGCAACCGAGGATCTTCGCCGGATAAAAGCTGATGCAGGAAGCAACGCCGAAGGTGCCGGCACCTTTGCCCTTCCACTTTGATCCCAACGCCTGGGCGGCGTCTTCGTAAATTGCCAAGCCGTGCTTGTCGGCGATCTCCTGAATCCGGTCCATGTTGGCCGTGCGCCCGTTCAACTGCGTCGGGCAGATGGCCGCCGTCTTGTCCGTGATTGCTTCCTCGATCTTGTCCGGATCCATCAGGTGATCCGCCCCCGCTTCGACCGGCACCGGCACGCCGCCGGCGTAGTGAATCGCGCTGGCCGTGGCCACCATCGTGTGGGAACAGAAAATGACCTCGTCACCCTGCTTCAACCCGCCGGCCATGAAGCCCCTCTGCAGACCGTCGGTGGCGTTCGCCACGCCGACCGCATATTTCGCGCCCGAGAAATCGGCGATCGCCCGCTCAAAGTCGGCGAGATCGTTCTGCATGATGAAGGCCCCGCGGCGACCGACGTCGCGGGTCGCTTCGATGAAGGCCTCTTCCTGTGAAGTAAAGAAATGTGGATAGCGAAAAAAAGGAACGTTCATTTTTTGTTCTCAGACTCTGCTTTCGTGGTGTTCGGATGGAGTCATGTTCGGGATTCTGTAGATGAATACAAATGTTTTCGAGCCGCTATGGACCTCAATGTCATCCACGCGCTCGGCCCCCAGTTTCTCGTAGAACCTGTGGGCCTGTTTCAGTTCTTCTCCCGTGGTGATTCGAAATTCAGTCACGCCCCGATCTCGCAGTTCCTCACAGAATGCGTTGAACAACTGCCGGCCTACCCCCATGCCCTGCGCCGTGCCGCTGACAGCGATATCCAACAACTCCGCATCCGGAAGGTCCTGCACCGCCTTTTGGCGCGGATACAAAAGTGTTTCCATCACGCGAAAAATGCGTTTGAACGACAGCAGTTTCGGCAGTAGCTGAAACACTGCGTACACGCCTTTTCTGAGAAAGAAACTGTTGTAGAATGCGCCTGTATTGATAGTCCCCAAAAGAAACGCACCGATCTCCCTGTTCTGGCCCGTTCGCGCCACCAGCAGCACTGACGTCGGACAACTGGCGGCGTGCTCGAACAGCAGTCGCAGCGCCCTGTCTCCAAGGGAACTCAAAAAGCCGCCGCTTAATTCCGTCCTATGAATACGGATGACCTGGTCGATTTCGCCACGGGTAAAGGGCGGCTTTCCTATTCCAATGTTAGTAAACTTGTTCACGCGTACCTGTTCAGCAATGCCACCGCCCGGTCGATCTCCCGCGCACCAACCTTTTTGCCCACCGGTAGAGACACCAATTCCCGGCAACGCTGCTCGGCGTTCGGACAAGATCCTGCGTTGTAGTTGACCGCCTGAGAGTTATCAACGGGCAAAGGATGAATCGGAGTCTTGTACCAATCGGCAAGCTCTACCCCCGCCCGTCTGGCCTGATCGAGCAATCCTTGCTTGTCTGGCACACGTAGAGGAAACCTGGCATAGATCACTTCGCTCCCTTCCGGTTCAGCAACCGGTCGTATCGAAGTGAATTCCGCCTTCTCACGGTAGGCAAGCACCACCTCGCGGGAATGCTGATCTACTTTCTTTCGAGCACTCCACATACGGCGCAATCGGTGCTCTGCTGCGGGCAGCATTCTCCAACCAAACTCTGGCGACGGATTACCCTGGTCCACGGGATTGAAATTCCCCTGAGCCAGGCCCAATGAAGACGCAAATCGATAAGCCGAACGAACCGGCCAATAAAGCCGCGGATGATATAGAATTTTGTGCAGCTGGTATTGCACGGCCATTCGAGCACGCACCTTCAAAGGAGGCACATTCAATCCGGAGACCGCATCACTTATGGCATTGATCAACGACTTATCGTTCACCCGCAAGCCACCACCGACGCCGGCGATCACAGGTTTTCCCCACTCGAAGGAATAAAATGCTCCGAATCCGAAAGTCCCGACCGTGCGGCCTCTATACGTGGATTCGAAAGTGTGGCAACAATCCTCAATCACCGGCAACCCACGCTCTTTCGCCATCTTGAGCAAAGGGTCCATGTTTGCCGGCGTCCCAAAAGTGTGTTGTATCACTATCGCCCGGACCCGGTCATTCAACTTCTCTGCCAAGTCCTGGGAGCACATGTTGATACAGTGCCCCACGCTGTCCACCATCAATGGCCGCGCGCCGCTTGCAAGAATTGCCTCCGGCACAGCGACGCAGGTAAACGCCTGCGTCGCAACCAAATCTTCTCGCCCGATCCCCAACGCCTTCAACAAAGCGGTCAGCGCTGCGCGACCGCGGAAGAAGGTGTAGAGACCGGGCACCGTGTGACCGGTCTCCAACTGTTCGTCTGCGTCATCTACCATATCGGAATCGACCTAAATCACTCAACTTGGGAACAACCAAGCACTCCGATGTATCCACGTCGGAATCATCGGTGAGACCTGGATCCGGAATTCTGCCACGTGTTGCGACCTCATGCCCGCACCTGGTGCCTAAGGCCTTCGGACCTGCAAATGACTTTTGCATCCAGACAAATAAAACGCCTTCGCTCCGCCCACAACTTTCGCCATCAAACTCCAGCCTTCGCGACCTCTTCCACGTAATCAGCGTACCTTGAATAAACCATCTTCTCCGCGAAGCACTCACGGAAGAGGGTCATTGAGTTCTTCCTGAATCCTTTCACCAAACCGGACTCCGTTCGGATACGTCGGAGCTGATCCGCTAGAGCAACAGGATCATTGATCGGGTAGAACAACCCGATGTTCTCCTGCTTCACCAAGTCGCGGAACTCACCTTCGATCGAGGACACCACAGCTAACCCGTGCGACATGTACTCGAACACCTTGTTGGGCATCGCCCCCTTTATACTCGCCCACGGCACGACACCGACGTGGCAGTTGCGCAGCAGGTATTGCAAGCGGGCGTTGTCCAGCCAACCGGTGAAGTGAAAATTCGGCAGCATCACATGCTCACGCAATCCTCGATAGGTTTCCCCGTCTCCGGCCAGAATGACCCTAAACGGTGTTCCTTCCTCATTTGAAACCAAACGCGCCGCCTCGATCAAGGATTCAAAGCGGTAAGTTTTCCCAAACGATCCAACGTAGATGAAATTCAAACCCGGCTCTTTCAGATACGGAAACTCCTCCGAGAAATCGTCTGCTTCAGCACCGTCCACCGGTTCAGGATATCCAATTGGAAACACACGATCCCCCCCTGCAGCAGGGCGCCTACCTCGCTCCAACGCCCATTCCAACATGGCGTCGCTCATCGCCGTCAGATTCGGGCAGTTGCGAAACACATATCGGGACTTCCAGAAGTCCCTGAACAACAACACGCGCGCAAGCGGTCGAAACCAACCAGGGAAATGCTCCAAATAGGTGTCTGGCCACTGGTCTCGTACATCCATGACCAGCGGAATCTTGTTCCGCTGTTCTCGACAATACTTTACAGACGCCACTGCCGCCTCGATGATCGGGTAGTTGCTAACAACAAGATCCGGGGCATTTTCCTTTTTCGCCCGCCGCAAAAAATTTGCACCAAAGGCAGAATGGTGTCGTAACCTTGCCAACGACAGATTGCGTTGATATGTACCGCAATCGAGGAGTATCAACCGAAGTTTCTCACTTACGTCTATCGATTTCTCGGTCGGGTAAAGTGTCGTTTTCCTGAGATGCGAGTATGTGGTCGCCCACCAGGTCACATCATGGCCACGGCTAACCAGTTCGTTGACCAGCATCCCAGTGCGGTATTTCCTTCCCTCCGTCTCGATGGGAAGGTTCTCCGCGTCTTTTACAATCCAGATCTTCAACGGTTCTTCAAGCACCCGCCAAACCCGCCTTCACGCTCTCGACAACAAACTCCTGCTGTTCGCGCGTGATCTCGGGGAAGATGGGCAGCGACAGGATGCGGCTCTGATTGGCGTGAGCCCGCGGGAAGTCTTCCGGCGAGTGTCCAAGGTATTCATACGCCTTGTAGAACGGCAGCGCTCGACTGTAATTGATCACCGACGGCACGCCGCATTCATTCAAGTGCTGCCGCAACTGATCGCGCTTGTCGGTCTTGATCATGTATAGGTGGTAAACGTGATCGCGGTTTCCGGCCACGAACGGCGTCTCCACTTCCGCCACGTCGGCGAACAGTTCGTTGTAGACAGACGCCGCGTTCTGCCGCGCCTTGGTCCAGTCTCTCAGGTGCGGCAGCTTCACCCGCAAGACCGCCGCCTGCAGACCGTCGAGCCGGCTGTTGATGCCTTCGATCTCGTGATTTCCCTTGCCGCCATGGCGGGCGAACATCGTCATCCACGCGGCCAGGTCGTCTCGGTCGGTGACAATTCCGCCGGCATCTCCCATCGCCCCGAGGTTCTTGCCCGGATAGAACGAGAATGTCGCGATGTCGCCAAACGTTCCGACCGTCTTTCCGCCAAGCTTGGCAAGATGGGATTGGGCGCAATCTTCAATCAGCCACAAGCCCCGGTCGTCGGCGATCTTCCGGATACGATCCACATCCGCCGGTTGCCCGCACAAATGCACGACGATGATCCCTTTGGTCTTGTCGGTGATCTTCGCCTCGATCTGATCCGCATCGATGTTGAACGTCCGCTCGTCCGTATCACAGAACACGACGCGAGCGCCGGTCTGCGTGATCGTTTCCGATGTGGATATCCAGGTGTGAGCGGTGGTGATCACCTCATCGCCCGGTCCCGCTCCCAATGCGCGCATGGCGATATAGAGGGCATCCGTCCCGTTGGCACAGGACACGCAGTGTTTGGAGCCCACCGCAGCGGCAAACTCCTCCTCAAACGGCACCATGTGCTTGCCACGGATGAAATCGGAATTGGCGATGACCTCCGCAATGGATTCGTCCAGTTGGGGTTGGAGGCTGCGGTGCTGGGCTTGCAGGTCTACAAACGGTATCTTCATTTCTCTCGGTTAACGTTCAACTCAATCTTGATATCATTGAAAAGGGCGTAAGGCGGTGGAAATCCGGGCATGGCCGTGGCCCGAAGATGTCGCAGAATGCGCTCTTGCGGCCAGTCGAGATCGATTTCCTTCAATTGCTGGATCTCCTTCCGGAAGTGCAGTGAAGTGGTGCGCTCTTCCAACAGAGTCTCCTGGGGAATGATATTGTATTCACCGGCCACCAGGAGCGGCAGCGAGGTCTCGAACATCTCCACCGAATGATCAAACGTGACCTGGTAGAGTTCGTCCACAAAGCAATTCTCCGGAATTGGAAATCGTCGCTCGAACAGAATACCGCCGGAATCGATACCGGGATCCATCTGGTGAAGAGTTGTCCCAAATTCCTGGTCGCCATTGACGATGGCAAAGGAGAATTGGTTGCAACCCCGATACTCCGGCAACGGCGCCATGTGCAGGTTGACCGCAATGATGCGCGCCGTGTCGAGATGGTGTTTCTTGAGAATGAGGTGATACTGAACGGAGATGAGGTAATCTGGCCCGTCCATCGCCATCAACTGGTCGGGATCTTCGAAGGTTGGCAGTCCATGCTCTTTGCAGTAATCCCTGATCTCCTCACCACGCGGATTGGTGAAGACACCGATGATCTGATGCTCGTGCCGCTGGCAAAAGGAATGGAGCTGCCGCAGACAGGTGGCGCCGATGTCCTTGGCCCCCAGAAACGCAAATGTTTTGCCCATGATGATGTCAGCCGATGCCGAGTCGGCAAAGTTTCGGATTGAAGCGGAGATTGATTTCGCGATTGGTCTCGATGGACTCGTAGATGGCCGAGATCAATTCCAGACTCCGGCGGCCGGCCAGTCCATCCACCAGTTGTCGCTTACCGGTCTGAATGCAGTCGACCACATGATTGTAATACTGCTCGTGGGCGTAACCGTACGGATGTTGCGGATTGGTGCCGAACTCTTCAAACACCGTGTCGTCACCGTCCGCCTCTGCTTCAAACTGCCAGGTCTTGAGCTGATTGACGGCGAATCCGCCGATTTCCACCGAGCCACATTCGCCCAGCACGGAAAGCGAGCCTTCAAGATCTTTCGGGCGGGTTGCCGTGGTGGCTTCAATCACGCCCAAGGCACCATTGGCAAAGCGAAGATTGACGACGGCCGTGTCCTCAGCCTCGATGTTCGCCAATGCGGTTGTAGACATGGCATGCACGCTGGCAACCGGCCCCATCATCCACTCCAAAAGATCGATGTGGTGACTCGCCTGATTGCACAGAACACCGCCGTCCTGCGCCCACGTTCCACGCCACGGGGCCGCATCGTAGTAGGCCTGCGGCCGACACCATCGCACCCGCACCGTTCCCAGAACCAGCTTGCCGAAACGACCGGCTTCCAAGGCCCGCCGCAATGCGACCACCGGTTGGTTGAACCGGTTCTGCTTGATGACAAAGAGCCTCGTGCCATGTGTGTCGCAGGCCTCAATCATCCGATCAGCGTCATCCAGCGTCAAAGCCATCGGTTTCTCCACCACGATCGGTTTGCCATGGCGGGCCAGCGCAAGAACGTTGTTGGCATGGAGGCCGGACGGAGTCAGCACCGACACAACATCAACGTGGTCGGATTGCATCATCTCATCGATCGATGTGAACGGAATCACATCGTGCTTCTCAGCCATGGAACGGGCTCGCTCTTCATTGATGTCGCAGACCGCGGCCAGCTTGGCCCCGGCGACATTGCCATGGCGTAGGAGATTGGCGTGGCGCTCGGCAATTTTCCCACACCCGACGAGGCCAAATTTATAGACGGTATTCGAGTTCATTCAGTTCAAGCAGTGGTACAGGACTTGGCAGATCAGGTCAGCGGTGTTGCCGGAGCCGTACGGCTGGCAGTCCGTTCGTTCCGTCTCCGGATGAGTCACTCGGCGAAAAGTCTCACAGATCTCATCCGCTGTTCGGGGGGACAGCAACGTGTTCCAACCCGAGTCGGTCAGCTCAACCCATTCCGTCTGATCGCGAAGCGTAAGGCAAGCCACTTTTTGAAAAAACGCCTCCTTCTGAACACCTCCAGAGTCGGTGACAATGGCGGAGGCATTTTTCTCAAGCATCACCATATCCAGGTAACCGACCGGCGCAATGCGCAACAGACCTTCGCACTCCATCTCGATGCCGGACTGTTCCAGCGCCTTCGCGGTTCGCGGGTGGATTGGCCAGACAACCTGCATGTCTTGGGCAATCTTTTTGACCGCCTCGACGATCGTTCCAAGTCGGGTGGCATCGTCGGTGTTTTCCGGCCGGTGAATGGTCAGCAAAGCGTAGTCTGATCCCTTGACCCCCAACCGCTCAATAATGTCAGAACTCGATTCGGCCTTCGCTCCATAATATAGGGAGGTGTCGTACATGATGTCCCCAGTCTGCAAGGCCGTCGCCGGCGTGTTCACCGTGATATCAGCCAGATTACCTTTTATCTCGTCGGAGATCCCGCCCAACCCGGCGCGCACGTCCGCTGTCAGGGAGACGCCTTCGCGTTTCAGGTTGGCCACGGCCAGGTCGGTGGGACAGAGGAGCAGGCTGGAAAGGTGGTCTGTCACCACCCGGTTGATCTCTTCCGGCATCAGGCGATTGAATGAGCGCAGTCCGGATTCGATGTGCATCACTGGGCAGCCGGCTTTGACCGCGGCGAGCGCACCAGCCGCAGTGGAATTCGTGTCACCGTAAACCATGACCATATCCGGCTTCTCATGCTCCAAGAGTTCCTCCACACCAATCATGATGTCGGCCGTCTGCTTTGATTGATTGCCCGATCCGACATTCAACTGATGATCGGGACGTGGAATTCCCATCTCGTCGAAGAAAATCTGCGACATGTTTTGGTCATAGTGTTGGCCCGTGTGGACAATGATCTCACGGATGATGCCATCCGTCTTCAATTGCCTTGATACACAAGCAGCCTTGATGAACTGCGGGCGTGCGCCCAAGACGGTCATGATACTCTTCATTCGTTTTCTATTCAGAGGAAAGCCCGAGCTGGGCGTAGACATTGAGGAGGTTCCTGAACTCCGCCTCCCAATTAAACTTCTCGATGACGGCCTTCCTGCCGTTCTGCCCCATTTCGCGACCGGATTTCAAATCTTCGAGAATCCTTCCAATCGCCTTGGCTATCTCCTTCGGCTCAGCCGGATTGACCACGAGTCCGCATTTCTCTCCTTCAACCACCTTTCGCCAAAGTGGAAAATGCGACGCTACCACCGGAACACCTGCGGACATGTACTCGAACAGTTTGTTGGGTTGGGCCTCGGTATGGTTCGGAGCAGGAAGGTAGAGCACCAGACCCACGCTGGCCCGTTGCAACGTCGTCGCCACTACTTCCCTGGCCTGTGAGCCCGGAAACGTCACGGGAAGACCTTCGGCCCTCCGTCGTAATTCCTCATCCAGCCCCTTCTCATTGATCGGACCGGCAATGATGAATTCCTCGCAAATGGAATCTGGCAAGAGTCGAATGGCTTCAACCATCTCGCAGGCGGCTCGTATACGCGAGATGGCGCCGACATAGTAAACCAAGGGCTCTCGGGCCACGTCACCATCGCCGTCAGGTCGGCAAAGCTCGTTCAGCAGCGGATAGTTGCGCAACGGCGTACACTTTTTGCCGAAGTCACGGGCGATCTTGTCTGTGGCGGCAATGCTGCGGGTGGACGTGGCGACTCCCACCCATTGGATAATGCGCGAGAACCATGAGATCGGAAGCCTGCTCCAGCGGGGCAGATAAGCTTTGGAAAGAACCTGCTCGGCCAATGATTCATGGATATCGTAAATCACGCGAAATCCCAGCAAACGCAGGAACACAGCCAGTGGAATGAGTTCCGGGTCGTGGTAGTGACAGATGTGCGGACGAAGCCGCAGGACGATACGCAGCAGCCGAAACGGCGTGATCAACATGCGCGACAGACGGCCGGATGGACGACGCATCCAGTGCACCTTCACATCTTCCGTTTCCGTGGCGTCAGCGTTCGCCGGTTCACAGGCCGCCAACGCCACCTCAACCCCTTCCGCCTTCAACGACCGGCAGATCTTGCGGTAGATGCGGGTGTCGTTCCAGATGTGGACCGAGGTCATCTGGAGTACGAGTTTTTTCCGATTGGTGTTGCTCATCAGTCGTTACCAAGAGCGGCGAAGACGGATACCGGAGCCTTCGATCCGGTTCTTGAGGGCACGGCGCCAACGGGCAATTCGTTCCGAATTGGGATAGTCCTGATGGCGCTTGGGTTCGGTCGTCATAATGGTCTCCCAATCCGCTTCGGAGAGCTTGAGCTTCTTGATGAAAAACTTCCGATCTTCAGCAAGTTTGTCGGGATCGTAGAGGGGCAGTTTAAGCTGCTCCTCCGCTTCGGCGCGGGTCATCTGGCCAGAGACAATCATGCTCGAAAAATGCGCGCGGCGTTTGTCGAAACCAAACTTCTCCGGGAGATAGTGGGCTTGGAAGAACTTGGTGAATACTGACTCGTGGTGCTTGCCACCGTAGTCCTGCCATTGAAGTTCGCTCTTGATTACTTCTTTGACGTCGTCCTTGCGGTAGTCGAGATCGTTCAAGACACGGTAGTTTTTTACGCCCCTGATGTACGGCAAATAGATGTAAGACTGAATGGCCGACAGCCTCGGGAACTGCCGCAGCCGTCCCGAGCCAAACTTTCGGTGCACCGCCTTGAGGTGGCGCCAGTCTCGCGCGTCATATACCCAACTGTATGGAAGGATGGATTCGCTCGCGAGATTGCCGCCGGAAAGGAAGTTCTTGATGCCGTGTTTGGCCGCGATCTGGTTGTTGACCGCCACAATGGCGTGATCCTGGGGTATGTCACAATTGGGGACTGACGCATGGAAGAAAGCCGCCTGCGCCGATCGCATCTCCTCCCAATCCACCACGACAGTTATAAGATCCAGATTCAGAGTCTCGCAGATGTTCTTGATATTCTTGATCGCGATGTCGGAGTTCCAACCAGTGTCGCAATGGACGGCTACCAGCCGCAGCCCCGCCTTGGCGCCAACCAACGCGGCGTAGGAACTGTCCACGCCGCCGCTCAGGCCGATCAGGGCGTCATAACGCTGCCCTTTGCCTTCGGCCTTGATACGTTCGAACTGCGTCTCACGCCGGCGTTCCCCTTCTTCGCCCACGAACACCTGTTCCGAATACAGCTTCTCCGCACGCCGGCAAAAGTTGCAGACGCCTTTTTCATCAAATTCAATCTCGTGCGCGGAGGTGTCCATCACGCACCGTGTGCACTGTCGGTATTCTCGTTTCTGCATCAGACTTCGAATCGGTTCAGGTATTTCCGCATGTCCGCATCGGTCGGGTATTGAACCAGCACCGCGCGATGGGGACCTTGGTAAACAAACATGCTTCCCGCTGCCACGGCATGGGCTCCCGCCCCTTCAACCGCAGCCTTGAAATGTTCCAGCTTGCCCGCGCCACCGGCGGCAATGACCGGGAGATCCACGGCTTCCGCCACACTGCGGGTGAGCTCGACGTCGTAGCCATTCATCAAACCATCGCAGCGGATCGATCGGATCATGATCTCGCCGACGCCCTGATCCGCCAACCAACGGGCGTGCTCCACCGGGTCCACCGTGGTTCTCATCTTGCCACATCGGGTGTAGACGACGGGCTTGCGATTGAAGAAGGAATGATCCACGTCAATGGATACCACCACACTCTGCCCACCAAAAGTCTCGACCGCCTCCTTCACGATCTCCGGACGTTCCACCGCAGCGGTGTTCAGCACGACCTTCTCAAACCCCGCCTCAAACACCCGCGCGATCTGGGAGGATTCCATGAGTTTCCCCCCGTAACCCATCGGCATGAATGCTTCACTCGCGACCTCCTGGGCAATTTCAAACCGTTCTTCATCCCATTCCGAATCCACCGTGGCATCCAAGAACACGAGTTCGTCCACTTCCTGGTCATTGAATAGCTTCACCGTGTTGACGGGATCTCCGACATAACTGGGTTTGCGAAATCCCAGCGTCCGATAAAGGCCGGATCCCATCAACGTAAGACAGACGATGACACGAATCTCACTGCTCATGCCGGCAACTCCACGAACTCCTTCATCAAGGTCATCCCGAACTTGTGACTCTTCTCCGGATGAAACTGCACGCCGATCAACCGGTCCTTGGCAAACCCGGCACAAAACCTGTTCCCGTACTCCGCCTCGTAGAGAAGATCCGCCGAATCCTTCAACTCCACATAGTAGGAGTGCACAAAGTAGAATCGTCCCCGCTCCGGCAGTTCGCCGAACACCCGGCTTCCGCTTTGGCGCGTGGCAATGCTCCACCCCATGTGTGGCACCTTGAGACGGCTGCCCATCTCGGCAAACCTCGTCCTGAAAGATTTCGTGTGGGCGTCGATCCAGCCGATCCCGGTACTTTCCGCTTCATCGCTGGAATGGGTCATCAGTTGCATGCCCAGGCAGATCCCCATGATCCAAGCGCCCTTCTCCCGGCGCTCGTTCAGAGCATCGACGAAGCCGCGTGCCCGGATCTGTTGCATTCCCTTTTCAAAATGTCCCACACCGGGAAGAAGCACCTTTTGAGCATCCCCCAAGTCGCCCGGTTGATCCACCATCCTGACATCAGCTCCCACACGCCGCAGCATGTTGGCCACCGAGCCAAGATTGCCCATTCCGTAATTGATGACCGCTATCTCAGGCATTTGCAGAAGCTGTCGGGGAAAGTCGACTCAACCGTCGCCGTTCAAGGTCCCGACGAAAAAAGCAGCGAATCAACAGAACGACGACCACAACCCTGAAGATTTGCCCGAAAAACACCGTAGTGAAATCAGTCTCCAACAGGTCCAGCCAAGTTCGCAGAAACAACACGTACGCAATCAGCGCGATCGGGCCATGCAACCCTTTGAGCGTGAACATGAACCGCTCCACGAGAAGCAGCATCACCACCGCCACAATCCAACCGCCGGCGATACCAAACGACGCCTGAAACGAGAAGAGCATGCCGGTGTTCATCCATGCCGTTTCGATAGAATCCGGGAACACGTAAAGGCCGACCAGGTTTGGCAACGGAACATGTGGGAGACCAATCAGGCCCTTCCCCGGAAAACCGATGTTCTCGAATCCGAAGTAGCCGTGTTGCGAAGCGTAAACATTCGTCCAGAAGCCGGTGTAAAACGGGACCTCAAACAACCGGTAGATAACGCTCTCCAGGATCTGGAGCGCGCGTTCCAATCGAAAATCAAGCAGGTCTCCATGCCGGGCGATGGTGAGCACGGAAACCGCCACCACCGCACCGACGAAGATCATGCCGAATTTCACCCATTTCGAACGTCCTTCTTCACTCGTCAGGAAGACCAATCCCAAGGTTAGCAACAGATAGAAGAACGGCGCGCGCGCCCCGCTCGGTGAACAGAGCACAAAGACAACCGTCAGGCCCAGCAGCTTGGCACCGAACAACACACCCCGTAACCGCATCATGTAGAGGATCATTCCCAGCAGCGGCGCCACGAGCCATTCGTTCATCGTCACCAGAAGTTTCAGAACCTTGTTGGTCAGCAGCTTGTTGCTGGCCTCGCGCGCCAACAGCGCGTTGTCCGGATCAAAGAAGATCGCGTAGATACCCAGTTGGTTGAAAGGGACAACCGCCAAGAGCCAAAGCCCACCAATCAGAAAAATCCCCACACCTGCCGCGAACACCAGGAGTTCGATCCGGCACGAACCGTTCAGGCGCACCTCCTTCCACCGCGGAAAAGAACTCAATCGTTCAATCACGAACTGATTCCCTGACTTATTCAGATAGGCAAAAAGAATTAGCGGCAAGGGAAAAGCACAGGCCGCAAGCTTGAACCAATCGAACTCGATATTGATATGGCGGAATGACTCGTTGTCCAGATACGAGGCCCCAATTGCCACCCGGATGAAATAGATGATCGAGAAGAAGACAATCGGCCGAAACATCAAGCGCCAGTCCCGGCAAATCAGGCCTCCCAGAAACGCGAGGTATATTAGCAGTAGCGGCAGATACAACATCAGCGACGGAGACTGCTGAGCCAGCGGGCCACGGTGCCGACCACCAATGGCGAAAGCACCAGTTGGTAGCGATGGTTTTGGATCGGCGCAATCACGTTCAGGAAAGCACCGGCGAAGTATATCCCAACAAAAACAGTCAAGATGGCCAATGCCTCGTATTCAATGAACAACTGCTCGCGCTTCGAACGCCAGAGGGCGAAAAGCAGCAACCAAGGCAGGACACCAAACATCAGAATATTCCAAAACGGCCTACCTACGCCTCGAATCAACCTGCCGGAAAGCGTATCCAATCCACGTACCTTGGCTGTGAGTCCGGCATAGTCCACCGCCTCCTCGCTCTCCAGTATCACCTGATTGCCGACAACGGCCCCGGAACTCAGATTGTTCTTCACGAACTGCCCCCCCCCCAGCAACAGGGCCAGAATTCCACCACTCACCAGCACCCGTATTCCACGCATCAAGCGGCCGCTCTTCAAGTCACGCGCCAGCCAAAGTGCAAACGCTGCCATCACGAACAGGCATAACGAATGAATCGTCAGAACCAGTCCCATCGCCAGCCCGATCAGCAACGCCCCATGCAGTTCAGATCCGTCTCGCGCGTTACGCGCAGCCACCGCGACCACCAGCATTCCGTAAGCGGTCACAGGATCTACATGCTGCTGCACCACCAACGCCGCAACGCCCGGTACACTGGCCATCAACAATGCCGCGACAGGATCGAATCCCTTCGAACCGTCCGAACGGGTCCGCAGCAAACCGCAGCCGATCACCGTCATTATCCAAAAGAACGGGGAAATCACCCAGTTACCTGAAAAGTCGGCATCCTGCCCTTGCAGCAGAAAGCCAATACGCAACAGGTTCACAAATCCGAGTGGATGCGTGGCGGGCCAATAGTAACCACTGTTTGGATCGGCGTACGCCATGGGATAATTATCAATCGCCCCCGGCACATTCAGCAGCCGGGCCATGGTAGCATACTCCAACGGATCATTGTCCCGCAGCGGCGTCATCAAGGCCTTGGTCAATATCATTGTCAGGGTGATCACGACCAGGATCGCTGCGGTCCAATCGACCTTGTCCCACCCGCCAGTGACGTCCGCCCGTTCTTCATCGCCTGCATTGCCACGTCGACAGAGCAGGCGGACAAGAACACCCAGCCCAAACATCCCCCCCGTACAAAGATAGACGCAGCGGAGCAGGCCGGAGGAATGCATCTCCGGCGAGAATCCCCCGCAGATGGTCAACCCGTGAGAAACCGCCAAGGGCCCCAGTCCGCCCAGGAGGAAAAAGTGCGCAAGATCCGGCTTCCACACGCTCGGAAGCAACCGGGAACCCAGGAGATGGATACCGGTTGCTGATGCCAGCAACCATGCGGACACCAGCACGCTCGACAGAGCCAGTTGCAATACGTTCTCCATACGTTCAACGGAAGGTCTTCAACAACCGCGCGCGATGTTTGGCCAGGAATCCCAATGAACCCACCAGCACGACGCTGGCTCCCGCGATCACACCCACGACCGGCCCTAGCAGTTCGCGCAGAAGCAAGGCGAAGCTGACCGCCGTCGCCGCCATTGCAATTGAACGGATCCCAAGACTACGAATAGCCGCAAGGTCAAACCCGCCAACCACAAACGCATGACGCAGCCACCAGAAATACAAAATCGTCATTCCCGCGGCTTGGGCGGAGACTCCGAGGATCAGACTGTCGAGCCAGACTGTTCCCGTGCACAACAAACTGACCGAGATCGCAGTCATCCAGAGTTCCAGACGCAGGGCCGTTTCCTGACGACCTCGGGCTTCAAAGATTCGATCCATCCAGTTGGTCGCCATCAACAGAAACATCGCCGGACACAACACGCGCGCATACACCGCGGCAGAAGCCCAATCCTTGCCGAGCACCAGTTCGAATACGACATCCGCGGAGACAATGAACAAACAAAACCACGGCAACACGCAGACCACGAACAATTGAAAGATCTCCCGCAGCCGGGCATCAATTCCTTCCGTTCCGCCCCGCCCGACTGCATTGAAGAATACCGGACGCAAGGCTCCCGCCACGAGCATGTTCGGAATGTTCAGCATCCTGAACGACATGTTAAAATACGAGGCCTCCACCGCGTTCCCAAACTGTTCCACCAGCACGTAGACAAATCGCTCTCGCACGATTCCCGCGATGGTGAACGGCGTGGTGAAGAACAGGAATTTGCGATACTTCCGATAGACTACCACCGTCCTTAACCAAGCCTGCCGAAACGTTCCCTTGGAAGTCACCATCAACCAGGCCAGCAGCAGCATCGCCGGCACGCCAATGCCGGACGCGTGCCCGATCAACAGGGACGTCGAATTCGCCGCCATCATACCCACTCCAATCTGTGCCCCCACCAGCGAAACCACCGACAACAGGCGAAACACCCCCAAGAGTTTGAAGCGCGCCAGCGCGATCATTCGATTCACACAGATCTGCTGGAATCCGAAAGCAATGATTGTCCATGCAACCAACAGCCAGTAATCCCGGAGCAAGCCGACCACCCCCCCCCATCCCATCACATCCGCCATCCATCTGATCATCCCCGAGAAGAGCAAGGTCAGCGTCAGCAGGTTGGTGAGGCTTACATACTGCGCCCACGTCCGTATCGAATCACTCTTACCAACGACAAGCACCCCTTCATAACGAAGGGTGAACAGCACGCCCAACATGGAAGCGATGGGAAAGACAACCGCATAATCCGCGTAATCTTCAGGCCGATAGATTCGGGCAATGAACGGGATGGCGATAACGTTGATCGCATATCCGGCAGCGTTCATCATGCCGAGCGAGAATATGCTCGACGCTTTCACCTACTTAAGTTTCACCGCGAAGTAGCCACCAGCCCGCGCCACGGTATCCACGTAGTTGGAGTCCTTCACGAACTCGGCAAACAAGGTCCGACTCTGCGCGAAATACTTCGGATCTTCCGAAGCCAGAATGAATCCGATCCCCCGCGCCTGCAGGAAGTTTCGCAATTGCTCGGGATCGCGCTGGCGATACGCCGAATCAAGATCGGGATCGCTCGGGCAAACGACCGGGCGATCAAGATAGAAACCCGCTTCAGCCGAACGAAAGGCCAACAACTTGTCATCTGCCCCCATGACCTGATCCAATTCCTCCAACACCGCGAAAATGGGACGGCCGCGAGGGTCCACCGCCTGTTCGAATCCGCCTCGGGCCGCGTACTTCAGATCGACCAGGAAACCGTGCAGGAACGTGATGAAGAAACACGCCAACATGCAACCAATCCAGATAACGTCACTTCTTTTCATTAAAAACATGCTTGCGGAAGAACCCGATCACAAGCCCGCCGTAAACGAGAAATGAAATCCCTGTCGCCAGCGCCGCCCCCTTGATTCCCCATAACGGAATCAGGACCAGGTTGCCGATGACGTTCGAACCGAAAACGATCGCGAAGAAAGTCGTCTGCCGCCCCGGCATGCCAAACTGATTGGGCGCCATGACAAACGGCAGGAAACCCGAAGCCAGGCAGAAAAGAACCATGAGGATGAGAAACGGTTCCTGACCTGCGATGAATGAGGGGTCCAGTCCGCCGTAGCGAATGATCAAAGGAAACGTAAAATAGATGACCGCTGCCATTGGCAACGTCACCCCGAAGGACATCAACACGCCGATCTTGAAGAGTTTCTTGAGCGCCGCGACATCGCCCTGGCTTTGCGCCCGTCCCAGTTTGCCGTTCACAATGGTTCGCAAGACCACGGTAAAATGAAAAAGTCCGTCGAGCAGCATTCCCGGCAGCGAATACAATCCGGTCTGAACCTTGTTGGTCAGCAGGCCGAGCATCAACACATCCACCCGGCTGTTAACATCCGCCATGATGTTTCCCGGCATCGCGCGCCAACCGAATCCCCTCACCTCGTGCCGAATCTCTTCCACTCGATTGTTCCCTGTATCCTTGCCGATGTGGGCGCACCCCAATCCCACGAGGCAGATCGCCGCCAGCACGACCTCCGTGAGCAGAAATGTCGCAACCGCGTGCTCCGCCGATCCGCCCACCTGACACGCGATGATCGTGAAGCCCATCATCATCAACGCACGCCCGGAATTCAGAAAGCCGACCGTCTTGAGGCGCTCGATTCCGTTGAAGTAGTTGATGCAACATTTCGAGATTGAGAAAAAGAGGAGCGCGGGAACGGTCCACAGGAGGCTGACCGCAAGCTCCTTCTCCATGCCGAACTGGTAACCGACCAGCAACGCCGCACCAAAGAGTCCGGCCGTGACCAGCGAGATCTTTACCGCTTCGATCAGGGCGATCCGGAATCGGATCTTGCCGTCGTCCGAATCCGGCTCGTACATCGCCGCGTAACGCAGAATGGCGAGATGGCATCCGCCCACCGCGATCTGTGACAGAAGGATGTAGACAGAATAGGCAAAATTGAACGTTCCCAGCCCCGCCGGCCCGAACTGGCGCGCCACCACGTAATTCACGGCCAACCCCGCCACGCCCAGCAGGCCGAAACTGGCGAAGTTTACGATGGAATCGCCGAGGAGTTTCTTTCCGGCGCTCAATCAGTAAAGACGGGGGATGCGATTGATGACGTCGATGGCCTTGTCGAGATCGAAGCCAACCGTGTCGGCGTACCATTGCAGCGAGTCGATCCGGGGCTGATTGTCCGCGGCGATCAACTTGAGCGCTTCCTCGCGCGCGATCTGTCCCTCACGAATCTGGTTGCTTCGAAAGGTGTCATTCTCGGTGAATCCAGCCACGCGATAATAGATGTAATTGTAGAACGCCGCCGTGCCGTCACCGATCCGCCACGTGGAATCGCAGTCGGGCGACGTCTCCCAATCGTATTCCTCCAACAGGGTCCGTTCTATTTCCTGTTCCTCCCACGCCAGGTTCTCGAACAACCACAGGTAGTTGTGCTGGATGAAGAAGTAGGAAACAAACGCGTCAATCGAATCGTAGAGACTGCCGTTGATGTAGCCCGGATTGAGCAGGTATTGCTTCATGTAATACCAGCCGATCTGCGCCTTACGACGCAGTCCCCACTTGTAATAGAACTCACCGCCCTCGTCTCCGATGTCACAGAACCCCACCTTGAACTGGGTGGTTTCCAGCGGACAACTGGCGAACACCACGAGATCGATGTCCATCCGCTTCTGCAGCATGTTGGCATACTTGAAGAACTGCTTATCCCCCGCCATGAACAAGGGAATCATGCCCAACTCGGGTCTGCGCAGCCAGGCGGTCACGTTCTTGCGGATGTTCTCCCGCTTCTTGCGGATGTCCGCCGAGATCATGATGTGCTCCACGCCCAACTGACCGCACAGCCGCGATTGGTTGCGCCGGGCCAGGTCGGTCACCATTCCCCAATCGTAGGTGAATGCCACGGGATTCATGCCCAACTCCTTCTTGATGTAGTGCAGGCCGTAGCAACTGTCGCGTCCCCCACTGAAGGCCACGACACAGTCCGGCGAGCCGTCTTTGCTGCGATACTTCTCCACGGACGCCTCCACCGCCGCACGGTCCTGACGAATCACGGACTTGTAGTCACGGCAGAAATTGCAGACGCCATCCTTGTCAAAACGGATGAACGGGTGGGTTTCCGGCAGGACGCATTTCGTGCAGCGCCGCAGATCCGGAATCTTGATGTCGTATGCCTTGTAGCGGTTCAGGAAATCGAACTTGGTGACCGGCAGCCGGCCCTGCGTTCCGAGTTTCGGCGAGGGCACCTCGATCTGTGAAATCTTGTGCCCACTCCCCACGACCAGGCCCTGACCCGATTTCAACTGACGAGACTCGGCCTTCATCCCGGTCAACATGCTCCCGAACCGTTCACGAATCTTGTCGATGATGAACTTCTCGGAGGCGAAGATCAGGAGCGTCTCGTCCTGGCCGGTCGCCTCTATGCAATACAGCGAGCCGTTGTTGGTCGCCAGAAAGTAGTCTCCCCTCCCCTTCACGAAACCGGCGATCGAGGCCATGCCTTCAATCTCCCCGAAGCAATCCTGCAGCGCTTCTTCGGTCTTCGCCCCGGCCTCGACCTTGTTTTCCAGCAGGGCGAAAAAGCTCTCCGAATCCAACTCCGTGCGACGTTCGATCTCCGGATGTTTCTCCCAGATGTCCGACACGTTCACAATGATGCCGTTGTGCACGCCGCTGGTGTTGGAACGGTCGACCGGTTGGTTGTTGTCGTCTTTGGTCTCCTTGCCGTTGGTGACCAGTCGCGAGTGGCCCACAAACTGCAATGGCACATCCCCGGACTTGCGTTTCGCGATCCGCTTGTGCGTCTCGCCGATCACCTCCCGGTATTCCTTCGTCCGGATCAGATGGCTGGCGGGTTGCGGCGAACGGCGGACGACATTCCAGTCGTCAACTTGAATCGCAACGCCGGAAGCCTCTTTGCCACGCGATTCCGAGAGCAGGAAGAGTTCCCGCACGAGGTCGTTTACCGCGCCCTTTTCCAAGTGACGCTCAGAGTGAAGATAGAACCCTAGTATTCCGCACATGATTCCAGATAGTTCAGACAGGTGATTGAGATCCGCAAGACAGCCGCGCCGTCTCAGTTGGCCAGGAACACGTCAACCACTCCAAATTCCATGTGTGCGCCCGGCGCGGACACGACGACAACGACCCGCGACAACGGTCAAAACCAATCGAACCGGATGGTTCTGTTTCGCCGGATGGAAACCCCGACGTGACCGTTCATGAAAGTCGTTTCCTGACCATCCGATTCCGGAGCGCCTCATGACTACCTCTACTTTGTTAGATTGACGCACCAGTAGGGCGGATTGCCCAATCCGCCATCTCCGCAGGCGCGGTTTTGGGACGGATTAGGCAATCCATCCTACAATTCAACAAAGTAGAATTACTTCTTCGAGACGAGGAAATCGTTGATGAGAACGTAATCCAAGTCGGACTTGAGCAGGGTCTCAACGGCATCCTTGGGAGTGTTCACGATCGGCCAACCATGCAGGTTGAAAGACGTGTTCAGGATTCCGCCCATGCCGGTGATCTTCTCGTATTCGCTGATCAGCTTGTGATAACCGGGATTGTGTTCCTTCTTCACAAACTGCGGACGCATCGTGCGATCGTACGGATGCAGCGCGGCGGGAATGTGTTCCTTGGCCAGGTCCGTCGATTCGAACGCGATCGTCATGTGATGCACGTCGATGTCCTTGTTGAACACCGCGTAGTCCTTGCGGCGTTCCCACTTGATGGACGGCGCGAACGGCATCCAGAAGTCGCGCATCTTGATGGCCGCGTTCAGCTTGCGCAGGTTGTCCAACCGGGAGGCGTTGGCAATGATGGAACGATTGCCCAGGGCGCGCGCTCCCCATTCGCAACGACCGTCCAGACGCGCCAGGATCTTGTGATCGGCAAGCAGTTCGGCGCCCTTGCGCTCGATGTCGTCCTGCTTCTCGAACTCGATCTTGTCGCTGAACTGCCGCAACTGCTCCTCGACCTCGTCGTTGGTGAACTCACCGCCCCAGTAGAGATTATGCAACGGTTCGATCGGCTGCTCCGGTTTGGAATCGGCATACACCTGCAAAGCGGCGCCGATGGCGCAGCTTTCATCACCACCGGAAGGCATCACGAAGAAGTCCTCCACCTCGTCGAGGTTCATGATGAGCATGTTGGCCTTCACGTTCATGAAGCAACCGCCCGCGGCGGCGATGCGGCCGATGCCGGTCTTGCGAACCCAGTTGCGAACAAGATCCACGACGATTTCCTCATGCAACAACTGAACGCCGGCTGACACGCTGTCGAAGCGGAAGCCACGCAGTTCGCGGTGAAGGGTTTCAACCAGCTCGTTGCCCCAGACACGGGTCGGGTTTTCGAGATTCAAGCCGTCCGCCGAAAGACGCATGTGTTTCGCCAGCACATCCCGCACGGCTTTGGCGTACTTGGGACCGCAGTAGGGCGCCATGCCCATGAGCTTGTATTCGTGCTCCCACGGCTTCATCGCCAGATACTGGGTCACCCGGCTGTAGATCATGCCGAGCGAATCGAACGTGCTGATCTCCTGCAATCGCTCCCACTTGCCGTTGGCGTCCACCTTGGAGATGGAACCGGCCAGTCCGTCACCGGAACCGTCGAGCGTGATCACGAGCGCCTCCTCACCCTTGCGGTGAAACGGACTCATGTAGTACGCCACGGAGGCGTGCGTCTGCTGGTGTTCCTGGATCTTGATCCGGTCGGTGGAGAAGCCGACGTTCTGCAACTGGCGCTGCAATTCCGGATCCTTAAGGCGCTTGCCCTTGGACCAGTTCACATAGCTGCGGATCAGATTGCGCGGATCGCCGGGGAAAAGCTTCACGACCAGCGGAAAGTACTTCTGCCGGCCACTCTTGTAGCTCTCGATGGAAGTCAGCGGTTTGACCCAGCCAACCAAGGCGACCTCATCGATATCGGACGGCTTCAGGTCGAGTTTCTTCAGCGCGGCCCGAATGCTCTGTTCGGGAAATCCGCCCTGGTTCTTCTTGCGGGTCAGCCGTTCTTCGCTGAGCGCGAATTTGACTTCTCCATCTTCGACGAGCGCCGCGGTGCTCGTGTGTCCGTCGTGTATTCCTAAGACTCTCATTATTGATCTTCCGTTTCCGTGACAAGTTTGTTGCCCAAATTCATGCGTTCGTAAAAGAGGAGTTCCTCGAGATACAGCCGATGACGTACCAGCATGTCCCCGATCAGCCCCATGTGAAGTGATATTCCGGCCAGCAGCCCCAATCCCAACGAGGAGAAACCCAGCCATTTGTAAGGCGAAAAATCGCCGGTCTGGATGAAGTGCACCGCCAGGAATCCACCCATGCCGATGCCCGGCAGCGCCAGGATCAACGCGACGATTGAGAAGAGCATCAGCGGGCGGAAATCTCGATACACGCGAAAGATGATCTTGAGCGTCTGGTAGGCGTAGCGGAACAGATTCGAAGCCACCCGGCTCTTGCCGAATTCGCGGACGCCGCGGACCTTGGTCGGCACCTCTTCAATGCGAATCCCCTTGAAGGCGAGGTTGAGGAACACTTCCTGAGTGTAGGTGAAGGCGCCAACCAGATTGAGGGTCAACAGCGCCTTGCGCGAATAGGCCCGCATGCCGCAGCTCACATCGTAGAAGCGCTTGCGGCAAAGTTGCGAGATGATGAAGCTCATCATCCAGTTGCCGTAATACTTGACGGTCGGCATCTCGGGCTTGAGCGCCTTGTCCTTGAAGCGTGAAGCGGTGGTGAATTCCGCCCGACCGGACACCACTGGATCAATCAGAGCGGGAATGTCGCCGGGATCAAACTGTCCGTCGCTGTCGATGCTGCAGTAGATGTCCGCACCGTTCTGAATGGCCCAACGGACCCCCGTCTGAAACGCCGCGCCGACACCTTGGTTGTGCCCGTGTTCCACCACCACGGCGCCCGCTCGCTCGGCCTCTTCGCTCGTCTTGTCCGTGCTGCCGTCGTTGATCACCAGGGCGATGATCTTCGTGATCCCCGGCATCTCCTTCGGAATCCGTTGGATGACATCATGGATCGTTCGTTCCTCGTTCAGGGCGGGCAGTGCGACTACAAGTTTCATTTCTGCGGTGATCTGTCGGATGTTTTTCCAGACTCATCCGCGCAGCCGGGCCACCCAGCCATCACGCTGACGATCGGGCAGGACCAGCACACTCAGATATCCCAGCCACTCATGCACGCTCCGGGAGAATAGCCCTCGGCGGCGGCAATAGGCGTTGAGATTTTCAGACTGAAAATGGAAGATAAATTGACTTTCCGCGCCGGCCAGCCACGCCAGCCGAACCACATGCAGCGGTGAACTCACCAACAAGAGCCGGGTCCAGCCTCGTTCCTTGGCCAACTCGCGCACTTCTCCAAGATTGGTGACGGAATCATAAGAGGTTTTCCCGACGGCAATCCGTTCCTTCGGATGGCCGTTCTGCAACGCGATGGCAGCCAGGCTCTCAGCCCCGCTGATGTCCAGTCGTCGGCGACTGCCACCCACGATCAGCAAATCACGGCAGAACCCCGCGCTGCAGTAGTCCATGGCCAGACGCAAGCGCGTCCGGCTCTCGGCGTTGGGAACATCCCGCCGATCAAAACCGCCGAAAAAGACAACCGCGACATCATAGTTCCCGTCCAAGGTGCGTTGGGAATGAAACCCGGCCACCAACGCCAGGTAACCGATCCACACGGCCAACACTGAGACCGCCGGATATACCATCAAGCGAATGCGATGGGTTTTCACCAGGTTCCATGCCCGGCTCCCGAGGGAGACTTCTCGTTCGGTAGGTTCGCTTGTCATTCCACCAGAAACCAGGGATTCAGGAGATCTTCCTTATTGTAAAGAAGCGGCGCCGAACCGCCGCGTGCGGTCACCCGCTGTCCCGCGCCTTCCACGACCGCCTGAGCCGCCGCGGTGTCCCACTCCATCGTCGGACCAAATCGCGGATAGACATCCGCCGATCCTTCCGCCAAGCGACAAAGCTTCAACGAACTGCCCGCGCTCTCCACCTCGACCTTCTTCCCCGCGGACCTTCGTTCCTTTTCGAACAGGTAGATGCGACAGCGTGGATGACGCAACTGCAAGCGATGCTCCAAGGCCAGACCAACGATTCCGGTGCCTATAATTCTCACTCTCATTGGCAATCAATTCGGGAAATCTGTATTACTTGAAGGTGCGGTAGCTTGACTTCCCGACACTTAACTCCGCCGGCAGATTCTCATCCTCGGCCACGTCCAGGCACTTGAGACACCCGTCCGCTTCCTCGTACCGCAAGCCGGACTCCGGACATTTGAACGCCCCGTCGCCGTCGGCGACCAAGGGATGACCGTGCCGCGACATCCACCCTACCCGTTTGGCCGGCACGCCTTTCATCATCGCGTAATCCTCGACGTCTTTCGTCACGACCGCGCCCGCAGAAATGAAGGAATAACGTCCCAGCGTGACGCCGGGAACCACGGTGGCATTCGCCCCGACGGTGGCCCCTTTTCGAATCAGGGTCTTCTCGTAAATGTTGCGCCGGTTCACCTGCGAACGCGGATTGGAGACATTCGTCAACACGCACGACGGACCGAGGAACACGTCGTCCTCCACCGTCAGACCGTCGTAAATCGAAACGTTGTTCTGCACCTTGACGTTGTCACCGATGCGCGCACCGCCGGCCACCATGGTGTTTTGTCCGAACGAACAGTTTCGGCCGATCTCAGCGCCGCCACACACGTGCGCGAAATGCCAGATTCGGGTTCCTTCCCCAATGCTCGCACCCTCGTCCACCACCGCGGTAGGATGCACCTGCGCCGAGTTCTCCGTCGCAATCTTCGCGACGGCATTGATCACCTGCCCGGTGGCCGTCGCCACAGCCGCGCCATCCGCTTCCAGGCTGGCCTGCGCTGACGCCAAGGTCGAAAGCACCCGCAGGCCTTCCGCCCCGTCGGTGCGCGGTTCCAACCGACCGTCGCAGCAGTCCAGAAAGTGGGCGCATTCGCGCTTCAGCGGTTCCGACTCGGGAACTTCCACCGGTTCTCCCGGGGTCTTGTTCGGCACGGGCGTCTGGCCATCGGACCAGACCAGGTGCTGACGATAGATGACCAGCTTCTCGTTCCACGGCTTGGTGTCATCGAACACCATCATGCCGTGTGAACCGACCACCGTCAGCTTCTGCTCCTTGAACGGATTCAACCAACTACCATAAACGTGCGCCCGGATGTCTCCTGGGAAACGCATGGTAGTCATGGTGGTGTCCACCACCCCGGGCGTCAGATAGGCTCCACCGACAGATTGGATATGTTCCGGCAGGATGTTACCGGCCAGAGAAAGAATCACCGACAGATCGTGCGGGGCAAAACTCCAGAGCGCGTTTTCTTCCTTGCGGATTTTGCCGAGGTTCAGCCGGTTGGAACTGATGTAATGCAGCTTGCCCAATTCGCCCTGCGCGAGCAGCGCCTGCATTTTCTCCACGCAAGGATGATACTGCAGCAGATGCCCGACCATCAGCACGCGATTCCGCTGCTTGGCCAAATCCACCAACTCAGCGGCTTCGTTCACATCGAGGCACAGCGGCTTCTCGACGAACACGTCCTTCCCAGCTTCCAGCGCCTGCTTGGCCAGATCGTAATGCAGAGCCGCCGGTGCGGCGATCGCCACCCGGGTGATCTCGTCGTTCTTCCACAATTCAGCCGGATCCGTCACACCTTTGACACCTTCATACTCGGCGGCAAACTTCTGCACGGTCTCCTCGGACGCGTCGCAGATCGTGTGCAACGCGCCAAGACTGTTGAAATTGCGGGCCAGATTCTTGCCCCAGTAACCGGCGCCGATCAGGGCCAGATCCCGTTTATATTCTGTCGAAGTTTCACTCACTTTTTCTCGTGTCCTTCCGTCGGGTAATCAGTCTTCCAATCCGTCAAGCACCGCGGAAACGATGCGGTCCTGATCCGCCTCTTCCAGAAACGGATGCATGGGGAGGCTGAGCACCTCGCGAGACGCCTTCTCCGCCTCCCGAAACGTCCCCCACTGATAGCCCAGCGGTTCAAACACCGGCTGCTCGTGAAGACATTTCGGATAGTGAATCGCGGTCGGAATGCCGGCCTCCTGCAACCTGGCCTTCAAGCTGTCGCGATCGGCCGTGCGAATCGTGTACTGCGCGTAGACATGGGTGTTGCCCGGGGCGATGAACGGCGTGACACAGGCATCGCCGAGCCTCTCGGTGTATCTCGCGCCGATGCGCGCGCGATCTTCAATCTCCTTCGCGAAGTGCGGCAGTTTCGCCAGCAACACGCCGGCCTGAATCGTGTCAAAACGACCGTTCAACCCCACCAAGGTGTGATGTCCGCGTTTCACCCCGCCGTGGTTGCGGATGGCCCGCATGGCGGTGGCCACTTCCTCATCGTCGGTGAACAAAGCCCCTCCGTCGCCATAGCAACCGAAAACCTTCGCCGGGAAGAAGCTCGTGCTGCCGATCAGCGTCGCACCACAACTCTTCCTGCCGTTGCGCTCCGCGCCAAAACTCTGCGCCGCGTCTTCGATCACCGGGAGGTTGTGCTGGGCGGCGATCTCACCGATGCGCTCGAGGTCGGGCATCTGGCCGAACAGACTCACCGGCATGATCGCCTTGGTCTTGTCGGTGATCGCCGCCTCGAGCAGATCCGGATTCATGTTGAAGGTCTTCTTCTCCGTGTCCACGAACACCGGTTTGGCCCCCACGGCCATGATCACCTCGGAGGTGCTGATCCAGGTGAACGGAACTGTGACCACCTCATCACCGTAGCCAATGCCTAGGGCTCGCAGCGCAATTTCCAGGCTGTCCGTGCCGCTGGCGACGGTGATGCAATGTTTGGCTCCCACAAAATCCGCGAGCTGGCTTTCCAGTTCGCCGACTTCCGGCCCCATGATGAACCGGCCGTGTTCGAGCACGCGGTTGATGCCCGCGTCGATTTCCGTCTTGTACGCTTGGTACTGTGCTTTGAGGTCTATGAACTGCATTTGATGTTTAGTCCTGAATTTGCGGTCTACCGGCTACGCGTCGGCGGTGGGCAAGCTGCCGCCCTTGGTCGTTTGCCGGAATTCCGGCAAAACCGTGCTGGCGGCTCAGAGCCATTTTCAATTGTAGACGGCGGCGACGCATAGCGACGAAACCGGGTGGAGGAGCTCAGCGCCCCAAGAACTTCAACGCGAACGGCAACAGACTGATGGCGCGCTTGTGCCACGATTCCAGTCTGCCGATTCGCGCTCGCAAAACCGGGTTGTCCTGGTGTTCCGGATGTCCGGCCAATTCCTTCAGACGAGTCAACCGATCGACACCATGATCCAGATGAGGCTCGATCTGTTCTTTGAGAAAGCCGCCCACCAACGCGCGAAGGCTGGTTTCCGGGACAAAATGCTCGCTGCGACTACCATCGATCTGGACAACACTGACCGAACCATTCGTGCGGAGAAACCTCAACCCCTGGCTCGCCGAGCCTTTGCTGATGTCCAATCGTGTCGCCACGTCTTCGAGATTCAGCGGTGAAGTGGAGGCAAAGAGTATCCCGTAAATCTGCCCAATCGACTTTGGCAGTCCCACCAATTGCGCCATTCGTGTGAATAACTCTAAGAGTTCACTCTCCAGCTCAGAGAGCGACTCAGCTGAGCGCTCGGACTCTTTGGATTGGGTTTGTTGGGTTGTCGTCGCTGACACGAAGCGCGGAGTAGTGCCACAGACATCTATTTAGTTCAATAAAAAATGAACAAACCAAATCTTAACATTTTCAACAATTAGCCTAATTTTTGGATAAATTAGATAATATATTCTTATTTTATGAAAATAATAATAAGAATATACTTATCAAAAAATACACTCACCCTCAACATTCATTAACGTTACAGTCAGCGCCTGGCTCCGATTCAATCCAGCGCAAAGCTCTCCAGGTAAGCCTTTCGATCGCCTTGGTCCTCTTGCGCCTGTTCCGCCTTTCTCATCCAAAAGTTTTCCACAACCAAGACATCCATGTCCGTTGCCATGAAACAGCGATAGGCATCCTCCGGTGTGCAAACGATGGGTTCGCCGCGGATGTTGAAACTGGTGTTGATGATGACGCCGCAGCCGGTCTGCTTCTTGAATTCCTTCATCAGGCGGTAGTAACGGCCGTGACTCTCCTCGTCGACCGTTTGGATTCGGGCGCTCATGTCGACATGGGTGATCGCGGGCAGAGACGAACGGGAGACGTTTACCCGCTTGCGCAGATCGGAATCCTTCATCAACCGCTCCTCTTCTTGTGAAAGATCGTTCCACAAATCCTTCTTCACATCCGCCACCATCAGCATGTACGGGGACTCTCGATCGAGATCGAAATAGTCACTCACTTCTTCCGCGAGAACGCAGGGCGCGAAGGGGCGAAAAGACTCCCGAAACTTGATTCGCAGATTCATCTGCGCCTGCATCTCGGTGTTGCGCGGATCACCAATGATACTGCGGCAGCCCAAGGCGCGCGGACCAAATTCCATTCGCCCTTGAAACCATCCGATTACTTTGCCGTCGGCCATCGCCCTGGCCGTTTCCTCCAGCAAGGCCGACTCATCCTCGAAGTGTACATATTTCGCACCCGAACCATCGAGCGCTCGTCGCACCTCTTCATCTTCAAACCGAGGCCCCAGGAGCGACGCTCTCAACGTGTCCTGCCCCGCGGTGACCTTTCGATCACGGTTCAGCAATTGGAAATGTAGGAACAGCGCCGCTCCCAAGGCTCCCCCGGCATCACCCGATGCAGGGGTCACGAAGACGTTTTCGAAAATGCCTGAGCGCAGGAGTTTGCCGTTGGCCACACAGTTCAGTGCCACCCCACCGGCAAGACAGAGATTCCTGGAGCCGGTCATTTCGCGCGCCGTCTTGGCCATTCGCAAAACCGCTTCTTCTGTCACCGCCTGCACCGACGCCGCAAGATCCATCTCCCGTTGAGTGATCTCACTTTCCGATCTGCGAGCCGGACCTCCAAACAGCTTGTCAAAACGCGGACCCGTCATGGTGAGACCCTGGCAATAGTTGAAGTAGCTCATGTCCATCGCCAGTGAACCGTCTTCCTTCAGGTCCATGAGATTGTCCAGAATGACATCCTTGTATTTGGGTTCCCCATAAGGAGCCAAACCCATGAGTTTGTATTCTCCCGAATTCACCCGAAAGCCGCAGTAGTAGGTGAAGGCGCTGTAGAGCAATCCCAACGAGTGAGGGAACTGCAGACTCTTGAGCAGCTTGATCTTGTTGCCCTGTCCGTGACCGATCGTTGCTGTGTCCCATTCCCCCACCCCGTCCAAAGTCAGGATCGCCGCATCCTCGTATGGCGAAGGAAAGTAGGTGCTGGCCGCGTGCGATTCATGATGCCCGGTGAAGGCGATCTTCTTCCGGTAACAACCACCCAGCGCTTTGCGAATCTCCTTGGGCAGATGCAGCTTGGTCTTTAACCAAAGCGGCATCGCCATGAGAAACGATCTGAATCCCGATGGAGCGAACGCGATATACGTTTCCAGCAGGCGATCAAACTTCTGCAACGGCTTGTCGTAAAACACCACATAGTCCAGATCCTCCGGTTCAATTCGGGCTTCCCGCAGACAATACTCCACCGCGTTCGTCGGGAAATTGTGATCATGCTTGATCCGGGTAAAACGCTCCTCCTGCGCCGCCGCCACAATCTCGCCATTCACCAACAACGCCGCCGCGCTGTCATGGTAGAACGCCGAAATGCCGAGAATTCTGTCTTTGCCATCACTCATGGATCGCTGCGAAGCCTACAGACTTATCCTGCCCCAATGAAGAACCATTCGCCCGCGCAAAACTCGATAGGCTAAAAAACGTTCCTTCCGTTTCACAATTCCTTAACGAGAATCCTCCAAACCTACACCACGAATCCAGCCACCATCCTCTGCTACCATGATTGACGACGAAT
>JAYPXF010000050.1:26839-29961 GCA_038154405.1 Verrucomicrobiales bacterium | reverse complement strand
ACGTGATGCAGCCCGAAATACATTCCCACCAGCGCGATCAGCGTCACCATCAGTCCCTGATTCATGCTCGTGAACAGTTCAGTATCTTCCCTCAACGTCTGATCCGGCAACATCACTGCCAGCTGTCTCAGCGAGCGGTTGAGATTGAAGATATACAGCACCGCGGCGACGCCCATCGCCCAGTTCATCTGGCGATAATAGATTTCGTTGGGCATCCGATTGGCGAAGTAGATGAACGGGGCCAGTCCCAGATTCAGCAGCGCAAATATCTCCGCCCGATTCAACGCCCGCTGCCATCCCGCTTCGTTTCTCCGAAACTTGGCCACCTCCACAATACCGAACATCAGCAAACCGGTGGACACCACCGCGGGCATCACGCCCATCGGCCGCAACCAGTTCGTGATGGCGCTGGGAACACAGGACAGCAAGGCCAGCGGCAGCCCCCAGAACAGGCAGGCCAGACCGCGCAACAGATGCCGCAGCGAAGGCAGCAGATCGGTGTTGTCCGGCGGTGGAGGGACTGGTGGCGCTTTGGATTCCACCCGGGTCACTTTCCGTTGCCCGCGGGTGAATTCCCGTTGGGCGCATCGAAATCAAGGTATGTGTAGGTACGTAGACCCTGTTCAAACTCCCCGAGCAGGGACATCCCCTCGGACGGCTTGAGCCGGTTGCCTTTGATCGCCTTGTCGACCTGCACTTTCATTTGTCGCTTGAGTTCACGCGGATCATACTGCACGGCTTCCAAGGCCTGCCCGATCGTCGTGCCTTCGATGATCTCCTCGATATAGTATCCGGACTGTTCTTCAGGATCGAGAAAGACGTGCATCTCGTTCACCCGGCCAAAAAGATTGTGCAGGTCGCCCATGATGTCCTGGTAGGCACCCATGAGAAACAAGCCAAGGTAATACGGCTCGCGACCGTGTCCGTTGCCATCGGACGTCTTCTTCAAATCGTGCAGCAGAAGCGTGTCATTAACGTCTTCCAGATCGATGAACTTGTCGATCGCACCATCCGAATCGCAGGTGATGTCGACCAACGTGGTCTGGCGGGTCGGTCGTTCATCAAGTCGGCTCAATGGCATGATCGGAAACAGCTGGTCCAAAGCCCAATGATCCAATAGCGACTGGAACACAGAGAAGTTGCACATGTATTGGTCACCCAGACTCTGTCCAAGTTCACGAATTTCTTCCGGCGTATACTTTTGTCCCCGAAACGAAGCCACCACCGCTTCGCAAATCTGCCAGTAAAGCGTCTCAATCTTGGCTTTGTCCTCGAGGCTCAGAACGCC
Source organism: Verrucomicrobiales bacterium (assembly GCA_038154405.1). Taxonomy (GTDB): domain Bacteria; phylum Verrucomicrobiota; class Verrucomicrobiia; order Limisphaerales; family JAYPXF01. Next base: position 28,673 of record JAYPXF010000050.1, on the reverse strand, counting down.
AACCATGAACATGTTGAATGCGTCGTCCTTGCGTTCCTTGGCATCATGAAATGCCTCCAGTTTGTTCCAGGTCGCAATGTTGTCCCGGATCTCGAGCAGTTCCTTGGTGATGTAATGCTCCTCCTCGCCAAACACCAGCACGCTCTCTTCGCGGTTTTTCTCGATCGCGCCAAACACCTCGACGATCAACACACTGTGATGGGCCACGATCGCACGACCGCTCTCGGTGATGATGTTCGGATGCGGAACGTTCTCCCCTTTGCAGACGTCGGCGAGGTAATAAACCACGTCGTTCGCGTATTCCTGCAGTGAGTAGTTGACCGAGCTCTCGAACACCGCGCGGCTACCGTCGTAATCCACACCGAGCCCGCCGCCGCAGTCGACGTATTGAATCGGAAAACCTTTCTGCACCAGCTTGGCGTAAATGCGCCCGGCTTCCTGAACCGCCTTCTTCACCGTCAGAATGTCCGCGACCTGGGAACCAATGTGAAAGTGCAGAAGTTTGAAGCAATCTTCCATTCCTTCCGTTCGCAGGATTTCCGCCGCCGCGATCATGTCGGCGGTGGACAGACCGAACTTTGCATCTTCTCCGGCGCTATCGGCCCACTTGCCGACGCCTTTGCAAAGCAGCCGCGCACGAATGCCGATCATGGGGCGAACACCCACCTCCTTGGACACGGATATGATCTGTCGCAGTTCCTCCAGTTTCTCGACCACCATGATCACTTCGCGCCCAAGCTTCGTACCCATCAAGGCGATGTGCACAAACGCCGGATCCTTGTAGCCGTTGCAGATGATCAGGCCTTCGTCCGCGTCCTGCAGCGCCAACCCAGCGAACAACTCCGGTTTGCTTCCCACTTCGAGGCCGAAATGAAACTCGCGGCCGGCATCCAGAATCTCCTCCACGACCTCACGGAGCTGATTCACCTTCACCGGAAAAACGCCCCGATAGATCCCGCCATACTCGTATTCCTTGATTGCGCGGTTGAACGCTCCGTTCAACGCCTCCACCCGATGGCGAAGGATGTCCTGAAAACGGACCAACAGCGGAAACTTCAATCCACGTCGACGTGCCTCAGCGATCACGTCCTTCAGCTCGACACTGGCTCCATCTTTGTGCAATGGACGGCAAGCCACGTGGCCGCCTTCGTTCACGTCAAAGTAGTCCGCTCCCCAACGATTTACGTTGTAGAGATTCTTCGCGTCATCCACCGACCACGCGCCGTTGTTTGGGCTGTCGCTCATTCGCGCCAAAAAAAGTCCGCGAACTATAGGTATCGCCGCACGGAATTCAATAGTTGACGAAGCCCAATCGAAGTGCTTTTTTTTCGCCACCGTGACCGTTGCCACTCACCAACGTGAGTCTCGCCGCCGCACCCGCCGTTAAGGTTCGGGTGTCTTCCTTCTTTTCCCCAACCTGTTTACGCAACGCGAAATGAAAACGCAGCTTAAATCTGTTTCCGGCTCCCTCAATGCACCTCAAGGGTTCAAATCCTCAGGTGTGTTCTGCGACGTCAAAAAGATCGGCACCGGCAAGGGCTCCGACAAGGGGCAGAAACGCGACCTTGCCCTGATCGTCTCCGATGTTCCCGCATCCGTGGCCGGAATGTTTACGACCAACCAGATATGCGCCGCACCGGTGAAGCTCTGCGTGCAGAACGTCGCCAACGGGCGCGCCCGGGCGGTCGTGGTCAATTCCGGCAACGCCAATGCCTGCACCGGGGAACAGGGAATGCGCGATGCCTGGGAAATGGCCGACATCACGGCACGCAACCTCTGCCTTCCCGTCGACGACGTGCTCGTCGGATCCACCGGTCGAATTGGCTGGCCCTTG
>JAYPXF010000050.1:0-26829 GCA_038154405.1 Verrucomicrobiales bacterium | reverse complement strand
ACCAGCTCGATGCAAACACCCAGTCCGCCGCGCACGCCGCTGAGGCGATCATGACCAGCGACACCCATGCGAAGGAAATCGCGGTGGAGTTCAAGCTCAACGGCAGGCCCGTCCGCATTGGCGGCATCTGCAAGGGAGCCGGCATGATCCAACCGGGCATGAGCCCAAGCGGCGCACGGCCCGCATCCATGCCTCTGCACGCCACCATGCTTGGATACATCAACACGGATGCCGACATCGCACCGAAGGCCCTGCAGATTGCCTTGCGCGAAGCCGTCGCCCAGAGTTTCAACCGTATCACGGTCGACGGTGACATGAGCACCAACGACTCCGTCTTGGTGCTCGCCAACGGACTGGCCGGCAACAAAAGAATTGGTGCCACCAAGACGAAATCGAATCCGGATTTCCAGAAGTTCCAAGCCGCCCTTACTCACGTCTGCCTGGAACTCGCCAAGATGATCGTCCACGACGGCGAAGGCGTTCATCGGGTGGTCAAAGTCATCGTCGAAGGCGCGAAGAATCAGAAAGACGCCGATCGCGCTGCACGCACTGTCTCCAACAGCGCCTTGGTGAAAACCAGCTGGCACGGAGGCGATCCCAACTGGGGACGCATCATCGATGCACTTGGATACTCTGAAGCCAAGGTTGTCGAAGCACAGGTCGACATCGGCTACCGGTTGCCCGGCAAGAAAAAGACCGTCTGGAGCCTCAAGAAAGGCCAGCCGACCAAGACCAGCTTCGAAACGCTCTGCCAGGCCGTGGAACCCGACGAGTTCGAACTCATCATCAATCTAAACCTCGGAAACGGCGCCGCGTTCATGTACTCCGCCGACCTCACCGAGGAATATGTCGACTTTAACAAGGGCGACATCTCCGACCCCGCCGCGCTCGGCGGCTGAACCACCTTTGCCATATGGAAACCCTGATCAACAAAGCCGCCACGCTTCTTGAAGCGCTCCCGTACATTCAGAAGTTCCGTGACGCCACATTCGTCGTGAAATACGGCGGCAGCTTCATGGATTCGCCGGACGAACAGGTCCGCACCAGCGTGGCGCGTGACGTGGTGTTCCTCGAAGCCGTGCAGATCAAGCCGGTGGTCGTCCACGGCGGCGGCAAAGCCATATCGCGCGCGATGGATGAAGCCGGCCTTGAAGCGCGCTTCGAACAGGGCATGCGAGTAACCGACGAAAAGGCGATTGAGATCGTCGAAGAAGTCCTCTCCGAAAAGATCAATCCCGACATCGTCGGCATGGTGAACTCCATAGGCGGCCTTGCCCGCGGCTTCAGCGGGACGGAAATCTTCACCTGCAAGAAATTGGACATGAAAGATCCCGACGGCAAGCCGGTGGACGTCGGCTTTGTCGGTGAAGTCGTCAGCGTCAATACAGAACCCCTGCTGCGCAGCATGAGCCGAGGCGTCACTCCGGTCATCAGTCCCACCGCGATGGGAGAAGATGGCAAGATCTACAACTGCAACGCCGATGTCGCCGCCGCCCACGTGGCCATTGCGCTGCGTGCCCGTCGCCTCGTGTTCATGAGCGACGTGCCCGGGTTAATGGAGGATCCATCCAATCCGGACACCGTCATTCCACACCTCCAAATCCGTCAGGTCGATGGTCTCAAGGAAAAGGGCATCGTCGCCAAGGGAATGATTCCCAAGGTCGACAGCGCCGTAGCCGCCATCAAGACCGGCGTCGACAAGGTCTCGTTCGTCGACGGCCGGATCACCCATTCCGTCCTGCTCGAGATTTTCACCGACAAAGGCATCGGAACCGAGATCGTCCTCTGACCCAACTCCGATCTCCCATCCCCCACCTCCTCCAATCATCATGCCAGATCTCAAATCTCTCTACGACCAATACGTCGTTCCCACCTACGGCCGGTTCAACATCGCATTTGAAAAAGGCGAAGGCAGCCGCCTGTGGGATTTCGACGGCAAGGAATACATCGACATGGGCACCGGCATCGCCGTCTGCTCGCTCGGCCACGGTCATCCGGAACTGGCCGACGCGCTCGCCGAACAGGCCCGCAAACTGATCCACGTCTCCAATCTCTATTACACCGAACCGCAGGGGCGTCTGGCCGAGAAACTCGTCCAATTGACCGGCCCCGGCAAAACGTTCTTTTGCAACAGCGGCGCCGAGGCCAACGAAGGTCTTTACAAGCTCGCCCGGCGTCACGGCCACGAAGAGGGAAGGTTCGAGATCATCACCGCCACGAATTCCTTTCACGGTCGGACAATGGCCGGCATCGCCGCCACCGGTCAGGACAAGGTCAAGAACGGCTTCGGTCCCAGCGTTCAGGGCTTTACCCATGTGCCGTTCAACGATGTCGGAGCGGCCCGAAAAGCGATCACCGCGGCAACAAGCGCAATCCTCGTCGAGGGCATCCAAGGTGAAGGCGGCATCAATCCCGCCACGCCGGAGTATCTGCTGGGACTGCGCGAGCTGTGCAACGAGCACAATCTGTTGCTGATGATCGATGCGGTTCAGTGCGGCTTTTTCCGCACCGGCAACTTTCAAAGTTTCCAGACGATCTTGAACGGAGTCGAAGAAGCCGAATCTTTCAAACCTGATGCCATCTCCATGGCCAAATCACTGGGTGGCGGGCTGCCGGTTGGTTGTTTCTGGGTAGCCGAAAAGAATGCCGACCTCCTCGGACCGGGAAGCCACGGAACGACTTTTGGTGGCACACCGTTGGTCTGTGCCGGGGCGCTCAAGATTATCGAAGTCATCGAACGCGATGGACTCGCAGCCAACGCCGCCACCCTCGGACAATGGCTCAAGGACGAAGTCGCGAAGCTGTGCGAGAAGCATCCCAACGTCCTCTCCACCGTTCGCGGCCTTGGCATGATGATCGGCATCCAGCTCGTCGAAAGAATATCCGCCTTCAACAGCGATGACGGCGCGAACTCGATCCAGATGGTCAACCGCCTGCATGAAGCCGGATTGGTGACCATTCCCGCCGGTCCGAATGTGGTGCGATTCCTCCCGGCATTGAATCTCTCGCAGGAGGACGCGCGCGAGGCACTGACTCGATTCGTGGAGGAGCTTGCGACCAATTAACAATGGACTTTTCAAAGGGCATTTCCGTATAAAATTCCCTTTCCCGCCGGTTCCCACACCGGCGGTTGTATTTTTTTGGCAGAGAGGACGAAGAAGCAGATGAAGCACTTGCTGAGTATTGAAAAGGCCGACGCCGCGGATCTGGCTCAGATCATCGACGCCACGGCCGCCATGAAAACCGAGCGCGACAATCACTCACGCCAGCCGCTCGCCGGACAGACCTGGGCCATGATCTTTTCCAAGTCTTCCACCCGCACACGCGTGTCGTTCGAGACCGGCATCCGCGAGTTGGGCGGCTGGGTGATTTTCCTTTCCGCCCGGGAAATCCAGATGGGCCGCGGCGAACCGGTGGAGGACACCGCGCGCGTCATGGGACGCATGTGTCACGGCGCGGTCATCCGCACGTTCGCCCAATCCGACGTCGAGACCTTTGCCGATTACGCCAAGATTCCCACGATCAATGCGCTGACTGATGACGAACATCCGTGCCAGATTCTGACCGACCTGTTCACCATTCAGGAGCAGCTCGGGTCCTATCGCGACAAGATCGTGACCTTCGTCGGGGACGGCGCCTGCAACGTTCCGATCTCATGGATCCATGCCGCGGCAAAACTGGGATTCGAATTCCGTATTGCCGCCCCGAAGGAATATCAACCGGGCAGCGAAATCCTCTACGCGGCCGGCGCAGAGACGGTCGCCGGCGTTTCAACACTCGGCAAATCCGCCATCTTCCCGAGCGGCGGCAAGGTTCTGATCACCGCGAACCTCAACGAGGCGGCCGAAGGGGCAGACGTGCTGTACACCGATACCCTCGTCTCCATGGGCAAGGAAGAAGAAGCCGCCGATCGCATCGAGACACTCAAAGGCTACCAGATCAACGACGAACTGCTCAAGGTGGCCGAGCCAGATGCCATGGTCATGCACTGCCTGCCGGCATATCGCGACAAGGAGATCGCCGCCGATACCATGGAAGCCCACGCAGACACGATCTTCACCCAGGCAGAGAACCGGCTCCATACGCAGAAAGCGATCATGGATTGGATGGTTTCCTGATTCGTCCGCTTTACGCCGGTGCCAATAACGTTAGACTGACCGACACATGAGCACGCCCGCTCCCGCCAAACCGAAAAAGATCAACCTTCGCCGCCCGGACATCATGGAAAAGGTCCGGGCCCAGGTGCAGACCCACTATCGCAGTTCGCTGATCGAGTTTCTCCGCGCCAACGGCAACGTATTCAGCGCCGGCGGCGTCACCATCAAGTTGGCGAAGGAATTCGGCTTTTGCTACGGTGTCGTGCGCGCGATCGACCTGGCTTACGCCGCAAGGAAGGCATTCGCCGATCGTACCATCTGGCTGTTGGGCGAAATCATCCACAATCCCGAGGTCAACGATCAGATCAAGGCCATGGGCATCAAGACAATTTCCCAGCGCCCCACCGAGGAAGAACTGGCCAACGTCGAAGCGGACGACATTGCCATCATCCCTGCATTCGGCACGGAAGAAGACACCCGGGAAAAACTCCATGAAAAAGGCTGCGGCATCGTCGACACGACCTGTGGCGACGTCATGAGCGTATGGAAACGGGTCCGCCAGAACGCCAAGGAATCCGTCACGTCCATCATCCACGGAAAGGCCTGGCACGAAGAGACCATGGCAACCAGCTCGCAGGCCACTGCCCGTAGCGGTCACTATCTGGTCGTCTACAATCTGGAAGAAACCGATTACGTCTGCAACTACCTCATCAACGGCGGCGACAAGACCGAGTTCATGGAAAAGTTCAAGGGCGCCCATTCCGACGGCTTTGATCCGGATATCCACCTCGGTGCCATCGGTGTTGCCAATCAGACCACCATGATGCGCGGCGAAACCGAAGAGGTTCAGCGACGATTCAAGGCCGCTGTTGAAGAGAAATTCGGCGCAGAGAAATTCCACGAACACTTCCGCTTCTTCGACACCATCTGCGGCGCCACCCAGGAACGTCAGGACGCTCTCCAGAAACTGCTCAACGAGCACATGGACCTGCTGATTGTCGTGGGCGGCTACAATTCCTCGAACACGTCCCACCTCGCGGAAATGGGTGAGGAAAAACTCCCGACCTACTTCATCAAGAACTTCAAGAAGATGATCAGCACCACGAAAATCTCACACTACAAACAACACGAGAAAGACGAGATGGAAACGCAGGACTGGCTCCCGATGGACCGCGACATCACCGTGGGCTTCACCGCCGGCGCGTCTTGTCCAAACAACCTGATTGAAGACGCCATTCGCCGCCTCTTCGAACTTCGCGGGGTGAACGTCGACGATCTGATCCCGGCCGCGTAGCGGAATTCGTCAGAATTTCGTCCATGCACTGCACCCGAGTAGAACTGGAGGAACGCGAGCGCGAGACGCTGGCCCCGTACGCCCAGTTCTCATCCGATTCCCTTGGTCGCGCTCACGGGGAAGAGCCAAACGACTTTCGTACCCATTACCAGCGCGATCGTGATCGCATAACCCATTCCCGCGCATTCCGGCGTCTCGAGTACAAGACCCAGGTATTCCTGAACGGCACTGGCGACGAACTCCGCACCCGTCTCACTCACACCATGGAGGTCGCCGCCATTGCACGGAACATTGCCCGCGCGCTTCGTTTGAACGAAGACCTAACCGAGTCGATCGCCCTCGCCCACGATCTCGGTCACCCGCCCTTCGGGCACAAGGGCGAGGAAACGCTCAACGAACTGATGCGGGACCATGGCGGTTTCGAGCACAACGACCAATCGCTGCGTGTCGTCGAACAACTCGAGCAGAAATATCCGCAATACCCGGGACTGAATCTGACGTGGGAAGTTCGCGAGGGCCTGATGAAACATCACCAAGGCCTACGCCACCCCAGCCGCCGCGAGGACTTCGATGCAAAGAACTCTTCATTGGAAGCCCAAGTGGCAAACCTTGCTGACGAAATCACCTACTACAGCCACGATCTGGACGATGGCCTCGACGCCGGATTGCTGGACGAAGACAGGCTCTTCAGCGAGGTCGAAATCTGGCACGCAAATTCCGAGCGCGTACAGAAACAGTTTCCCGACCTGCACGACGAGAGCCGCCGCTACTTCATCATTCGCTGTATCATTGACGATCAGGTAAAGGATGTGATCACCCATTCCTACGTACAGATCGAACAGGCTGGCGTAGAATCCGCCGACGGCGTTCGACTGCAGGAAAGCCGACTGATCAGCTACACCGACCAGCGCCGCATTCTGAATCTGGAGCTGCGCAAATACCTATACGCCAATCTCTACTACCACCCGCAGGTCCACGAACCGCACAAACGCGCCATGCGCATGCTGGTGGGACTCTTCGAGCGCTACGTCAACAACCCCGAACTCATCGAGTCCCCCTTCTGTCAGCGCATCGATCAGGATGGCTTACGCCGGGCGGTCTGCGACTTCCTGGCCAGCATGACCGACCGCTTCGTGATCCGGAATTTCGATCGGACCGACGATTAATCAAAAAGTCGACAATCCCCGGGACGACCCGCAATATCGCGCGCTCTTCATCCCCGGATGAAGCCACAAACGAACGTCCCAGCAGTCTAATAGCATGCTCAAAGCCGGAATTGTCGGCTTGCCCAACGTCGGCAAGTCCACCCTGTTCAACGCCATCACCCGCACCCGTAATGCGGAGTCGGCGAACTACCCTTTCTGCACCATCGATCCCAACGTCGGCGTCGTCACCGTCCCCGACGCGCGCCTGGAACCGCTCGCCAAGATCGCCAATACGGAAACCATCATTCCTGCCGCGATTGAATTCGCGGACATTGCCGGTCTGGTGAAAGGTGCCGCAGAGGGCGAAGGGCTGGGCAACAAGTTTCTCTCCCACATCCGGGAGACCGACGCCATCGTCCAGGTGGTGCGCTGCTTCGAAGACGGGGACATCCATCACGTCTCCGGATCGATTGATCCCATCCGCGACATCGAAACCATCTTCACCGAGCTGGTGTTGGCCGATCTCGAATCCGCCACCAAACGGCGGGATCGCATTGCCAAGGATGCCAAGCGCGGGGACAAGGAAGCGCAGGCTTTGACCGCCGTGCTCGAGAAGATCATACCGCATTTGGATGCCGGCAAACCCGCAATCGTCTGCGATCTCACCGACGAAGAGCGTGAGGTCGCCAAGGACCTCCACCTCCTCACCAGCAAGTCCACCATCTTCGCCGCCAATGTGAAGGACGACGAACTCGCGGACGCAGACAGCAATCCTCACGTGCAAAAGGTTCGCGACTATGCCAAGGACCACGTCGGCTGCGAAACGGTCGTTATCTCCGCGCAGATCGAGAGTGAACTGATTGATCTCGATGAGGAAGAAGCGAAGGAATTCTTGGCCGATCTTGGTGTCAGTGAATCTGGCATCGGCCAATTGATCCGCGCCGTCTATCACCTGCTCGGCCTGCGCACGTATTTCACCGCCGGTGAAAAGGAAGTCCGCGCCTGGACCATTCACAATGGCGATACCGCTCCGCAGGCGGCCGGAGTCATCCACACCGACTTCGAACGCGGATTCATCAAGGCCGAGACCGTGGCCTACGACGATCTGACGGAATGCGGCTCCGTCGCTGCCGCGCGCGATGCCGGGAAATACCGGATGGAAGGCAAGGACTACGTGGTCAAGGACGGCGACGTGATGCTCTTCCGCTTCAACGTCTGAACCCGGCTCGCCTATCGGGCCGACGGCGATTAAACTGCCGTCATGTCCCGTATCCTGCGCAAATACGGAAGGTGGCTGCTGGCGGCGGTTTCCACCATCATCGGTTTGCTGGCATGCGAAGTCTTGATTCGCCTGACAGACCTGGTTCCCCCTGTTCACGCGATCTGGATGGAAGACGAAGGATCCTTCTATCAGCGTTCCACCAACGCGATTCTCAACTACGAAATCAAAGCCGACTTTGCCCGTGATACCGAGGTTGGGATGGCCACCTCGAATTCGCACGGGCTGCGTGACAAAAAACGGGAAACCGCCAAACAGGGCGGCATGAGACGAATCCTTCTCCTCGGTGATTCCATCGTCGAAGGCATCAACTATGTGGCTGACGGACAGACCATCAACCGGGAAATGGAAGCTTTGTATCCGGACGGATCCGTCGAGTGTCTCAACTTCGGGACATCCGGCTACTGCACCCTTTCCGAGGTCACCCTGCTGAAGGAGAAAGGGCTTCAATTCCAACCCGACCTGGTGGTACTGCTGTTCGTCTACAACGACTACAACAACTTCAATCCGGAACACACAGTCGCGGGCGGTGTGCGTGAACGCCCGGAATGGTCGAAGCATCTCTTTGTCCACTCCGAACTGTTTCGTTACGCGTCGCTCAAACTCAACTGGTTCCATTTCGCGGAGGAGACGAATCCCGAAGGGCGGCATCACGACGCGATGGGTGGAAACAACGTCGTCGACGGCCTCCGGCTGCTGCGCCAACTGGCAAATGAGCACAAGTTCGACGTGTTGATCGTTCCATGGCCGGACTTCTCCGACGACTTCGTGGGATATCGTCGACACACCGCGAGCGGTCCCCTGCTCATCGAGCGCTTGGCACGAATGAACGGATTCCCGATCAAGCTGCTCGACACGCAGTTCAATTCCCTGCTGGAACGGACGCACCCCCGTCCCAATCCACGCACGCACTTCACCGTCAGGCGAGATCGCATGCATCCCAACCCCAACGGAACCGAAGCTGCGGCACGGCTGTTGCAGGAACTCATAGAGGCTCCCCGAGCCCGGCATCCATATGAACCCGGCCCGGAAGATGCCGAAGCCGTCGAGATCGCCAAGACCGCCAGCGCCACACCGAGGCCTCCACTCAACCCGGATCAGCGCATCATCAATTCACTGTTCTACCAGGTGCGCATCGACGACGCCATCAGGCACATGCGGGAACTCTTGAGACGCGATCCCGGCAGCGTCCCAGCGAGCCTGAATCTGATGGCCGGAGAACATCTGATGGACGAACAGAAGCCGGCCGAAGCTCTGCGTTTCCTGTTCGCCGCCCTTGAGGGCAATCCGGAGAACATCCGTGCCCGCATCAAACTCGCCGAAACACTCAACCGTCTCGGCCGAGCGCAACAGGCGGAAGGCGCACTGCTTGCCGGGCTTCAGTCCATTCCAGATTCGCCGGAATTGCACCTGACCTTGGGAGCGATCTGCATCACCAATTCCAAGCTGCCCCAAGCCGAACGACATCTCGGCTTCGCCACGCAACTTCGCGCAGATCCCGAGAAGCTCAAGAAGCTTCAGAATCAGCTGGCAATACTCAAGGCCTCGCAGAAGTAGGAAACCTAACGCCGACGGACAGCCTTCTTCTTGGCCTTCGCTGCCTTCTTCTTCGCGGCCACTTTTCTCTGTGTCACCTTGGCGGGAGCCGACTTCGCCGCCCGCTTGGATGCGGCCTTCGGCTTGGTTGCCGATTTGGGAGCGGGTTTGGGCGCATCAGGGAGATGATTTGGAAAATCTTCGACCCGCTCGCAGCAAATCTGTTCCATCACCTGCTGCAACTGGCGCTTGAGAATGGCGATGGTGTGTTGACCACCTCGTTTGCCCAGAGCCGCCACGCCATACATGAAGGTCCGGCCCATGAAAGTGAACTCGGCGCCACGGGCGAGCGTGCGTGCCACATCGGGGCCGGATCGAATGCCGCTGTCCATCATCACCTTGATCTTGTCGCCATAGTTCTTGGCGATTCGCGTAAGCGGCTTGATGGACGATTCACCGGCGTCCAACTGACGTCCGCCATGGTTGGAAACGATCACGCCATCCAGACCCAGGCGAATCGCTTTCTCCGTGTCTTCTTCACAGGCAACTCCCTTCAACACGAGGTTGCCCGGCCACATATCGCGGATCGGTTTGATCCGTTCCTCGTTCAGACGACCGGAGAAGGTCTTGTCCATGAACTGGCCCAGACGTTTCAGGTCGAGTCCTTTCGGCATGTAAGGCTCGAGCGTGGCAAAATTCGGCAACCCGTTCAGCACGGTCCGGATGGACCAGTTTGGATGGAGCACGCCTTGCCAGATGTTCTCCAGGGTCATCTTGGGGGGCATGGCCAGCCCGTTGCGGATGTCGCGCGGACGGAAACCGAATGACGGCACGTCACAAAGGATCACCAAGGTCGGACAACCGGCCTTCTCTGCGCGCTTGATGATGTCGTCACGAACCTTGGCCTCAGCCGGATGATAGAGCTGGAACCAAGCCCGCCCTTCGGTGATCTCCGAGATCGTCTCAATGCTGGCCGTCGTGACCGTGCTGAGGATGAAGGGAATGTTGTGCTCGAATGCCGCCTTCGCGAGAATCTCCGGAGCCTTCGGCCACATCAGGCCCTGCAATCCCACCGGCGCAATTCCGAACGGCGCCGAGTAGGTGTGACCAAACAGTTCGGTCTCCATGCTCGAACCGGTGTGCTTGGTCAGGTACTGCGGGATCAGTTCGATTTCACGGATGTCCGCCGTGTTGCGGAAAAGGTTCACGTCCTCGTTGCATCCGCCATCGAGATACTCAAAGGCGAACTTCGGAACTCGCCGCTTCGCCGCTTTGATGAGGTCGTCGATACCCGGGTGATTTGTGTCAAATTCAAGATCAGCTGCCACAGTGGTCGTAGATAAAGCAGCCTCATCCAATGCCGTCAATTCTTCCCTTGCGAATTGTGCGGTTCCATCAGCAATCTCCCCACATGAACAGCAGGTTGATCTTCTTTTTCATTGTAGCTGCGCTAATCCAACCATCCACTGCATCATCGCCAAATGTCCTGCTGTTCATGGCCGACGACCTCACCTGGCACGACCATGGGTGCTATGGAAACAAAGACGTGCTGACCCCGAACATCGACCGATTCGCTTCGCAGGGAATGCGTTTCGAACACTGTTACAACAGCGCCCCAATGTGCGCGCCCACACGCATGAGCCTCTACACGGGGATACATCCCGTGCGCAACGGCGCCCATCCGAATCACAGCGCGGTGTATCCGCACATCCGCAGCCTGCCACATTATCTGAACGATCTTGGCTATCGGACGGCTCTCCTCGGCAAACGACACGAAATGCCCACGCAGAACTTTCCTTTCGCGTTTCTCGGCGGACGTCATCACGACAATGGCGATGGAGTCGATCTCGATCTGGATGCCGCAGGCAAGTTTATTACGGACAACAAGCGGCGGCCATGGTGCCTCGTGGTTACGTCCAACCAGCCGCACACACCGTGGAACCGTGGTGACGCCACCGCGTATGCCGACAAGAAACTGAAGCTGCCTGAATACCTGGTCGATACAATCGAAACCCGTGTTGGCCTGATGAATTATTACGCCGAGATCACCTACATGGATTCACAGTTCGGCCGGTGTCTGGAACAACTGGAGAACACCGGACAGACCGACAACACCATCGTGATCTACCTGAGCGAGCAGGGTTCCAATTTCCCGCACTGCAAATGGACCTGTTACGATTCCGGCCTGCGTTCCGCGTGCATCATCCGTCGGCCGGGCTGGATCGAAGCCGGTTCCACCACCACCGCAATGGTTCAATACATCGACATCCTGCCCACCCTGCTGCACGTCATCACGGGATCGAATCCCGTGCAGGACTTCGATGGTCGCAGTTTCCTTGATGTGCTCAACGGACAGCGCCGGGAACATCGCGCGCACGTGTTCGGCATTCAGACCTCCAAGGGCATCGGCGGCGGTCCGGAAGCCTACGGCTTCCGCACGGTGCGCAATCAACTTTACCGTCTCATCTGGAACCTGAACCATCGGAACAAGTTCAGCAACGGAGTGACACGACGTTTCAAGGCCTATGAATCCTGGGCTCGATTGGGGGAAACTGGCCATCAATTCGCTGCGGATCAATGGTACCGCTACCAATACCGGGATGAATTCGAGCTTTACGACCTGCAGAACGATCCCTTCGAAATGAATAATCTGGCCGAGCGCGCTGATCTGAAATCTGAAGTCTCAGATCTGAAATCTGAGATTGAAAAGTGGATGAAGCAGCAGGGGGACAAGGGAGCAGCCACCGAATACGCCGCGCGCGAACGGATGATGAAGCGGACCTACCGCTGACGTCCGGTTCTCCAAAGATCCAAAGAAAAAGGCCGGTTCAAGAACGAACCGGCCTTTCGCGCAAATAGGGTTGTCTCGGATTACTTGAGAACCGAAGCGTGAAACTCGTACCAGTCGTCGAGGTTGTTCAGATTCACGGCGTCCGGGCAGACGGTGGTTTCGTCGTCGATGCCGCTGGCGTCGAGGATGCCCTTGCGGGTCTCGTCGTCATGGATGTAGCCGAGAATGGAGACATTCAACTTGTGGATGTTCTGCTTGTTGACCTTGGAACCGGCCTGCTCGCGGATCCACTTCTCGAAAGCGGGATAAGTGGGCTTGTTGTCAGTCACGAACTTCTTGGTGGCCTCGTGATCGACACCGAGGGCGTCGAGCACCATCGAGTCGTAACCGGCACCGATGCCGGGATAGCCGTCCGCCAGCTTGCCGGCGGCCTCGAGGGAAACCTTCTGCCAAAGGCGGGGCAGGTGAAGAACTCCGAGGGGACCGGCAACGCCGGAGCTGATCATGGGAACGTATTTGTCGCTCATTGTTTTATCTGTTGATTGAGTGTTTTTGCTGAATTGCGGGCGGAGTATTAGCGATCGGCAGGAGAACTGGCAACAGGGTTTTACGGGAAAAAATCGGGCGATTCCCCGACCCTGAGTTCGTTTGACGACCGGCGGAAACACGGCGTATTTTGCCCGCATGACGGGTTCCCGAATCCTTTCCTGCGGCGCGCTTTCCGCGGCCGTTTTCCTGCTGTTTTCCCCGCCTGACATTGCCGCCCAACCCTATGACTGGCCGCAATGGCGCGGTGCCAAGCGCGACGGCACGACCATCGAATCCAACTGGAACTGGAACTGGAAGGTGTTGCCGCCAAAGGTGAAATGGCGGGCCAGCGTGGGTCTCGGCTACTCCTCTATGGCCGTGAGCGTCGGGAAGGTATTCACCATGGGCAACGTCAATGACGTGGACCACGTCTATGCCGGGAACGAAGGAAACGGCAAGGTCCTCTGGACCTACACCTATCCCTGCCCCGGCGCGGATGCCGACAACTACCGCGGCCCGCGCTCGACCCCCGCGGTGGATGGAGAGCGGGTCTATACGCTCAGTCGCGTGGGACATCTTCTCTGCATCAACGTGGATTCGGGGCAACTGGTCTGGAGCAAGAGCCTCACCAGAGATTTCGCCGGTCGCATGCCGCTCTGGGGCTATTCCGGCTCCCCGCTGATTGCCGGCAACCTGCTCATTGTCGAGAACGGTGCCTATCAGAACAACCGCTCGGTCATCGCGCTCAACAAATCCAACGGCCGACTCGTGTGGGCCAGCGGCAGCGATCGCCCGGGTTATTCATCGCCCGTGCCCTGCCGCATCGGCGACGTGCCGATGGTCGCCGTGTTCAGCGCCCAATCCATCAGCGGCCGGCTCCTCTCCAACGGTCGTCAGGTGTGGCGTTACAACTGGAAGACCGCGGACGACGTCTCCGCCGCCACCCCGATCATCTGGGAGGACAAGGTGTTCATATCCTCGGGGTACAACTCCGGTTGCTCGCTGGTTCAATTCGGCAACAACTATGCCCGACCGGTGTGGTCGAATCGCTACATGCGCAACCACTTCAGCAGCTGCGTGCTGGTGAAGAGCCACCTCTACGGATTCGACGAGAATGAACTGCGTTGCATGGACATCACCAACGGACGCATCAAATGGCGCACCACCGTCTATGGCAAAGGGTCCCTCATCGCGGCGGATGACAAGCTGATCGTGCAGGCGTTCAACGGCATGAACGCGGTGGTGGAAGCCAACCCGTGGCAGTTCAAGGAACTCGGACGCATCCAGATCTTGAACGGCAAAGGAGCATGGACCGCGCCGGTGCTGGCGAACCAGCTCCTGCTGGTTCGATACCAGTCCCAGCTGGTCGCATTGAAAATCGGGGGGTGACTCGGATCGAAGGCCTCGCGCCGCGCAATGGCAAGCGTGATAAAATCGGCCTACTGAAGACCAACGATCTGTTCGATCAGCTTCGGTTTCAACTTGTCCAAGGCCGCCTGCCGTTCATCCCGCGACATGTAGAACTGATAACCTTCTTTCTTCAGGCTCACACCCGTCGATTCAAACAGACTGCGCTGCACGAACTGCCGATTGATGAGGTGGGGATCCCCGATCAGCACTTCAATGAGTTCGTCCAGATACTTTCCAGGCTTCCGCAGGGCGAACGCCTCGGCGGCGGCCAACCGCGTTCCCGCATGCTCACTCTTCAACCATCCTATCGCGGCGCTGCCGGAGCGGTCAGGATAACTGGCCGCGATCTTCGCTCCGTCAAACTGCAGCCCGTCACCATACCATTCGCGGACGTGTTTCAGGGTCCAATCGATGGACTCGTCGAGGTGGCAGAGATTGCAGGCATTGGGCTGGTTCGCCTCCACCATCGTCCGCGGTGTGGGATGTTGAATGCGATGGGTGCGCACCATTTTCTGCAGGCCCTCGTTGATCTTCGGCATGTGACAGTTCATGCACCGGCTGCCTTCCGAGCCGACCTCGTGACGCGTATGCTTCGTCAACGCAGCCGCATCGTTGAACTGCTCATGGCATTTGGTGCATGAAGCATCATCCTGCGCCGGCGTGCGGGACCAATCCTGCCCAATCGGCTTGTGTGGATCGTGGCAGTCGACACAGGTCAGGAAATCCATGCCCCGCGCGTTGGCCTTGTTCGGGTTGTAGCAGAATCCGCGTGAAGCATCGGCGAACTCGGTGGAATTCCACGTGTGCGTTCCATTCGCGTACTGCGGGCGGCTGCCGCTGTGGCAACGCGCACAGATGAAGTTGAGATTCTCACGCGTGCGGCCGGTCAGTTCGACGCGGTTGGTCGTTCCCGGAAACAGATGAGGACTGACGGGGTAGAAGGACGGGAGCACGTCACTTGTTTCCTTCGTGCTGTTTTCCACGTGGTCTTTCGCTCCCAAGTGACAGGATTCGCACTGCACGCCGAGCGAAACACGTTCATCGACACGATACTCACCCTGCTCCGTCCGCAAGGCGCCAACCATCTGCGACATGCTGTAACTGCTCAATTCAAGGTGGGCGGGCACGCGCTCGGGATGCGCCTCCTGCAACAGACCACCCAGACGGATGTCCAAACGCCGCGGCGTATATTCCGACAGTCGCGGACCGCCCGCACGGTTCATGACCCAGTCGCCAAACGCCCAGGTCGTGTGGCAGTCCGAACAGGATGCGTCATACGCGATCAATGGCCACTTGTGAAACGGATCGATCTCGTTGTCATCCCGGTTCTCCGACCGCAACACATGTACGACCGGCACCCATTCCTTGTTGGCAATCCAGTAGCCGAAGGGCAGAACGATTTCCGTATCCCGCCGCTTCTGGTCATCCTCAAAGCCCGCATTCCGTATTTCTTCGGCCGCACCGACGTAGTACTGATAATAGCGCGAACCGATTGTGCGCGTGATCCCGTATTTCACATATGAATCTCCACGCTCAACGATCATCTTGGGAATTCCATCCTCCATCAGAAACCGTCCTTCCCCCCCCTTGTATTTGATCGTCTCCCCGGATTCGAAATCTCCCCGAATCGCCTCTCCCCTGGCCTGGGCGTTCATCCAACGGTGCGGATGCCCGGCCCAATCAGAGTGCTTGCCGGGATGGCAATCCTTGCAGCTCTCACTTCCCACGTGATCCTTCTTGATGATGTTGCTCTGGTCACCGGTGTCCACCGAAGCCGCCTTGACCTCATCGTCAACCTTGTCCCACCAATACACCACCATGTGTTCCGGAGTCCAACGGTTCGTCGGCGTCCTGACGACGATGACGAAAGGATCTGCATCCGCCGGCCGAGGAACCTCCTCCTGCACATGGTCGCCCGTGGCAATGACCTCCGGTTTCGGCGCTTCTGCTCCCCGGCGGCTCATCAGCAACACGAGCAGCACGGTCACGACCGCCACCACAACCCAAGTGACCATCTGGGAACCCGATCCTGCCGCTTTCTCGCGCGGTTCACTCTCGGACGGGTTGTTGGAATCAGGCATATGCCCGAAAATCTTAGGACACCGCCGCGTTGATTCAACGTATTCTTTGCCGGACGCCGTGCATGAATTGCTCGTTTTGCTTTCGCCCGGATGGCCACGCTGCTATAGCCGCCCGCGATGCCGCACGAATCACAACCGCAATCCAAGCCCACCGAACCCAAGCCACCCACTTTCGGTGAGGCGCTGCGTTTCTGGCTCAAACTGGGGTTCATCAGCTTCGGCGGACCGTCCGGACAGATTGCCATCATGCACACCGAACTGGTGGAACGCCGGAATTGGATTTCTGAACAGCGGTTTCTGCACGCGCTGAACTTCTGCATGTTGTTGCCCGGCCCTGAGGCCCAACAGCTCGCCACATATTGCGGCTGGCTGTTGCATCGGACCTGGGGTGGCATCGTCGCCGGCACCTTGTTCGTCCTGCCTTCCGCATTCCTGTTGTGGTTGCTCAGCTACATCTACATGGCTTACGGCGACGTGAAATGGGTGGCGGCGATCTTTGCCGGATTGAAGCCGGCCGTGTTGGCGATCGTGCTGGCGGCCGTGTTGCGCATCGGCGGCAAGGCGCTCAAGAACCCCGTCATGTGGACCATCGCGGCGCTTTCCTTCTACCTGATCCATTTCCAAGAGGTTCCGTTCCCGATCATCGTTTTCGGCTCCGCACTGATCGGGCTGATGGGCGGAATCTATTGGCAGCGCTTCTTTGTCGGCACGGATCCCCAGCAAGGCGAGGACATCGAACCATCCGGCAGCACATCATGGCGCCGATCATTGCTCATCTGTGTGGTCGGTGGCCTGCTCTGGATTCTCCCGCTGGTGGGACTGGCACTTTGGTTGGGCACCGAAAGCACACATTTCCGCGAAGGCCTGTTCTTCAGCAAGGCCGCCATGGTGACCTTTGGGGGGGCGTATGCCGTGTTGCCATATGTCGGGCAACAGGCGGTGGAAACCTACGGATGGTTGCAGACGGGGCAGATGATGGACGGAATCGGACTGGCCGAAACCACCCCCGGTCCACTCGTGATGGTTCTGCAGTTTGTCGGCTTCGTTGGCGGCTGGCAGAATCCGGGACCCCTTTCGCCATTGGCGGGTGGAACGATCGGCGCGGCCATCACCACCTGGGTCACCTTCGTCCCCTGCTTCATCTGGATTTTTCTGGGAGCACCACACATCGAACGGCTGCGGGGCAACCGCCGCATCAGCACCGCCCTCACCGCGGTAACCGCCGCCGTGGTCGGAGTCATTCTGAACCTGGCCATCTGGTTCGGCACGGACACCTTGTTTCCGGAAAAACAACCCGTCAACTGGCTTGGAGCGGCGATCACGGTAGTCGGGTTCCTCCTGATGATCAGGTTCAAGGTCCAAATCCTCTGGATCGTGATGGGAGCGGCCGCGATCGGCGCCCTCCATCACTTCGCGTTCTGACCCGCGTGGTTCCACTCTTCGCGGATCCGCACGATGCGGTTGGCATCAAACACTTTCCCCAACACAAATCCAATGAGCATGAGGACTGCGGAGGAACAGCCCAAGCCACTGGAAAAAACCATCGATTGACCGCCCGGCAGGAGCAGCGAGTGGAAACCGATGTAGCCGGCCAGAACCACGGCGGACGTAAAAACGAATCTCGGGCGCAACAACCAACCGTTGTAGCCCGCCGCAATCACCACCCCAAAGGCCAGCGCCACCAGATGATCGGGCCCGGAAAGAACGTGCAGCAGACCCGCGGCGAAATCCGATCCTTCCGCGTGTCCCGGATGGGCTTGAGCTTCAACACCAAGAGAAACCAGCGCAGTCAGAATCGCCGCGCGCAACAAGAACGGTTTGCGAGAAAGTGAGGATTCCATATTCATCTGACGTCGGAAATGTCACACGGTCGAAGTGCCGGTGTCGAGTTTCGAACGCGAGGTGCTCGAACCGATTCCTGAAAATGCCACGAAACCCAATGACGACCCGCCTCCCTTCAATACTCGAAGTGCTTGGCTTTCTTGATTGCGAGGCGATAGGGAATCCAACCGAGGATGATCGAAAGAATCACGAACGCGGTCGTGGACGCGATGACCGCGACCGGATCCGCAGTGACGTTTTCGCGTCTGACCCAGGGAGTTCCTGCCGCCAACATCGCCACCGAACCGACGATGTAGAGGAAGCTCAACACCAGACAGAAGGTGCCACCAAAGCCGCTGACGATCTTGCCCGGATTGTCCTCCTTGAAGTTCGGGAACAAGACACCCAGTCCGATCGCCAAGCCGTTCAACGTCACCGTCATCATCGCGATGGCACCGACGAAGTACATTGTCCGCTGCCATTCCATCCGCAGGAAGTGACAGGACAGAAAGATCATTATCAAGGTCACCACCAGTGATCCGGTAGTCGCCATGGCGAACTTCGTCTTGATCACCCTCACGAGTCCCAACGGAGACATTCCGACAATCCAGATGCGTTTGCCCTCAAGCGAAAACTGCGGAAACACGAAACGTGTCGTCAATGTCGCCAGGTTCAACGAGCAGGCAAACAGGTTCAGATACGAGATCAAGTGCTGCCAATACGGATTGCTCAGCTGTCGCGTAAAGTGGCGCAGGTTGAGAATGTAGACTGCCAACAATCCAAACAGCATGATCGTCTGCCCCCACTGTGTCGTGTCGCGCCAGAACATCCGCACGTCCTTGACCATCAGCGAACGCACGTCTCCCTGAAGCCATGGAAAAAGTCTGAACACCCTCTCCATGAACCCGCGTGGGTAGTCGAAATCGGCCCGCCGCGCCTGCCAGTTCCGGAACCATTCCCACTGTCCGAACACGTGCGCCCGGCTGTGAACCGCAGACGAAGCGAGGTAGAAAAAGTTCCCGGTCTTGGTCCAGGCCAAAAGGGCGAAGAACATCACGTTGGCCGTCAGCACCAGCAGGTAAAAGATGGCGCTGGATTTCAGTCCCTCAGCCCAGTTCTGCACGCTGGCGGAAAGCCAGTAACTCGGCAGCACCGGGTTGGTGGCGAACTGCATCTTCACCAGGACGCGGTCCAACACCGCCAACACCCGTGTTTCAATCGCATCGTCTGCCAACTGCTCGGGCTGCATCCAGACGCGCACGACAAACACGAAGAACAGAGCGAAGATGATCGCCAGAATCTGGAACACCTTGCGATCCATGAAGCGCGCCAAGGCCGCCGCCGACCAGGATCCCAGTACGCCCGGCAAGATGATAAACGCCGTCACGAGCGCGGTGGTCAGGACATAGAAACTCCAGT
This sequence comes from Verrucomicrobiales bacterium, assembly GCA_038154405.1. Lineage (GTDB taxonomy): Bacteria > Verrucomicrobiota > Verrucomicrobiia > Limisphaerales > JAYPXF01. The sequence continues at coordinate 7,428 of JAYPXF010000050.1, read as the reverse complement.
CAGCACGCATCACATGGCCGTAAGCCACCAGCATCGGAGCGATCAGGAACAGAAACGCCCACGAGGCAAGCACCATCGATTCCAGCAGTTTCCACCGATAGATCGTCAGCGAACTCACCGGGGCGGACAGCAGGAAGTTCGTCTCCCGGTTTCGAAACAGTCCGGTGTAGTTGATGATGAGATTGCTGAGCATCAACAGGCCGAAGAGCACGGCGAACAACAGGAAGATCAACCGTTCGGTCAACAGTTCACCCACCCCTGGAAAGCGCTTGAGAAACCTCAGGCCCTGGAAGAACAGTCCATACGTGACCAGCGCATAGCCGGCGAGAAACGCCGCGATGACCAGCGACAGGAACTTCGACTTCTCCTTGACCGCCCTGACCTTCCGCCCTGCCTGCAGGAGGTTCACCCGAATAAGGAGCCAGACGCCCTGCCATTCGGAGAGATGATGCCGCTCTTTGGATTCGGAACTCATTGGTTGACCGCCTCGGCGGACCGTTCCTCGGACATGTTCGCCTCTTCACGGGTGATCGCGAGAAACGAGTCTTCCAGCAACCCGTCGGATCCGCTCTTGCTGGTCAGTTCCTCCAGAGTCCCCACCGCGACAAACTTGCCGAGATTGATGATGCCGATACGGTCGGCGATCTGCTCGGCCACACTAAGCTGATGCGTGGACAGAAACACGGTCATCCCCTTCTCGGAACGTTCCTTGAGGATGTCCTTCACCACCCGCGCGTGATGCGGATCCAGGCCTACCATCGGTTCATCAATCACGAACACCTCGGGATCGTGCATCAACGCGGCCACGATCGCGACGCGTTGTCGAGTGCCGTGCGAAAGACCTTCGATAGGCTTGCGCAGGAAAGGCTCAAGATTGAAGCGCGGGATCAATTCCCGAGAAGTCTCCTGGATCTGATCCTCAGACATCCTAAACATCTGACCGATGAAGCGGATGAACTCCCACGGGGTGAGCTTCTCGTATAGGAAGGGAAAGTCCGGCACGTAGGCCAGACGTTTGCGCACCTCAAGCGGCTCCTCCTGCACGTCAAAACCGGCGACCTTCACCGTGCCGGAGGTCGGCTTGATGAGGCCGGTGATCATCTTGATCGTGGTCGTCTTGCCCGCCGCGTTGGGACCGAGCACGGCGAAGAACTCGCCCTTGGGCACGGTGATGCTGATATCGTTGACCGCCACCAGGTCGCCGAATCGTTTGGTCAGGTTGGTTAGTTCAATCATGGTCTGGCAGATCAGAGCAGGAGCAGACGGCGGTTCCGTAGTTCATAACCGCCCGGCATCATCACCCGCAAAACTTCCCCCGAACGACTCACATAGATGGCCAACTCCTCTCCCTCAGGCAGATTCAGGCTAACGCGATAGGTCCGCAGTTTTGAATGTCCAATCTTGAGCCAGTCTTGCCGCGCCTCCCAACGCAGTCCCAGTTTCACCATGTGAAACATGTCGACGCCCGGATGCGAGGGACCGGACAGGCCGCTCATCAACCCACCGGCAAAGGTGGCCATCGGCATCGGCCCGATCAGCGCCGTCGCGATCTGTTGCGGATCCTTGAGCTGCTCGAAGGTCAGTTCCCGCTTCATGTTCACATCGCCGGCAATGAACGTAGCCGCCAGCAGTTCATTGGTTCGGTTGGCGTGGAACTGCAACAACTTCTCCTTCTGCCGGAACGAGAACTCAAAGAATTCCCAGGTATTGTTGGTGCTGAAGCTCGACGAGAATTCGTAACGGACCTGTCCGTAGGGCTTGCCGAGCATGATTCGCCCGCCGTTGATCTCCACCTGGTAGTTGGCCGCCTCGCGCACCATACCGTCGGCCAGGAAGCCCGTATCGATCACCTCACCTGCCTGGTTGGTCTGAATCAGCTGGACCAGTTCCGTCGACCAGCGCAGGTCACCCACCTGCTTCTTGTTCTTGTAGATGTAGAGGAACGAATCATCCGCGGCGCGCACCATCCGCTCCCAGACCACATCAAGCGGCACGTCGCTGCCCGCGATGTCCGCCGCCCGGAAGTCCCGCTGCCATAACAGGTAATTCATCACCAGCCAGAACAGCGTCACCGAAAGGAATAAGAGACGGCGCAACATGGAAGGAGGGGTTTTAAGGGCCATTCCACCCGAGTCAAGCGGGATCGAAATGTCATCTCATCATACAGATGAAATGGGATGTGGCCAAAACCCGGTTGGCACTTGGCGGAACAGAGAAAAGCCATCCGCCATGACGAGGCCAGGCGTCAACCGGGTATTCTTACGATTGCGGACCAGCGTTTCATCTGGATCGAGGTCCGGAGTCGGTCAGGATTCTTGACTGAGTCGGGAGACGATGTTGTTCATTCCATCGAAATATGTCTTGGCATCCGCAACGGGCATGACAAGAGGCGGAGCGATGCGGATGACTTTTCCAGCGAGAGGACCAAGGAGGTGGATGGACGTTCCGTCTTCGTCGCCGAGGTAGCAACGTCGCACAATTTCATGGGCAACCTGCTCGGCTGTCCGATCTCCACAAGCGGCGCATTCCAAACCCCAAACCGTGCCTTCACCACGAATGGCATTGATCGCAGGCAGTTCGGTCAGCCGAAGCAGCTCCGCTTCAATGAGTGCTTCCAGCGGCTCGGCGTCATCGAGAACGTTGCCTTCCTCAAATTCATCCAAGGTCGCCAATACGGCGGCGCAACCGATCGGATGTGCACTCCACGTATCCGAACCTTCGCCGTAGCCGAGTTTGGCAAAGACATCGGCGCGACCAACGGCGGCGTCGACGGGCACGCCGTTGCCCATGCCTTTGCCGAGAGTGACGATGTCCGGTTCGATGCCGTAGCGTGTGTATGCATACATCTCACCGGTGCGACCGAAGTTGGACTGAATCTCATCCAGAATGAAGAGGATGTCATGCTCACGACAAAAAGCCTGTAACATCTGCAGATACTCAGGTTGCGGATGATAGGAACCTCCCCCGCCAAGATACGGTTCGGTGATCAGACAACAGATCTGGTCGCCAAGCTCGGCATGCAGCTCATCCAATTCCCTGAGATAAGGAGCAAGGTCAACCGGCTCCTGACGACGTTGAAAGGTATTGCACTCATCCTTGGGAAAACTGATGAAGCGGACCCGGGGATCTCGTTCGCCATCCTGCTCACTGCCGGTGACAGCCCCAGCCAATCCCTTCTTGCCGTGGAACCCACCGCGCGTGGCGAGAATGATATCCGAACCATCGCGACGCGCCATGGATGCCCATAACGCCTTCTGCACCGCTTCACTGCCACTCGCGGCCCAGAGCACCTGCTGCATGCGGGCTCCGCCGGCGACGGATTGCATGCTCTTCAACAAACGCTGGTTCGCCTGAATCTCAATCTCGGTGGTGGCATTGTAGGAAGTCAGCGGCACGGCGTCGGCAAAACCGGAATCGCCGGCGGCTCCGTCGAGCTTCATGTAGTTCATCACGCGCTTCCACCAACGGCGCGGATTGTGCCCCAGATTGGAAACCAGGACGCCGGAAGAAAAGTCCGCCAATTTGCGTCCGTCGGAAGTGTAGTGATAGGAGCCGGAACTGCGGGAAATGACCGCCATGCTACTGGTACGCGTCCGGATGCACAGAGGTTCCGTGGTGGCGAGGTTCTGACGAAACCCGTTCGACGAGGTTTCGCCAACGTGTTCGATGGACTGCATCTTGCTCATGGGCTGCACAATAGAACGCGCGTTACCCCGTCCGATTCAATGATTCATTAATCCGAGAGCAAGTCATTCATGGCTGTGACCAATGTTTGGGAATCATCCGGCGAAAGAGTTACCACCAGCGCCTGAGTCGGACTTCTTTGCGAATTCCGCTACCGCCGCGGAGATTTGTCGATGTGAAACTAGCCGAAAGGCACCTTCACCTTGGTGCCGATCTTCAGCTTGCGGGGGTTCAATCCTGGGTTGGCCTTGAGGATGTCCTCCACCTTCACGTTGTATCGGCGGGCGATCTTGGCAGGGTAATCCCCGTTCTTGATCGTGTGAATGCGGGTGGAAAGCGTAGCCGGACGATCCGCCATTCTTTGGGCAGCAGCCATCCTCTTCGGCTTCTCCGGCGCAACCTCAGGCTTGGTTTCGGGTTCGCCAGGCTCGATCTCCCCACCCGGAATCGGATCCACATTTGCCTGCAAAGCGTTCATCTGCCAACGGAGTTGGTCGTTCTCCTTCTCGAGTCGCTTGACCTCCTCCTTCAGCAGATCCAACTGCGTTCGCGCCGCCGGCACAACCGGAGCGATCAGGTAGGTCTGCGCCAACTGCATCTTGCAGTTGTCCACATGCTGCTTGATCAGCTGCTCCTGATCGGTCTCAGGATCGAGATCCAGGAAACGCTCAAAATGATAGATGGCAGACGCCGGATCGTCCCCATGATCCTTGAAGAGAAACGCCAATTCCAGATGCGCCGGAGCGGAGAGTGGATTATTGGCCAAAGCCCGTTGGAATTCGGTGATGGCGCCGGGGAAATCACGCTCTGAAACACGCGATTGACCACGCAGATAATTCCGGTCCTTCTTGGGGTCCGACTGGCCGTTGCGAGCCGGAATGCAGCCACTGAAAACCAATGCGGACAAGGCCACCACGAGTGCCACGCTTCTTATCGCCGGGTTCAGCATCGCTCGACGATATCGAGTTGTCGTGGCCTTGGCAATCTTTTGTCCAACCCTGTTGGTGGAAGTTTAAAGGGTAACAGGCACGAAAGGTCCAAGGGTTGAAAGACGCGCGATCCGAATCCATTCAACCCTTCAATCGTGAAGTGTAAGACGGTTGCCGAGAGGGCTTCTATTGTTCGATGCCGAGGATCTTTCGGCCTTCAGGTGAAATCATGCTTTGGTGCCACGGCGGATCCCACACCACTTCAACGGTCGCATCCTTCACTCCTCCCAATTCCAGCAACCTCGCCTGGGCATCGCCGGCGATGACCGGTCCCATGCCACAGCCGGGGGCGGTCAGCGTCATCTTAACGGAAATCTTGTTGCCTCCTTCGGGATGTTCTTCACAGCGCATGTCATACACCAAACCGAGGTCCACGATGTTCACCGGAATTTCCGGATCGTAGCAGGTCTTCAAGGCGTCCCAGATCTGCTCCTCCTTCACTTCACCATCCACCGAACCTTGCGCGGCTTCGGCCGGGAGTTCCTGTCCCAGAGCATCCGCGTCCGCCCCGGCGATCCGGAAAAGCACGCCATGACACTGAACCGTGAAGCTTCCACCCAAGGTCTGTGTAATGGACACTTCGGTGTCGGCAACCAAGGGAACGGTATTGCCGGCCGGAATCTGAACCGCTTTCACGTCGCGGCTGAGTTTCACCGTGATGACTTCCTGCATGGCGAAAGGGTAATCGGAGTTCCCATGTTGGCAAAGCGATTCGTGTCACCGGACGATCGGCGCGCCCGTTGGTGTTCACAATCAACCCAGCGGAGAATTCCAGACCGCCATCGGACTGATTCGGTTCATGACGGCGAAGGGGCACCAATCCGCAAGCGCCCGGGGCTTCCTGCCGAAGGTGTCACGGGACATGCGCTCCATCCCGTGGATCCGGCGCACGAATTCACTGAAGATGTTGAAGTAATTCCCTCCCAAATGCGGGGCGGCCAGTTCCATGGCCTGATTCCGCAGGGCAGCTTTGGCCGGCCCCACGGTGGATTGGAGACGCATCAGCTGATCGGCGGCTGCCGAGGTGTCTCCGTCCGGATAGACCAGCCCAGGATCAACCCGTCGGGCGTATTCCTGCCCGCCACCGCCGATGCCGGGATAGACCGGTATCACGCCCACCGACAAGGCATCCAACAGCGTTCCCGGCAGACCTTCAAACTCACTGGTGTAGACAACCGCATCCCAGTTGCTCAGAATCTGCCAGTATTCAGCGCCCTGCTTGTTTCCGTGAAATCTCGCCTCATGCTTGAGCATCAATTGCCGCTCCAGCTCCGGCGCATCATACCCCTCCCCGATGAATTCCATCCGGAACGAATGACCGTTAGCAGCCGTCCGCTCAAGAATCTCGGGAATCCGATCGACGCGCTTCTGTTCCAGTTGAATGCGGCCGCAATACCCCACCGTAAACGGACGGTCCGAATCCCGCGTCGGAATCTGGAAACCCTTCGGCTGATCAACGGGATAAGGCAGGAAACCAATGCGTGACTCGGCCAACCCCGGCCAGATCCGCGCCGCCGTATCTTCCATCTCGTGCGTCACACAGAGCACGCCGTCCAACAACCCGGACAGGTTCTTGTAGGCCGCCTCCATGTCGTCGATGGTGTGGTGCATGATTCCGATCCGGCGCTCGGCCTGATCCAGATCCGCCAGAAACTTCAGCCCCCAGAAGTCATGATACACCGAAGCCGTCACCGGCCGCCGGGTCTTGACCTTCCGAAAACGATGGCGCGCGGAGAGAATCGAATGTCGCCACGAGAACTTCGCCGGGATCACGCTCGTGTCCTGCGAGCGCTTTTCGAAAAACGGCACAAACTCACTGTCCAAACCGTGATCTGCATCCACCTTGCGATGTCGGCGCAACAGAAGATCCGCATCAGCAGGGCTGCCAAATTTCTTGGAGAAGTGGGTTACGGTCAGGCCGGGCACGGAGGATAATCAATTCCACGCACCCCTCGTTGTCGAGCATATACTCCGATTCGGAGTGCTCTCACCGTAGCGTTCAATCCAGCTTCACTTCTGCAAACACCTCTTCCATTGCGCTCGTGAAATGCTTGCGGATGAAGTTCCGGATGGCGCCCTGTTCCACCAATCCGAGATCCTGGTCGCGATGGTCCGTGATCTTGTAACAATAAAGACTCGAGCCATCACCCCGCTCTCCCGGCAGGAACTGAAAGTGAGCCTTGTTGCTTCCATCATGCAGAAAAAAGGAATCCGGATCGTCTCCCGACGGGCGCCCCATCGTCAGTGCGAATCCTCCCTTCCTGTCCTGCAAAGGCGCACCGTCAAACACGGCAACCGGGAGGTCCCTCAGTCCGAGCGCCGTAAACACGGTGGGCAACACGTCCACATGCCCGGCGACACCCGGTGCTGCGCGTCTCGCGGAATCATCCGCCGGCAATTTGATCAGGAGCGGAACGCTGGCCTGCAGGTGGTTCAGATCCGAACCATGCAGTCTCCCTCCGAACTCCCCGAACTCCTCGCCGTGGTCCCCGGTGGCGACGATGATCGAGTCATCATATCGCCCCGTCTCCTTCAACGTTGCAACAATCCGGCCGAACAGATGGTCCACAAAGTGAATCGCATTGCGATACCGGTTTATCATCAGTGCCGGATCTCCCGGACCGGAAAGGTAGCTGACCGACTCTGCGTAGGGCGTAAATTTCGCCGGATAGTCATCGGGCCACCGGTAATCATGGTGGACCGCCTCCAGAAAGATCACAAACAACCTTCCGCCGGCCCGCTCCTCGTTTCGCAG
>JAYPXF010000049.1:15442-30198 GCA_038154405.1 Verrucomicrobiales bacterium | reverse complement strand
CCGGGCCCTGGACCTGTTTGACCAGAGCATAGCCGACGTCCGCCCGCGCCGGGTCAGCGAACAGGGTGAAAAATGCAGCAATAAAAAAGCCGCCCAAGGTAAGAAGTGTGGAGCGACACTGAGCCTTCATGATTTTCATAAGATAACAGTCGATATTCAGTCCCCGCGACTCAGACCACCCTACGTTCATGAACTCGCCCACGTCAATCCGTTAATTACCGTATCCGACCGCAAAACAAGGGGTTTTGCGAGGTTGTGATAAGAGCACCGCCCAGGCCATTCCCACCGGCGATTAGGAATATTCCCGAATCCGTCAACGGCATCCCCACATGTGCCATTCTCCAATGTTTTCCGTTGCCCCAGAGCCCATTTTTCTTAGCCTTTGGCCATGTTTGGCCCGAACGACCTATTCGATCTCTCGGAAACCGCGCACGCGTCCATATTTGAAGGCTGCCAGCATGCCTGGGATGGCCTCAAGAAAATCAAGGATTACCTAAAAGATAACGTTAAACCCGAACTAAACAATACCTGCGATGGCAATGCATGGATCGGCGAAGACGTTTTTATCGGCAAGGGAACCAAGATCGACGATGGCGTGATGATCAAGGGCCCGGCGATCATCGGCGAGAACTGTGAGATCCGTCACGGGGCCTACATCCGCGAAAATGTGATCATCGGTGACGGCTGCGTGATCGGGAACAGCTGCGAATTCAAGAACAGCCTGCTTTTCAACGGCTGTCAGGTGCCACACTTCAACTATGTCGGTGATTCGATTCTCGGTCACAAGGCCCATCTCGGTGCCGGCGTCATTCTTTCCAACCTCAAGGTGGTTGCCGGCAATGTGCTCATAAAACACGACGGCGAAACCATCGACACCGGCCTGCGGAAGTTCGGCGCCCTGATCGGGGATCATGTCGACATCGGCTGTAACTCCTCACTGAACCCCGGTTCGATCATTGGCCGCAACACCATGATCTACCCCTGCACGAACTGGCGCGGAATTGTGGCGGCCGATCGGATTGTCAAAAACAAGGCCTCGCTCGAGATCGTGGAACTCCGCAAGTAGATGGCACACCGGAGGCACCTCGGAAGACCGGAACTGCCGACCGGCCGACGCGGCGAACCTGAGATACAAGTGAACAGGATAACCGCATGATCGGTCCGGTGGACATCGAGCCGGGCGGCAGCACGTTTGATCTCGTCGACGAGGTGTCCAAGGTCTTTTCCGAAACGGGCCTCCTTTCGCGCGCCGCCAACTTCGAGTATCGCCCACAACAGCACGAGATGGCGGTCGCCATTGCCAAGGCGCTGACCACCAAGGAACACATCATCACTGAGGCCGGCACCGGCGTCGGCAAGAGTCTCGCCTATCTCGTCCCCGCCATATTTCACGCAGTGGCCAAGCAGAAGAAGGCGGTGATCTGCACCCACACGATCAATCTTCAGGAGCAGCTCGTCGAAAAGGATCTGCCGATGTTGCAGAAGGTACTGCCGACCGAGTTCAGCTTCACCATGCTGAAAGGGCGCGGCAACTACCTCTGCTCGCGACGGCTCGACAAGGCGATGCGAACGGCCGACCAGTTGTTTTCGTCACCGGAGATCGAGGAACTGAAACGCATCCACGAATGGTCCAAGGAAACCACCGATGGCAGCCTTTCGGACTTCGACATCGAACCCGATCCCAAAGTCTGGTCGCAGGTCTGCAGCGAACGCGGTCTGTGTTCGCCCAAGCAATGCGGTTATCAGAGTGACTTCAGCAAGGCGAACAAGGTCTGCTTCTTCCAGCGCGCCCGCAACCGCATCATGTCGTCCGACGTGTTGGTGCTCAACCACACGCTGTTCTTCACCCTGCTGCCGGATGTGGAGGAGCACGAGTCCGACGGCATCCTGTTCAAGAACGACTTCGTGATCTTTGACGAGGCGCACACGGTCGAGCAGGTCGCCTCCCGCAACATCGGTCTGAGCCTTTCCAGCGGCCAGGTGCGTTTTGCGCTCAACCGGCTTTGGAATCCCCGATCCGGCAAGGGCCTGCTGGCGACCTTGCGCCAGGGCGGCGCCGTGAAACTCGTCGGTGAACTGCTCACCTCTGCCGACACCTTCTTCAATGAGGTGGAAGATGCCTGTGACGAAGCCTTCTCCGATTCGGATCGCCAACCCAATCCGAACGCCCGCCGCGGTTGGAAGGAACTGCGCATCCGCCGCCCCGAGCTCGTTGACGACACGGTCACGCTGCCGATCCAGCGGCTGCGCGAATCGGTCAGCGAACTGGTCAAGCAGTCCGAGGATCGCGACACGGCCCAGGAACTTGCCGAATGCAATCGGCGTCTCGCAGAACTGCGGATCGGGATTGCCGAGTTTCTCAGCCAGAACAGCGACGAACATGTCTACTGGGTAGAGCGCGCCGGCAAAAACGGGCAGTCCATCTCGTTGAATGCAGCCCCAATTGACGTGGCCAACTATCTTCGTTGGCGGCTCTTCGGTGCCAACACTTCGGTCATCATGACCAGTGCCACGCTCGCCATCAAAGGTGCGACGGACGGTTCACCACCCGAACCGGAAACCAGCCCATTGCCGGCCGATCGTTTCAGTGACCGACGCACCGGTTCGCGTTCCCGGGCCGGCCAACCGCTTTCCTATTTCGCCAACCGCGTCGGTGGCGAGGAAGCCGTGCAGCTTCAACTCGGTTCCCCCTTCAATCACGAACACCAGATGAAGGTTTACGTGGCCGGCAAAATGCCCGATCCACGCGACGACAAGTACAAACGCGAACTCACTCGCTGGATCGAACACTTCATCACCGAATCCCAAGGCAAGGCCTTCGTGCTCTTCACGAACGTCAAGCTGATGCAGGAAGTGGCCGAGCTCATGGAAACCTTCTTCGACGACCTTGGCATCGCGCTCTTCGTGCAGGGAACGGGCATGCCCCGGTCCACCATGCTCGAAGAGTTCAAGGAAGACATCGATTCGGTGCTGTTTGGTACGGACAGCTTCTGGCAGGGCGTCGATGTTCCCGGCGAGGCCTTGAGCAACGTCATCATAACCCGCCTGCCCTTCGCCGTGCCGGATCATCCCCTGATCGAGGCGCGAATCGAGGCGATCGAAGCGCGCGGCGGAAATGCCTTCGGCGAATTCTCGTTGCCGGAAGCGATCTTGAAATTCCGCCAAGGCGTCGGCCGCCTGATCCGCACACAGAATGATGCCGGCATCATCGCGGTGCTGGACAATCGCGTGTTGAACAAACGCTACGGCCAGGCATTCCTCGACTCGCTTCCCACCTGCCCGGTTGAAGTGGTGTAAACGGGGGATCCCGCCCCGTGGAAGCGGAACCGACGGAACGCCCCCCCTCCAATTCGCATTGCTGCCAAATGGAGCCCCACCGCCATTCGGCTTGAATCCACCCAAGCAATCCGCCACTCTCCGCGCATGGCGGAAATCAAGAAGTTCGTTCATCACGGAGCCTCCCAGGTCAACCAACGCATTCTGGAGGGAATGCACAAGCAGCTTCCGATGTTGAAGATCGAATTTGCCCAGATCAACGCCCCCAAGTTCCCACACCTGGTCGAACAACTGGAGTTTCTCGCCGCCGTCCTTGAAGATTATGTGGAAGGCGCGGACAAAGACATTCCCCTCGGCACCGTGGCTGAAGCCGCCTTTGCGCTCGCCTACGTGCACAAGCAGACCGACCTGATTCCCAATTCCATCCCGGACATCGGATACGCCGATGATTCCAGCGTTGCCCGCTGTGTGTTGATGGAGAACGAACGCGTGCTGCGTGAGTACGCGATCCGCCACGACATGGATTGGGACACCGTGACGGTCAAGCCGTAGCAGCATCCCGCCAATCCAAGACCTTGAGCCGGACGGAGCGGCGACCGCGAAAGACGTTGATCTCCGGTACGCACGCGAGATCGAACGAGTCCGTTGGCAATGGTTGATCAGCCCCACCCCACCAAACGGCATCCACGGTCCGTCCACCTGACTCCAGCTTGAGCAGCAGATGATTGCGTTCCTTGCCGATCTCGCGGGGGCGATCCGCCAGTCGCAGACCGTTCACGATCAATTGCACAGAGGGATTCCCCTGACCGAAGGGTTGCAGGCGTTGCAGCTCATCAATCGATTCGAGTGATACATCTGCGAGCGCAACCTCAGCGTCCAGGCGAAGACGAGCGATCAACTCTTCCGGCTTCAGCTGTCGCCGGGCGATCTCGTTCAGTCGCTCACGAAAAGCGGGAAGCTGCGCGGGATCAATCGTCACTCCGGCCGCCATCGCGTGACCGCCATGGCGCACCAACAGGTCGTCACATTCCCGCAGAGCCGCCGCCAGATCAAAGCCCTCGATGCTGCGACCAGATCCGCGCCATTCACCGCCCTCGCCACCAACAATGAACGTGGGGCGATAGAATTCACGGCACACCCGCGAAGCGACAATTCCCACCACACCGATGTGCCACTGCAACTCGCCTTCCACGATCGCGAAGTCTTGCGTGGCATCGAAGCGCCGCCGCAGATCTTTCATGATGTTCTCCGTGATGCGGCGCTCAATGGTCTGCCGCTCACGGTTTCGTCCATCAAGATCCTCGGCCAGCTTGCGGGCACGTTCCGCATCGGTTTCGGTCAACAGATCCAGAGCCTCCGTCGCCGTCTCCAAGCGCCCCGCCGCGTTCAGTCTCGGCCCGAGCTGGAATCCGACTTCGTAGACACCGACATCGTCCTGGCATTGCGCCACGTCTTTGAGAGCCACCAACCCCGGCCGTCGTGAGGCGGACAGGCGCGGCAGCGCACAGGGGACGAGAATCCGGTTTTCATCCCGCAGCGGAACGAGGTCGGCGATGGTGCCCAATGCCACCAGGTCCAGCAGTTCGCGCACATCGTATTCCGCGAATCCGGCCATCTGATTCTCACGTCCCCGTTTCACCAATGCGTGAGCCAGCTTGAACGCCAGTCCGGCCGAACACAGTTCCTGAAAGCGATCGCCCACTTGCGGATTTACAAGCGCCACCACGTCCGGCGCCGGATCGGAAACCTGGTGATGATCCAGCACAATGGCGTCGATCCCCTTCTCCTTCAGCCACCCGATCGTATCGACCGCAGTCGAACCGCAGTCCACGGCCAGCAACAGATCCACCTTGTGCTTCTCCAGGCAATTCTCCACGCCATCGCGACTGAGCCCATAGCCTTCGTCCATGCGATGCGGCAGGTAAGCCTCCACCTCCCAGCCCCTTGCCCGCAACACATCCAAAAGAAGCGTCGTGGAAGTAACTCCGTCGACATCGTAGTCGCCGAAAACGACAATCCGCTCCCCGTTTTCGCGGGCGAGAAAAAGCCGATCCACGGCCGCGGTCATGTGTGGCAGCAGAAACGGATCCGCCAGATCGCGCAGCCGTGGATTGAGAAAGCGTTCCACCTCCACCGGATCCGAAAACCCGCGATTCACCAGACACTGCGCAACGAGTGGGGAGACGGACAGTTCTTCGACCAGTGCACGGACCGGCAACGGAGTCGCTGGCGCAGGTTGCCAGCGATGTTTCATGACGCGACTTCCTCTTCCGGTTCGTCGTCCGGCTCATCGTCATCCTCATCAGCCTTGGGATCGATCGGTTTGGTGGCCGTCGCGATGGAAAGCAGCATTGAGCCCACAATGATGATCGCCACCAGATAGAGAGAAAGCTTGGTGGGAATGTGGAAATCGACCATTTCCAGCAACATCTTGGCGCCGATGAAGATCAACACGAGCGAGAGACCGTATTTCAGGTAGCGGAAATAATCGATGGCGTTGGCCAGCACGAAGTACATGGAACGCAGTCCCAAGATCGCGAACACGTTCGAAGTGAACACGATGAATTCGTTTTGGGTCACCGCGAAGATGGCGGGAATGGAATCCAGGGCAAAAATCAGATCCGTGGTTTCGATCATCACCAATACCAGGGCCAGCGGCGTGAGCGCGTGCTTCCCGTCAATCTTGGTGGTGAACTTCTGTCCGTCGAACTCGCCGCTCACGCGAAACCACTTTCGCGCCAGCCGGATGCAGGGGTTCTTCTCCGGCTCCACGCCGTCGTCATCCACGAACAGCATCTTGATGCCGGAATAGACGAGGAAGGCGCCGAAGAAATAGAGGATCTGATGAAACTGACTGATCAAGGCCGCGCCCGCGAGAATCATGACGCCGCGCAGAATCAACGCCCCCATGATGCCCCAGAACAGCACGCGGTGCTGAAAATTCCCGGGCACGCGGAAATACGCGAAGATCAGGGCGATCACGAACACATTGTCCATGGAGAGCGACAACTCGATGATGTAGCCCGTCACGAATTCCGTGCCTTCCTGGGAACCGCGATAGACGGAGACGAAATAGCCGAACGCCATCGCGATGGAAAACCACAACGCGGACCAGCCCAGTGCCTCCTTGAACTTCACCTTGCGCGCCTTGCGATGGAAGACACCCAGATCGAGCGCGAGGAAAAAGAGGATGCAGACGACAAAGATCGCCCAGTGCATGGGTGTGATCTCCATGCGCTGGACTTCGGCCACGACATTTTGCACGTCGTTCGTCAAATCCCGCCCGATCAAGCTTCCGGACCATGCCGGAATGCAAGTGCGGCGGATCAATTTGATCCGCCGCCGCTTTCAAGTATTTCTGTTTGAACTCAGCCCGCCGGCTGCTCCACCGCGGCCTCGGCCGCTCCGCTGTAAACCTGCGGACTGGACATCTTCGGCCGTTCGCCCTTGTGCCACCACAGCACCGTGGCGCTGGCGACGTAGATACTGGAGTAGGTGCCGACGATCACACCGATCAACAGGGTGAGCGCGAAATCATTGATGACGCCACCGCCGAAGACCACCAGGGCCAGCACCGCGAGCATCGTCGTTCCCGAAGTGATGATCGTGCGGCTCAAGGTCTGGTTGAGCGCCTTGTTGATCACTTCCAGGAACGTGCCGCGGATGCCGAGCTTCAGGTCTTCGCGAATACGGTCAAAGATGACGATGGTGTCGTTGATCGAGAAGCCGATCACCGTCAAGAGGGCCGCCACGATCGGCGCACTCAACTGTCCGCCCAGCAGGACGAACAATCCCAGCGTCACCACAAAGTCGTGAATAACCGCGATCACCGCCGCGACGGAGAACGAAAACTCGAAGCGCACACCCACGTAGAACAGGATACCGAACAGGGCCAGAATCACGGCTCCGAAAGCCGCCTTGAGAATTTCGCCGCCGATCACGGCACCGACTTGGCGCTTGGAGATCTCTCTGATTCCCGAATCACCGAAGGCGCCTTCCAAAGCCTTGGTCACGGCCTCACCGGACCCGGCAGGAGCGGTGATTCGCAGTCGCTCCGCATTGGCACCGGTGTCACCCAGATTCTTCTGATACTGGATCGTGGCGTCGCCACCGACCTTCTTGCCTTCCGTTCCATATTCCACCTTGCCCAACAAATCGCGAATCTTGGTCAACTCCACCTTCTGCTTGAAGGCGTAAGTGATCGCATCACCACCTACGAAGTCGACACCGAGCGCGCCCTTGCCTTTCACGCCGATGCCGAATCCGACGCTCACCAGCAGGACAATGACAGAAACAATCGCCGCCGGCTTGGAGAACTGCAGGAAGTCGATCTTGGAATTCGGGTTGATCACCGAAAGCATCTTCAATTCGGAGATCAAGTTGCGTTCGAGAAGGAAATCATACAGCAGGCGCGTCACAATCAGCGCAGTGAACATGGACGCACAGATACCGATGGTCAGCGTGACACCGAAACCTTTCACCGGCCCCGTCCCCATGTAGATCAGGATGGTGGAGGCGATCAGCGTGGTGACGTTGGAGTCAAAGATCGTGCTCCATGCCTTCTCATAACCCGCGTTCAGAGAACCACGGAGAGACTTGCCGGCATTGAGTTCCTCACGAATGCGCTCGTAGATCAGCACGTTCGCATCCACCGCCATACCGATCGTCAACACGATACCGGCGATGCCCGGAAGAGTGAATGTCGCGTCGATGGCGCACATCGTCCCCAGCAGGAGAATCATGTTCAGGATGAGTGCGACGTTCGCGATCACGCCGGACACCATGTAGTAGAACAACATGAACACCGCGACGCCCACGATGCCGATGATGGCAGCCGAACTGCCGCTTGATACCGAGTCACGGCCCAGAGACGGGTCGACTTCTTCCACATCCAACAGCTTCACCGGAGTTTCCAGCGGATTCTCCAGGATCTGGGCGATGTCCGCCGCTTCCTTGTAGGTGAAGTCACCTTCGATCACGCCGTTGCCGCCGATTTCCCCGCGGATGACCGGCGCTGATTTCAGTTCTCCATCCAGCACGATGCCGAGGCGGTTGCCAATATTCTCCCGGGTCACTTCAGCAAAGAGCAAAGCGCCTTCGTTGTTGAAGCTGAAGGCGATGGACGGCTGCAACGTGAACGGATCGCGATCGACGTAGGCGCTCTTGATGTACTTGCCGGTCAGCCCGCGCTCCGGTTTGGCGCGGACGAGCAGATTGGTGGTGTAATAGGTGCCATCGGCGTTCTTCTGGCGCAGCGGCGTCAGCTTGTAACCCGGCGCCATGAGTCCCGACGCGGTCAGACGGTCCGTGTCCGGATGCACCATGCGGAAATGGAGCACGGCCGGCTTCGTGAGATTGGTGATCACGGCGCCGCGTTCGGATTCGGTGAGGCCCGGCATCTGGATGATGATGCGGTCCTTGCCTTCCGCACGAATGATCGGTTCCACCACGCCGTAGGTATCCACCCGGGCCCGCAACACTTCGATCGCCTGGTTCTGCAGCGATGCCGGATCGGAAGCCTCATGCACCTTGTTGCTGTCGAGTCCGACGATGAACGACGAACCACCCTGCAGGTCGAGGCCGAGACGGAACTTGCCGGCGGCCTTGCTCTGCACGCGCTTGAGGATGGCCGCATTCGGATCACGCTCACCTTTCACGCTGTAGTTGAAATAATTGGTCAGGGTGAGTTCCCGAACACTTGTCTGCAGCAGACGAAACTCGCGCGGCGGAACATTGGTATCCGCGGCGGTGAGTTCCTTGGCCTTGTCGGCAGCCGCCTTGAGGTCTTCATCGACCTTGACCGCCTCTTCCACAAAGACCTCGACGACGCTCCGCCCCTTCGGCGGCAACATCTCCGTGATCGCCCAGGCGACGAGTAATAGTACCAGCAGTGTGCGACCGGTGTTGTTCCGTTTCATTCTTGGATGTCCGTTCTTCCTTAAAAGTGTCAGGCCTTGGCGGCCTCTTTTTCTGGTTTCTCATCCGACTTGCGGCTGGAGCTGGTGACGGCCGATTTCAGGACCTCCAGCTTGGTCTCGTCAGAGCGGATGGTGACCGTGTTGTCCTTGTCCTTCACCGCGAGCACGATGCCCACGACGCCGCCGTTGGTGATCACCCGATCTCCCTTCTGCAATCCCTTTCGCATTTCCTCCTGCTGCCGGGCCTGTTTGGCCTGCGGACGGATCAGGATGAAATAGAACACAAAGATCATCACCAGAAGGGGAACCATCTGCATGAGGACCGGTGGACCTTCGCCGTCCGGTGAAGGCGGCGCCAAGGCGAGCAAAACTGTCAAATTTTCCAAAAACATACCCAAAATTGGAGCCGGCAAATCTACGGTCGAGCCGGCCTTTGGCAAGAGAAACCGTAAATTATTCGCGCTTTCTGAATCAGAACCATCCTCAAATATCGTGGAACGTCAGTTCCGCCGTGCCACCATCGAGTCTCAGTGTGGCCATTGTACGGCGCATGCTGAACCGTTGCGGACCGGTATAGCCGGGATTGATATAGCGAACGCCATCCACGATCTGGTCAGCCGGTTTGTGCGTGTGGCCGAAAACCACAATGTCCGGTCGTACGCGCCGCACGCTGTCAAAGATCGGCGCACGCGGATTGTTGAAGGGAATGATGTGGTGGATCAGAAACTTCAGTCCGCCAAGTCCGATCACTTCCAACTCGCGATATTGCGGATCGTAGTCGTTGTTGCCCAAAACCGCCGTTACCGGGGCGATCTGTTCCAACTTCATGATGATCTCATTTCCGCAAATGTCGCCGGCATGGAGGATGTGTTCGACATCCCGAAACAAATCCGGAATCTGCGGATCAAAACGACCGTGGGTGTCGGAAATGAGGCCGATGAGCATACGATGGCGACGCCGGCGCCTAGGCCTTGGCCTGCTCTTCGCCTTCGGCGGGTTCCGGGGCTTCCTCCGATTCTTCAGCCTCTTCCGGCTCGGGTTCGGCAGGTTGCAGACAGTTTAGCACAGCAGCCACGACGCCACTGAACAACCCGCCGCTCAGCATGGTGTTTCGGAAAAAAGTCCACGTTGGCGGCCAACCCGGCAACCCGGTCGTAAGCGCCTGCCACCAACCGGCGAGGGTCTTGGGATAGAGCGGTTCGGAAAGCCAGGAGCCGGTGTTGCTCACGATGTAGAAGATCAGGGCCGCCACAAATCCGCCGCTCACCATGCGCCAGACGTTGGTCCGCTTGCGAAACATGCGACCCAGCAGATAGATCGCGCCATAGCCGACATAGTTCAGCAGTTGCTGATCCGTCATCGGGTAACCCCAATGCGCATTGAGCCAGACATCGCTGCCAAAGATCACGGCCAGCACGATCCAGATGTTCAACAACCGCGGATACGCCGCGGCGCAGAACACCAGCGCGTAGGCGAAACTGAAGCCCTGCGTGTTGACTCCCGGCAGCCGCATGACCCCGAACATCAACACGAACAGATAGGGCAGGTATTTTTGCCAACCGTTCGGCATCCAGCCCAACCTAGCGGATCCGCTCCGTGGGTTGAAGGGCTAATCGGGTGAAATGGTTGAAGGGGGATCGGGTTCGTGTTCAGGTTCCCGATCCGGTCATCCGTATGGACCCACAGCTGAACATCATTCACGAGGACACCGAACTGCTGGTGGTCAAAAAGCCCGCGGGATTGGTCTGTCATCCAACCAAGGGCGACGCGTGGTCCAGCCTGATCAGCCGCGTCCGGATGCACGCGGAAGAAGACTGTCAACTGCACATGATCCATCGACTCGACCGGGAAACAAGCGGCGTATGCCTGTTCGCGAAAACGGACGAATCAGCGAAACAGCTGCGCCGCCTCTTCGAACGACGATTGGTCCAAAAGAAATATCAGGCAATCGTCCACGGTTGGCCAGAAGTGGACGAAGGCAGGATCGAAGCCCCCATCGGTCTCGAAGAAGCCGATCCGGTGGCGATCAAGCGCTGCGTCAGAGACGATGGCGCGGTCGCAGCCACTGGTTATCGGACCATCCGACGAATCGAACGCGCCGAAGGCAGATTCGCCCTGCTTGCCGTTCAACCCGAGTCCGGTCGCACCCATCAGATCCGCGTGCATCTTGCACACATCGGACATCCGATTGTGGGTGACAAGATCTACGGCGGTGATTCATCGGCTTATCTGAATTTTGTCGAACGTCGACTGACCGAAGATCAAAAGAGATCACTGCTGTTGCCCTGCCAGGCTCTTCACGCAGCGGAGCTGCAGTTCGCATGGAACGGTCAGGCGACGCGCTTCGAAGCCGAGCCGGAAACATCGTTCACCGAGTTCGTTGAAGGGACATCGGTGACCGTCGAATGGAGCGAGCGCTACGTGTGACGGCGAAACTGAGATTCCAAATTTGAAAGTTGGATCGTCCCCCTCACACCTTGCCCATCTTGCGCCAACGGAACAGGGTCGTGGGATGCACGCCGACGCTGGCAGCGACTTCGATGAGTGACAGGCGTCCGTCACGCAGCATTTCCCTCGCCATCTCCATGCGCTCGGCTTTCGATGGCAGGCGATAGCCACGCTCCGCGCGAGGAGGCACTGCCGCGGCCACCGGAGCCGGACCCGCTTCCACGCGAGGCTCCGGCATGTTCATCGCCCGGGTGATCATCGTCGTCATGCCGCAATCCGGCTTCTGCCAGAATCCTTCCCGCAACAACGGACCGTCGTAGAGCAGCACCAGGCGATCCACCACGCTCTTCAATTCAAGCACGTTGCCCGGCCAGCCATACCCCTGCAGCTTGCGGATGAGTTCCGGTTCCGCCGCCTCGATGTTCTTGCCGAATCGTTCGTTGGCATTGTCGACGAACTTCCGAACCAGCAGGGGAACGTCGTCAATGCGGGCGCGCAACGGTGGGGCATTCAAGGTCACCTCAGACAGCCGGCAGTAGAGATCTGCGCGGAACACACCTTCTTCAATTGCCTGATCCATGTTGCGATTCGTTGCCGAAACGACCCGCAGATTGACTTCGTAATCCATTTCGCCACCCACCCGGCGAGCCCGCTTGGTTTCCAGGAAGCGCAACAGCTTGGGTTGCAGTGCGATGTCCATCTCTCCGATCTCATCCAGGAACAGGGTCCCGCCATTCGCCTGCTCCACAAGTCCGACACGGGTCTTCACCGATCCGGTGAATGCACCCTTCTCCGCGCCGAACAATTCTGCTTCCATCAGGTCCTTGGGAATCGCCGCGCAGTTGATCGGCACGAACGGTCCCCGGCCACGCGCATCATGCTGGGCCGATGCGATGCGCTCCTTGCCGGCACC
Organism: Verrucomicrobiales bacterium; assembly: GCA_038154405.1. Classification (GTDB taxonomy): domain Bacteria; phylum Verrucomicrobiota; class Verrucomicrobiia; order Limisphaerales; family JAYPXF01. The sequence goes on along the minus strand of JAYPXF010000049.1, from coordinate 17,643 downwards.
GGATTCACCCACCACCAACACGCTCACATCGGTGACGCCCAAACGCTCGATCGCCTCTCGCAGGGATTTCATGGCGCCGGATTCCCCGATGAGTCCCTGAATGTTGACGGACTGCGCAGCCCCATAAAGAGAGAGCCATAATTCCTGGGATTGGGCCGCGCGCTCGATCGATTTCTGCCAGCGCGTTTTGGAGTCCTTCACGTCGAGCACGTCAAAGGCACCGTCACGAGCCGCGAGCATCACGTTCTCGGTGTTGAGCCGGTGACCGACCACGATGAACATCCGGTTGGCTTGCACCAACCGCACCCGTAAGGACGGCCACTTGGGATCCTTCAGCACCGGAAACGGAACCATCAGCACCTCCCCGTGGTTTTCGTGATTGAGATCGGATATGCCCGTTGCCAACACCAGCGTTCGCGCAATATCCGCCTCCTCCACCCGCAATTGGGCCTCGGGCAACAAATCTGCCTGTAGAATCAACGCATGCATTACCGTATTGCATTTGCAATATCTAAATCTACAGCCCGGAACGAAACCACAAATACCGCAATAGATATGCGTTGAATTGGCAATTTCGAACCTTACCTCGATTGGCATCCCCACTGCTAAACATCCAACCACAGACTGAATCAGCCACTCGACAGAGCGATCAATCCGCCACCAAACAACAATTCAGGACGCCACATGAACACCAACAACAACTCCACGACCGCCAGCCTGAGCGCCGCCATCGCCCCCGACAACGTGCTGCGCATCGAATTCGGCTACGACGAACACGATTGCACGGCCTGTCGCGGAAGAGGCTGCCGGGTCTGTGTGGGATTCGGTACCGCCGAGGCCCAGACCATCTATTGGGAAACGCGCCGGCTGTTGCTCGACGTGCAACACGCCGCGTGATCCGAGAACTTATCTCTGAGCCATCGATGGATAAGACGAAAGGAAAAGAATGAGCAGCAAAGCCAGTGAATCCGAAAAGCCGGGCAAGAAAGCCTCCGAAACTTCGGCAAAGACGTCTGCACGCTCTGCCAAGGCGCCGACTGCCGAGACTGTTCCTGGTTCGGCACCGAAGAGGCACGGGAGAGCTATGACCGGGCGAAACAGATCGTCGGCGAAATCCGCCAACGACACATCAAGACCTGCGGACAGGTCGTCTTGAACGGCTGAACGAGAGCGTTCTCCCCCTTCCACGAAACACCTCTGCCCCACCACGGTCGGCCCATTCGGGTCGGCCGTTTTTCGTTCATTTGTCCGGGCTCGTCGGCAGCGCATTGGTTGATGCACCGGCATCGACACCGAGTCCGGCCAGGCGTTCCCGGATCCGTTGCGCATAGCGGCTGTCGGGATGCACCAGACCAAGGGCCGTCTGCAATCTCAGCTTCGCCCTTTCGCGATCCCCCGCCGCCTCCGCCAGATCCGCGAGACCGATGTGCGCCACGTGAAACCTCGGTTTCAATTGCAAAGCTCGCTCGTAATCTTTCCGCGCCTCCTCCGGTTTCTTCAGCCCTTGGTAAGCCAGCGCACGATTCACGTGCAGGGCCGGGTTGTTGGTCTGCTCCTTCAGCAAATCGGAAAGGAGCTCGATTGCATCCTCGTGTCGTTGCAGCTTTGCGTAGACGGCACCGAGATTGAAACGGGCTTCCTCGTGTTTGGGATCGGCTTCGAGCTGCCGGTTCAGCAGGGGCAAGGCGTCTTCGTATCGATCGGTTCCGATGTAAACACTCACCAGCGCCTGCATCAGTCCCGTATTCGAATCGTCTCGAGCCAGTGCAGCCGTCAACCGCCGCTCGGCATCAGCCCGGCGACCGCGACCGAATGCCAACAATCCCCACTGCCGGTCATACTCCGAATCGAAACCGGGAGGCTTGTTCGAAGAAGCCGTGGCCTTGGCCGCCGCGAGCGCCGCCTCGCACTCGTCAAGCATCCGTGCATCAAAAAAAGTCTCGGCCATGAGAAAGCGCGCCGCGTAATTGGTGGGATTGAGCTCGATCCCGCGCCCGAACTCCTTCACCGACTGGCGCCACATCTTGGCGTCCTTCAGCAGCGTCCCGAAATAGGCACGCGCGGCACTTTCATCAATCGGTCCGTGGGTGCGCAACACGTTGCCCAGCGAACGCAGTTCATACACGCCCTGCTCAAGCTGGCCGATATTCGGAGAGAGACCCGGTCGGCCTTCCTGCAGAGCTTTGGCCACATCCAGATTG
>JAYPXF010000049.1:0-15432 GCA_038154405.1 Verrucomicrobiales bacterium | reverse complement strand
CGTTGTTGGTGTTGAACTCGAGCGCGGCGGAGAAGGACGTGTGGGCGTTGGTGAAATCGCCCGAGATCTGCAGCCGAACGCCCAGTCCGTTGGCCCAACCCGAATAGATCCTTGCCAGCTTCTCGGCGGAACTCGAACGGGATGCCAGATCTTCGCGCAAGGAAGGCCTTACGGCGGTCAGCGTGGCGAATTCATCGGCCAGCCGGGTTGCATCCTCACGCCCAACTTCAGCCGTGGGTCGTCCGCCACCGGCACGCCTCAATTCAAACAGCAGGCCGCGAGGCTCGGAGTCCAGCGCTTCCATCAGGGCGGAGCCATAACCCGTGTCGATGCGCCACAACGGATACCCGCCGCTCATGCCGACCAAGAATCTTACGATCGCTTCCGCAGTGGCCGGCAGGGCCTTGGACACGTCGCCGGGATCCGGCCATTCCCCCGGATATCGGGCAGCAGCCCGTATGTGCGTCCTTGGTTCGGGCATGACGGGCATCGGCACCAACAGGTGTTTCTTCCCGTGCGCGTGAAAGTGTGCCGCCATCAGTTTTAACCGCCGGGTGTCATCTCCGATCAGCATCACCTTCTTTTGCGGCAGATCTTTCGCCACCTGGTCCGCATAGCGCCATAGATGATCGCCGTTCTCAACCCGAATGGCTGGCAGATTCTGGCGGAGCAGCAGCACTGGCACCGCCAGCAATGCCGCCCAGAGACCGAACAACAGCACCCGGTTGAGCAGCTTTCCAATTCCGGTCGACCTCTGCCAACGCTTTGCCGGCTCCGCGCCGCAGGTCAGCAGGAAATACCCCGCCAGATATCCCACCGCCAACGCGCCGATGTAGTAGAAAGTCATCATCGGCAATCCGTATCCCAGCTCCCGCGGGCTGAACACCGGATCGAAGCACACCCAGATGATCGCGGCCATGAACACGACGTGAACGATCCGAATCAGGAACCCGGCAATGGCCACGCCCGAGCCGCTCACGTCACCGAAGTTGGCCGGCCACTTCACTGCGATCAGGAGCAGCGGAACAACCGAGGTGACCGAAAGCAAGATCACCCTGCCCTTGGGCATCCCCAGCAGCGGATTGCGCTGCGACACAAATTCAAAGGTCAGAAACTCCCAGAAGGTCTTGGTCTCCGCCTTGTCCAATGCGGCGATTGCCGGATCGTAGAGATAGAAGAGCATTCCGATCAGCCCGAGTCCCAGCGCCCGCAACAGGAATCGCGGTTGGAACAAACCCAGTTTCTTGATCCAAAGAAGCGCGAATCCGAACAGCGGCAGAAACCCGACCATCGCCCAGTTCGCCGCGATGCCGAGGCCGTAGACAAACACGGCGCGGTACAACCAGACATCGCTCTCGGCCAGCCGATGTTCCGCGAGGCAACGAATCACGTAGGCGAACAACAGCAGGTTGATCATTTCGCCCGTCGCCACGGTCGCGTGCTCCCAGAACGTCAGCTGAAAACCGCAGACAAACACCGCAAACACCGGCGGCAGCCAGTCGGTCGGTTGACTCAGGATCGACTGTGGATCCGTGTTGCGCAGCCGTTGATCATTCGTCTGATCCTGCGGCAGAATTGCCACCGTTCGGACGAGGAGTGCCAGGGTCAGACTCGCGCAGATCGCCGAGACCGCATTCAACGCGAGAATCTGCATGGAGGACGGCACCAGGCGAACGATGTCCGCCACCGCGTACAGCAGCGGATAACCGACCCGATATCCCCACCAGTCGATACCAAGCGCCAGGGTGGTGGGCTCCAGGCTGTTGAAACTCACCCAGCGGTTCAACGTCACGCCGTAAACCACCAGTGCCAGCAATGCCACAACCCACGGCAATCCCGATCGGGTGAAGCTCTTGGGGCTCGATGTTTCCGTGTCCATGCCTAAGGGACGAAAGTGGACCCAAAACAGGAACAAAGAGCAAGCGACATCGTTGTGACAGAATCGCAGAAAAGTTCCTCGAACTGCCTCCTGTTCCTTAACGATCGGCAGTGGATGATGCGAAATCTTCCGATCATTCAAGCCAGCAGATTTGGAATCTCATGCAAATCCCACTACGGCTCGATTTCCGGTATCGGGTCGCGGATATAGTCCTTTTGGCAACGCCGGCAGAGGTCAAACTTGAACTCCTTGTGAACGTCGTCAATCAGCTCCTTTTCGCTCTGCTGTGCACACTCTTCAATGGTCTCCTGAGTTTCATCGGTCCGATCCCGCAGATCTTCCTCGCTGATCTTCAGAACGGAAGGCGCGGCATAAACCTGGATGTGTGCGATGTAGCGGAGTTCCTGCTCCTCGATCGGACAGCCGCAGCGGTCGCAGATATGGGTGAACGGTTCGGACATGGGAATTAACGAAATACCTAAACACCCGATTGCCCGAAGAAGCCCGAAGCCCCAATGTCGAATGCCGAACACACGACGGACAAACCTGATGGTTCGAATCCCTTGCCGCGCGCGGAAGCCAGTTTTCGGATTACGGCTTTCGCCATTTGGAATTCCTTGGATACCTGGGTATTTGGTTACTTCGTCATTCCATCAGACCTGAAAGATCTCCTCCAGTCGCTCCTGCATCCGGTCAAGCTTTCCGATCACAATGCCGAGTTCCGCACGAACATCTTCGCGCCATTCACGGGACTCTTCCGCGGTTGCGGACGCGGTGATCGTGCCAGCCGTCTGGGTGGCCGCGGGCGTGGGAGCCGGATTTTCCGACAACTTCTTCAAACGATCCACCTGCACCTTGATGTCCTGCTGGATCGCCGCGCGCAGTTCATCGGTCGCTCGAACCCGACGAATGCTTTCATCTGTCCAGTCCTCCAGCAGCCTGCGCAACGAATTGTGATGCTGATCGGTGATCTGTCGGAACTCGTTGGTGGGAAACTGGATCTGTTGACGCGATTCACGCAGTTCATCGATCAACGAACGATGCAACTGCTCGGTCTTGCCCAGCCATTCGTTCAATGGCCCTTCCAGATTCAGCTCCACCGGCGTTGGCGCCGCACTGCAGGCATCGGAATCTGAAACCGGCTTCGCCTGTTTGGACATTTCGGACACCACCCTTGTCAGCACGCTGGTCTGGTTCCGGATGTCTTCGCGCAGTTCGGACCGGAACGCCTCGGCGCTCTGCGTCTGCCGCACATTCTCCGTCATGAAATCCTTCAGCACCTTGCGCAACGATTCGTGGTGCTGTCCCAGCGCCTGCTTGAACTCCTGCGCCGCCAGGCCGGATTCCGCATCATGGCCGTTCCCGTTGCCATTGCCACCGCCTGAAGACTGCATCTTATTGAGCATCGACTCGTGCATGCTCTGGGTACGCTCAAGCCACTGCTTCAACGAATCGTTGATCACACTGACATTCGCCTGCGCTGGTGCGGCGGCGACCGGTGACGAAGCACGGGAGCCTGCGAGTGAATTGGGAATCTCGGCGACGACCTTGCCCAACAGGTTGGCCTGGGCCTGAAAATCCTTGCGCAGGCTGCGTTGAAAATCCTCCGCCTCCTTGCCGTGTCGCGCGTTCTCAATCATGAAGTTCTCAAACATCGTCCGCAGCTGCGCGAAGTTCTGGTCGGAAGCTTGGGCGACATCGCCGGTGGGCACTTCAAACCGCTTGCCGATGTTCCGCAGCTCAGCGACCAGGCTGTTGTGCAGTTCCTGGGCCCGGGTGAACCACTTGTTCAAGGGCGGGTTCAGGTCAATGTTCGGCGCGGCCACGGTTACGTTCTTGCCGCCGTCACCGGCGGCTTGGACGGGCATCCGCGATGGCAGTTGCGTCAGCGCCTTCTCGACGCGATCGCTTTGTTGTTTCAGATCGGCCCGCAGGGTCTTTCGAAACTGCTCGGTCAGTTTGCGATCCTCTGCGGTATCCCGATCGATCGCAGCGATCAGTCGATCGAGCGAGTCATTCCCCTCTTTCGCAATCGCCTGCAATCGATCAAGCGCCTGCGTGACGCCCGCATCCAGCTTTTCCCCGCCTCGTCGCGGGGCCCGGAAGAACTCCGTGTCCGGTTCGCCCGAAGATTCGCCGATTCTTTGCACGGAGCTTTCAACGGAAAGGACGATCTCCTTGAGCTGGTTGCGGAATTCGTTGTTCGTCGCGGTCAGACTGGTCGCCGCCTTGCGTTGGGCGGTAAGAATCTGTTCCAGCAGCTCGGTGATGTGTTTGGGAATCACCTTGGAGCGCTGGCGCTGGCCATTCATCTGGCCCGCGATCACGAACAGCAACACCAACATCCCGGCGTTGATGAGCAACAGCAGCACGTCGCGATAGACGGTGAATGATGAGAGCAGGTCCGACATGTTGGGGTTGTGCAATTCTTCTTATGCGGTCAAAATGAGCAAGACCATTCGCGCAGCGTTTATTCACACACCGGGCCCCGTTCGATCATCTGGAATCCATAGATGGATTCAGTTCGGCCGCTGAATCTGCATCCATCCTCCGAATTGCCTTAAAAACAGCCATTTCCGCCCCGCACCGGCTTGACACCCGCCCTGCCCTTCCAGACACTCCCGCGCCTATGGCCGAGCCGAAAAACACCGAATTGATGGAGAAAATCGTTTCTCTCTGCAAACGCCGCGGATTTGTCTACCAGTCATCCGAAATCTACGGCGGCATCAACGGCTTTTGGGATTACGGCCCCTTGGGTGCCGAACTGAAGCGCAACGTCAAGGACGCTTGGTGGCGGGACATGGTCCAGCACCGAGAGGACATCGCCGGTCTCGACGCCACGATCATCACCCATCCCACCGTTTGGAAGGCCAGTGGCCACGTGGACACATTCACCGACCCGATGGTGGACTGCAAAACCTGCAAGGCCCGCTTCCGGGAAGATCAATTGGAGGACACCCCCTGCCCCAAGAAACCAAGCAAGATGGCCAATTGCTGCGAGGGCGAAAAGACCGAGCCGCGCGCCTTCAACCTCATGTTCACCACCCATGTGGGGCCGGTGAAGGACGATACCAACGTGGCTTACCTCCGTCCGGAGACCGCGCAGGCAATCTTCGTTCAGTTCAAGAACGTCTTCGATACTTCTCCCGTGAAAGTGCCCTTCGGCATCGCGCAGGTCGGCAAGGCCTTCCGCAATGAGGTCACTCCCCGCAACTTCACGTTTCGTTCCCGCGAATTCGAACAGATGGAGATCGAGTTCTTCATCAAACCCGACGAGGCGGTCGAAGCCATCAGCGGCGAAATCTCTGAACCCACCGATGGCGAACCCGAAGCCAACTGGGGCTGGAACGCTTGGCACAAGTATTGGTTCGAATCCCGCATCAAATGGTACGAAAGCGTCGGCCTCAACAAGGACAACCTCCACATCCGCTGGCAGGATGAGGACGAGCTCGCCCACTACGCACGCGCAACCGTGGACATCGAATTCGACTTCCCCTTCGGTCAGCAGGAACTCGAAGGCATCGCCGCCCGCAGCGATTTCGACCTTTCCCAGCATCAACTGGTCTCCGGAAAGTCACAGGTCGTGTTCGACGACGACCTGAAGCAGGCCTTGAAGAATATCGGCGAAGAAAAGGCCAGCGCGCTCGCCGATCGCTATCGCGAAGCCCGCTTCAAGTATCTCCGCCTCGCGGTGAACAACCAGAAGGATGAAGCCGCAAATGAAGCCAAGGCTGCCAAGCTCGCCGACGCGGATCGCGCGGGATTCCTCAAAGGCAACTACATCCCGCACGTGATCGAACCCTCCGCCGGCGCCGACCGATTGGTGCTCGCCATCATCTGCACCGCGTACGACGAGGAAGAAATCACCAACGAAAAGGGCAAGACTGAGACCCGCACGGTGATGCGCTTCAATCCGCGCATCGCACCCATCAAGGTCGGCGTGTTCCCGTTGCTGAAGAACAAACCGGAGCTGGTTGCCAAAGCGAAGGAAGTGAAGAGAATTCTGCAGGACCATATGACCGTGTTCTACGACGAAGGCGGCAACATTGGTCGTCGTTATCGTCGCCAGGACGAGGCCGGCACCCCGTTCGGCGTCACCATCGATTTCGAAACGCTTGGCGAACAGGGCGATGAACTGAAGGATACCGTCACCCTCCGACACCGTGATTCCATGGAACAGGAACGCGTCAAGATCGACGACCTCCTCTCCCGTCTCCTGCCCCACGTGCGGTAGGTCAACGGGCGGTTCCAACACCTGTCATTCTCCAAGAAAAAAGGGCGAAGCTCACTTGAGCTTCGCCCTTCTTCTGTTGGTGAAACTGATCAATTCACCGGAATCACGATCGGCAGCTCCGGCTTCTTCTTCCGCCCTGACTTCGCTTCATCTTCAGCAGGCTCCACGGGAGCAGATTCAAAGAAGCGGCGGACCTGCTCCTCGTTGAACGTGCCCTTCTGGAAGGAGGAACGGCGGGTTTCGTCGACGGTCAGGCCGGCGATCTCACTCGGACGCTGGATCACATACGGCGTGAGGAAGATGACCAGTTCCGTCTTCACATCTTGGGTGGACTTCCGGCTGAACACCGTGCCCAGGAGCGGAATATCGCCCAGAACCGGAATCTTGCGGCGAATCTCTTCCTTGCGAGATTCCATGAGCCCACCGATCACAATTGTCTGCCCGTGCTGGGTGACCACAACCGTCTCTGCAGCACGCTTGCTGATCACATTCAACGCCTGGTTGCCGACGTTCACCAATTGGCCACTCACCGAGGATATCTCCGGCGCTACGATCATCTCCACCAGTCCCTCCTGCGTGATGTAAGGCGTCACCCGCAGGATGATCCCGACATCCTGATACTGAATCGTGTTGATGATATTGTTGTTCTGCCCGCCGATCTGGCTGTTGGTGACAAACGGCACTTCCTGGCCGACCGTGATCACCGCCTCCTGATTGTTCCGCGTCAGGATTGACGGCCGCGAAAGGACCTCCGTCTTGGCCTTCGAAGCGATCGCACGCAGGGTCGCGTTCAAGTCACCTGAACCCAGTGCCAGGGTGGCGGGCAAAGCGCCGCCGGTGATCAGCGTCCCGGCGGCATTGAAGGCATTGTCCGTGGACAGGTTCGCCGTCATCGAGCCATTCGAGATCTCCGCGTTCGCCGAGGTGATCGTCGCCCCCAGGTCGAAATCGTCCGTATAGGTGATTTCGACAAACAATACTTTGATAAGCACCTGCGGTTTGGGTTGGTCGAGGTTGGTCACCACGTTGCTGATGTGTTTGGCAGTCTCGTCGTCGGTGATCACCACGATCCGGCGCGTTTCCGGATCGGCCATGATCATGGCTTCGCCGATCTGCCCGTTGCCCGGATACGTGCGCGTACTGCCGGTGGTTCCTCCGCGAGTTCCGCCACCACGGCCGCCGAAGCCGCCGAAGCCCTGTCCATGGCCGACGTCCGGCAACAGCAAGGCGCACGAGGCAACCAACAGCCAAAGGGAGAATGTCTTTTTCCAAATGCGTTTCATGAATCTAGATTCTTTCTGAATGATTTACTGAAGCTCAGTTCAGGCGGGTTGAAACAACCTCGACCAACTCAGCGGCGACCGATTCCCCCGGCACCCGCGCCACCCCGTCCGGCTCCTCCCCCGATCGCCGCATTCGAGGCACCCGCGTTGCCGAAGGTTCCTGACCGCGCCCGCAGAGCGGTATCCTGGTTCTGGGTCTGATTGATTCGCGTGTTCTCACCTTCAAACAGGGCACGGAGAATCTCGGCCGTCGCGTTCACATCCGCGTGCTCAAGATTGAAGACGAACACGTTCTGGCGTTTGGCCGAATTGGAATCCAGCTGTTTCACCAAGGATTCCACGGTTTCGATCATTTGCCGCGGGGCACTGATGATCAGCGAACCCGTGCGTGGATCCGGCACTGCAATGACCTCCTGGTTGCTTCGCTTTCCGCGTTCGTTGCTGTTGTTGTTGCCGCCTCGACCTTGCGAGCTGCCACCGAATCGACTGGCGAAGAAAGCCGCCGGACCAAATCGTTGCTGTTGCTGATCCTGGTTCGAGCTGCCAAACAATTGGTTGATCTGCTCCGCAACCTCAGTCGGGTCGGCGTTCTCCATCTTGATGACCCGCACCTCGGTCACATCATCAACGTCGTCGTCCAGTTCACCGATCAATTCCTCAATCATCGGAATCTGATCTTCCGGCGCGAGAATGATCAAAGAATTCGAACGCTCGTCTGCAACGGCGAGCACATTGTTCTGTGCCTGCAGCGCGGCGCTGTTTCCAGTGCCACCTCGAGTCCGCGAGGAGGAGCCGCGAGTACGGCTGCTTGATCCGCCCATTCCTGGAAACTGCGCCCAGGCAGAGTCCGGAATGGCCAACAAGGTGGCCAATGCTGCGAGTCCCAACAGTTTCTTGATTCGAAAATTCATGGTGTTTCCTATGGTTCTTCCAGTTGCGATTAACGACTACGTCCGCCCATACGGCTCTGAATACGGCTCATGATCTGCGAGCGAATGTCGCCTCCACTCGAGGATCCCCCTCTCCCACTGTTATTGTTGCTTTGTCCGCCCATCACTTGGTTGATGATTTCGGCCGCCTCGGTGGCGGTCGCATTGCGCAGCGGATACACCCGCATCGCGGTGATACCGGAGATCGATGTGTCGAGCGCCTGCACGATCTGGGTGACGCGACGGATGTTCGCCTGCGTGTCGGTCATGATCAGCGCATTGCTGGATTCGTTGGCAGTCAACGAGGATTCCTCGTCCAGCAGCGGCTGGAGGTTCTGCACCAACTGCGAGGCGTTGGCATAACGGATCGGAATGATCTGCGTGACCATTTCGTCATTCGGCGGAATCATGTCCGGATCAGCACCCTGCTTTACCGGGATCAACCGCGTCTTGGCGTCCTTCACATCCACAATGGTAAGGATGTCCTTGTTGCGGATCGCGGCATAACCCTTGGCGTAAAGGATCGACGTCAACATGTCGTAAGCCTCGGTCTTCGTCATCGGTTGGGCGCTGATGGCGTTCACCTTGCCGCTCACGGTCACGTCCGAGATGATTTTGAAACCGGCCTCCTTGCTGAGGTATTCGAGCACGGCGTTCAATTCCGTGTCCTTGAAGTTCAGCTTGATGTTCGCCGGTTCCGCCGGTGCTTCGACCGGTGGTCGTGCCGGACGACCCGCGGGACGTGAAGGCGTTGTGGTCTGCGCGTCGACGCTGACCGCGCCGACGATCACAGTCGCCAGGGTGAGGGTGAGGATGTTTGTTTTCATTGGCCGGATCTCCGTTTTTTCAATAGTTCCAAAAGTCGTTTTTTTCGTTCGTCATCACTATCACCTCCGGAACTGGAGGATGACGAGGTGGTTGAGGTGGTGCCGGAAGAAGTGGAGGATTTGCTCGATCCCGAATAGCTGCTGGTCCGCGAATACCCACCCGAACTGGTGGTGCTCGCCTGCCAAGCTTCATCGCCACGTTTGCTGAGTTCACCGCGAATGCGCAGTTGAAAGGCATTGGTTCCAAGCTTCAGGTCCACGTAGTCCGTCGTGATCTTTGCCACCTCAAATTCAGCAAGTTTTTCCCCCTGCTGGACGGCGCGCTGAAAGTCACGGGAAGTCCCGTCAAAGAAACCGTAGTTGCCGTTCGTACCCATGATGATGCCGGTCAGGGTCAGTCGATCCGTACGTGGCGGCGGTGGCGTGCGCTTGGTTTCCGTCCGCGGTTTGGGCGGCGGTTTGGGGCCGCGTTCCGGATCAAAGATGTTGTAGACCACCACATCCTTGAACTCATCGCGACTGGGACCCGATGGCCGCTTCGCGTCCGCCCCCGGCAACTGCGTCGCCATGGCAACCAACGCGAACAGCGCAATCCTGAGATTTGAAATTTGAAATTTGAGATTCATTGCTCTTTCGGGAGTTCAAGTCCGCTCAACGTAAGGTCCAAAGCAAGGTTGGGGCCACGTTGGTCGAGACGTCCAAGGTCAAGTGTGTCGAGCCGGAGGGCCATCTGCTCGCCGTCCAGATCGTAGAGGAACCGCATCACCGCTTCCATGTCGCCAGTGGCCTCAACCCGGAAGCTCAACTTCGAGTGATCATCTTCGTCACGCCAGTTGGGAATGATACGGCTGGTCTTTAAACGCGCCGAACGACTCCAGTCGTCGATGCTCGTGAAAATCTCGCTCTCAGCCGCGGAACGATCCTCCTGCAAAGCGCGCATCTTCATCTCCTCCCAGCGATCACGCAGCATCTTCTCGCGCTCGACGAGTTGGCGGCCCTTGGTGACATCCTTGGTCAGGTAATCGATCTCCTTTGCACGATTTTTCCACAGGTTGGTCAACGGCCCGATCACCGCCTTGTCCAGTACAAACAAACCGATCACGGCCGCGGCGGCGATCATTAAAACTTTTTCTCTGTTCATCGCGCACCTCCGATCTGCCAACGGAATTCGAGACTGAAGCGAACGGGGCCCTGCCCTTGCAGATTCACCACCTGCAATCCGCGGATCGATTCCACCTCGCCCAGTTTGTCCACCAGGCTGAAGAGCGCCTGGTTGCTGCGCGCTTCGCCGGTGATGGAAATCTTGTTGCCTTCACGGAACTCAAACATCGTCGCCCGCACGCTGTCATTGGCGGGAAACGCCCGGCTGATCTCGCGCATCGCCGTCAAGGTCGGTTGTGACTCGTCGTACCAGGATCTGAACTTGCGGATCTTCCCCTGGATCTCCTCCAGTTCGGCGACCCGCGTCTTCATCCCGTTCCATTCGCCCTCCAAATTGCTCAAGGTGCGATACTGCCACAGGAACGACGCCAACGTGATCACCACGACAGCTCCCGCAACGGCACCGCCGATACCCGCCTTTCGCGACGCCATCTTTTCGGCGAGCTTCTGCCACTGGCTGACTTTGGGTGGCAGAAATTCCAAGGTCTGCACTTGACGATCCATATAGCGTGCAGCCAAAGCCACCGCCGGCGAGACACCGCCTGTCAGCGGCAGTTCAATCGGCGAACCATTCGGCTGGAAGGGAGCCACCGTTTCCACCTCCAAGCCCAAGGCGTTTGCCCGCGTGCCAATTTCCATTTCCAACGCGGACGCGAGCCCCGGGGCACCGAGGATGCAGATCTTCTTCAGCTTTGCACGTACTCCCGAGGGAAGTTGCCCCAAGGTGATGCGCAATTCCCGGCCAAGCGCCTGGCCATTGAGCCGCTTCACCAGCTCTTCACCCGAGTAGGCGTCCTTCAATGAACGAACGCATACCGGACCACCCGCTCCATTCACGAGCAAAGCCACCGAATCCGGGTTGGCAAAAAGCATCATCACCGGCTCCTGGGCCGCACCCAATGTCTCCTGTACCGCTACTTCACCCAGGGTGAAGCTGACCGGTTTCAATCCGGCATGCCCCAACGTCTTCTCCACCAGGTCAATGTGTTTGAGTGGAATCGCGGTCACCAACGCCAGCTTGTCCCCCGCATCATTCTCAATCCGCGAAACGGCGAGTGATAAATCCGCGAGCGCGAAGGGAAAACTCTTTTCCGCCTGCAGGCGGATGAAACCTTCCATGTGCTCCTCCGGCATGTCCGGCAGCGTCACCATGGTGGTCAGCGCCCATTCGAGCGGCAGACCGACCGTGCAGGACTTTTCGCTGATGCCGGCGTCGTTGAGCTGATCCTTGATCTCGCGACCGACCAGTTCGGGATCATCGACCAACGGATCGAGGCTCAGTTCCGAATTGGAACTGCCCTGCATCCGGAAACCGCCACGACCGCGCTTGAGCAACGCGCTGTCGAGCCGTTTCCCTCCCAGGGTCAGGCCGAGAATTGAGTTGGGTTGTTTCTTGCCCTTCATTGCTGCTGTTGTTCCCGCACATATTCGGCAAGTGCCTGCCGGGTGCTGACGCCGAGTGCCCACCCGGAGCGACTCATCTCGCGGCGGTAAACGATCTTGGGAGCGTCTTCACTTATATCAAAAACCATTCGTGTCCGTCGATATCCACGACCGTTGCGACCAACCGCGGAAATGTCGGCGGCATACTGGTAGCCCTTGTCGGTGATGAGGCCACCTATGCGGCGGGCAACATCATTGTCCAGCACTTCGGTGATCCATCCAACGCTGGTCAATGAGTTCGGGTTGTTGTTCCGCCACGCCACCAACGCTTCCGCATCGGACCATTCCAATCCGGGCAAGGTGAACAGCACGTCTGCCGAGGCCGTATTCACATTGATCAAACCCTCCACCGCGTTCGTGTTGATCGTCAGCACATCATCGTACTGGGCGAACTCTGTCAGGCTGCTTTCGCTGCGAATGAACAGATCCACCATGTTCGTTGCCACCGTGAGCGATTGGCGTAGACCGTTGAACTGATCTTCACCGATGTTTTCCTGGAAATACTCCTGGATCGCGGACAACGCCTGCTGGCGAGCCTGCCCGCCCACCAACGCCGGGAGTATCAATCGCGGCTCACCGTTGGTCTGCAACAAGCCCTCCCGGCTGAAGACCGTGACATACTCCAGGATCCCGAAATCCAACCGACCGTCCATGTTGTCAAATGGCGGCGACTGATCCCCGTCATTCTCGTTCGGGTCCAGTATTCCGTTGCCGTTGGTGTCCTCGCCATAAAGCAGCTCCTCCGACGCACCGTTCAACATGCGCAATTCTTCAACCGATTCAAACGGGCCGTTCTTCGCAAAGTAAGGCGGATCGAAACGCAGATAGGTATCACTCTCCGCCCCACTTTCTTCGGGTTCGTCGTCGTCATCCCGCCAATCGACGATCGCATCCGCAAGTTGATCGGTCATGTTCGGCAACTTGATCAGGTTCGTGTAGAGCGCCGTGTTCAGGTTGAGCTTGCCAGCTTCGTCGATCAGGTCGAAGTACGGAGTGACATCATCCAGACGAGCCGGATCCCGGCCGGTCACCCAGAAGAACGAATCGCCCACCGGAACGGCTTCGGTCACGTACAGATCCGGCGTCGGCAACCTCCCCGGCTCAGGCAGGTTCGCAAGCAGATGGCGGAGATAGCTGGCTGCTCCATCAATGGCATGCTCCGCCTGAACCCCCGCCTCGACATTCGTGGATGCCTTCAATGCCAAAGACATGGAATTGCCGAAATAGAGCGCCAGGCTGACCAGGCCAAATGAGATCCACAGGACGATGACCAGTGCGGACCCGTGGGCGCGTGAAAGAGGCTTGCTCCTCATCCATTACCTCCCGTGGCTGACTGCACCGTATTTGTGCGGGCTTCAAGCGAAACCGGCGTGACGACCTGAAGGTAATCCGGCGGGGTGACCGCATCCCGCGGCATCATCACCACGGTGGTTCGGATGGCAACGGGAGAAGGTGGGTCCAGGGTGGTGGAATCCCAATAATCCAGCCATTGGTCTCCCGTCCAGAATTCGAACAAAACCTGATCCACGCCGCGCAGCAGGACCTGCTCGGAAAAGTCGGAATCCACACCCGGGAGGAGATTCCGCGTCACGGAACGAATCAACTCGTTTCCGCTGGTATCGAAGCGGTCACCGGGCGGGCGAACCAGATACGCCACCCGCTGGATTTCGCCCCATGGCATGTTCGTCTGGCGCAGGCCGCTGGCGGTGTAGAATTCAAAGTAAGCCGAACCCAACGACGCCCCGCCGGCACCGGTTCCGGTGATCATCGCGCCGCTGAACGTCACCAGATTCGTATCCGATTCCGTATCCGTTGCAACCGCCACCTGCGTCGTGTCGTTGGTACTCGGCAAGGTCGCGGAGCGGAGATCCTTCTTCATGACGTTGATCGCACGCCGCAATTCATGATTGCCCTGCAAGGCCGCTTCATTCGTCCGCTTCAACTTGTGGGCGCCATAGAAAGCGGTGGAGACCGACGCCATCAAAATCGCAAACATCAAGGCCGCCACGATCAACTCCAGCAGAGAGAAACCGGCTTGGCGTGGGGCCGAAGTATGCGACGAGAGATTCATTGTTGCACCTGGACGGTGGGTTGCGTTTCCGGAACGAGCGTGGTCAACACCACTTCAAAGTTTTGATCACGCACCACGAACTCCACCTGCAGGGAGAGCTGCGTCATGCCCTGCTGTTCCCACGGCTCGGTCTGGATCTGCCAGCCGTAGTCCGCATAAGGTTCTTCAAACTGACCCGCTTGAGTGCCGCTGCGCCACTGGTCGGTTATGGCCAGTTCTTGCAGCAGGGCATCCCCCAGTCGCGTCGCTGTCGCCTTGCGACTCGCCACCGTGCCGGCGTTGCTCGAGATCGTGATGGCCTGCATCGCAATCGGTATTACCAGGGCAAGAAACATCATCGCCGCCAAGATCTCGGCGAACGTGAATGCCTGTCTGCAGTTTTGCCTAGAGACTCTCACTGCCCAGGATTTCGTAGTTGATTCCGTTGGTTGAGAGAGCAATCCACAGTCGTTCGTTGTCCGGACGCTCGATCGCCAGGTTTGTGATGCTGCCTGCTTCGATCTCGCCGTCGGGAAGGAAACGAATGGCGAATTCCCCGAACGTGCGCGCCGCCTGAGTGTCCACCTCGAACTCAAGGTTGGCACCAAGAGTGTAGACCTTGCCGGAATTGGTGCTTTCGGTGAAACCCACGGCCTCACGCATCCCGTAGGTCCGACGATTTGGATCCAGCCACAGGGTCTGGGCCACTCCGCTGGAGATCGCCTCGCTGTGAGCAAATTGCGTCAACGCCACGAAGCGTTTGCCTTCGGATGAAATATCCTGCCCCTTCAGAAACGCCCCCAACGTCGGCACCACGATGGCAGCCAAGGTGGCGAGCACGCCCATCACCAGGATCAGTTCGATCAAAGTGAACCCGGATCTGCGAGCAACATCATCCGGCAGCGAACCGGTCGCTTCGCGATGTCGGAATGTGAGGGCGCTCGTCATCGGTGATTCGCAGGTCGTAAATCAATTGGTCCAGTTGGTGACATCGTCCTCCGTGCCGGCGCGGGCGTCCGGGCCGATGGAGTAGATGTCGAATCCGGCGACGTTGTTCTTGCCGGGATTCTCGTAGACATATGGATTGCCCCACGGATCCGTCGGAATCTCCTTGATGTAGGGGCCTCGCCAGTTGTTGGCGTTCTTGGGCGGCGTCAGCAGATCGGCCAGACCATCCTTGCCGGATGGATAGAATCCGTTGTCGACCTCGAAAGAGTTCAATGCGGTCTCAAAGGCGGAGATCTGCGTGGTTGCTGCAGTCTGCTTGGCCTGCTCGGAGCGGCCGGAAAACTTCGGCACAACGATGGCCGCCAGTGCGCCCAGAATGACGAGCACGAGCAGCAGTTCAACGAGGGTGAAACCCTGTTTGCGTTTACGCTTGTTGGTGTTGTTCAGTTTCATTTGATTTCCTTTCGTTCAGATACGTTTCAGTGCCTGACCGGTCAGTCAGGACGGGTTGGGTTACTATTTGATATGGTCCTGCAGGGAGAAAATGGGGATCACCATGCCGATGAAGATCGTACCGATGAAAGCGGCGATGAAAAACAGCATGATCGGTTCGGTGAGCGCGACTGCCGTCTTCAACTGTCGGTCGAGATCGCTTTCGGTGACTTCAGAGATCCGCAC
>JAYPXF010000048.1:17291-30220 GCA_038154405.1 Verrucomicrobiales bacterium | reverse complement strand
GTGCTACGATGTCTCCGTATTCAGAAGCGACCAGCACACCGTCGCTGATTTCCGCACGATAAATCCCGTCCTTCGTCGCAAACCGGATCACGCCATCCTCTGCGCGTTTGCCATTCATCCGAATCCTCAGCTTGGAATTGTCCCAACCAAGGCCCGGCAACCCACGCTCGAGGAGGTAGGCATCGAAGTTTCCATCCCCCAAGGCAACCACCTGCACAGCCCAAGGTTGATCCGGCTTCGCCACGCCGTATTCTCCCTGGATCGAATAGTCCGGATCTTCCGCCTTGGCCTTCACCGGATCCGTCCAGGTCAGCGAAGCGCGAGAATCCTTCTTGGGCTTCTTTTTCTTGGCGGCGGCAAAGGAGGATTCAGCAGCGCCGAGCAACAGCGCAGCGGCAACGAGGAGGCGAAAAGCGGATTTCATGCCGGACATCGAAGCAAATCTATCCCCCTGGAAAAGCAAAAACGAACCATCCCCGACCATCATCCTGTGGCCGGTCTCCAAACCGAGCAACCACACCGACCGAAGGTCTCCCGACGTAAGCAGACACATACTCAACGCGGGCGAATCCGTCGTGGCTGGAAAATGCGATGCTGAGACAGGTGATATCGTTGCCCGGGAGCCACCAACACAAACGGCTTGCCTACCTCGATTCCTTCATGCCGATAAAACGCCACATAGCTGTCGCCGATCACTTCTGCGACATCACCGCGCACGACGATCGCCGTGTTCTCATCCACGCCGATGCCCAGCAATTGCGGCTTGGCTTCAATGATCTCGATCAAATCAAATTGCCGGTTCCGTCGCAACAGATGTTGATCGATGGCCAC
Source organism: Verrucomicrobiales bacterium (assembly GCA_038154405.1). Taxonomy (GTDB): domain Bacteria; phylum Verrucomicrobiota; class Verrucomicrobiia; order Limisphaerales; family JAYPXF01. The sequence continues at coordinate 29,389 of JAYPXF010000048.1, read as the reverse complement.
GTTTTTCAAGAATCCCAATCCCTCCTCATGATCCCCCATCATTATGGTGTTGGTCTTGGTATCACCGCGGGCGAGATACGATCCCTGAATGGTCGCCCCGGCAGATGAACCGCCAATCACCCCGCCGCGCGCCAGCAAGCGGTTCAGTTCCTTGTGCACTTTTGTGTTAAGATACGAATCCACCAACCGCCATTGGCGCCCGCCGGAAAACCAAACGGCATCGGCATACTTTAACGGCTTCGCAAACGTGTCCGTGTCCGCCTCCTTAGGATCATAGGTATGCAGCAGGACAACATTGCTCACGCCATGCGAATGAAACACACTCAGCCCGCCCCAGTTCGTCGGGTAGCGCTCCTGCCCGCCGGCCGTTGGAATCACGACGATCTTCGCGTCCTTGCCGCCGGCCAGTTCGATGAACTTGTCGTAGATCTCCGAACTTCGCGCCGCGCCACCGACGACCACCAAGGTGCCGGTATCCGGGCCCACTTCAGCAGCGCATGCGCCACGCGTCGTCGACAATGTAATCAGGATCACTAGGAGTATTCGCATGCGCAGGATGTAACACGGGGCATTCGGTATGGACAGTCACAGATTGTGCCGCGAATACTCCGCCCATGCGCATTCCAATGATCGCCATCCCCCTGCTGGCATTGCTCCTTTCCCAGCTGACACTCAATGCCGCGGAATTCCCTGGTCGCGTGTCGAAGTTTCATTCCTTTGACCGGCATGACTTCACCCACAACGGCGGCAAATGCATCGTCGTCACCCCGAAAAAGACCGCGGAAGGCAAACCATGGATCTGGCGGGCACGCTTCTTCGGTCACGAACCGCAAACCGATGTTGCCCTGCTCAACCGCGGTTGGCATGTCGCCTATGTAGATGTCTCCAACCTCTTCGGTTCCCCCAAGGCCGTCGCCATCTGGAATGACTTCTACGCCCATCTCACCGACAAATACGACTTTCACAAACGCCCCGCCCTAGAAGGCATGAGTCGCGGCGGATTGATCATCTTCAACTGGGCCAAGGCCAATCCTGACAAGGTAAGCAGCATCTACGGCGACGCGCCCGTCTGCGACTTCAAGAGCTGGCCCGGCGGCAAGGGGAATGGCAAAGGCAGCAATGGCGCATGGAAGAGTTGCCTTAAGGCCTGGGAATTCACGGAAGCCGAAGCACTCAAAGCCAAGGTCAATCCGATCGACGGACTCAAGCCGCTGGCCAAAGCCAGAGTCCCGATTCTGAACGTGGTTGGCGACGCTGACGTCGTGGTACCGGTATCAGAAAACAGCGACATCCTGGAAAAGCGATACCGCGCCTTGGGCGGGCCGATCAAGGTCATCCACAAACCCGGCATCGGCCACCATCCCCACAGTCTCAAGGATCCGAAATCGATCGTGGACTTCATTCTGAAGCATCATCAGTAGTCAAAGCCTCGCACAGGCAGCTGGAACTCGCTTTCGAAAAGCGTCGGGCTGAGGCAAACATCAACCTTTCACCGGAGAACGCGACCGGTAGCATCAGCGCGGTGACTTTCAGTCGCCGGGGCAAGGGGACTTCGATCGTGAAGGCTTCGCCTTCATCGGCGACTGAAAGTCGCCGCTACTTCGCCGGCGCTAGGCCAGCAATACCCGAGCAACGGGCCCACCATCCCCACTCCTCAAGGCTCACTCAGGAACGTTGACCAACGTGTAATACGCCGCCTTGTGCAACAACTCCGTACCGTTCTTGGCGTTGATCCCGCTCAGATGGAGTTCGTGCACATAGCCGGCGCGGAGGGAATCGAGTTTCAGGCGGACGCTCTTGCCGTCCTTGCCTACGATCGCCTTGGTGACCTTGAACGGCTTCTTGTCGTCTTCCGGACCGCCGTACGCGCTGCGTAGCTGGTAGGTATAGCTCTCACCCTTGTAGTTCAAGGCATCAGCGGCGGCTTTGGCGTCGACGGGCATGGTGAAGGTCAGTTCAAAGCCGTCCGATCTGGCACGCATGGTATGAATTTCTAAGGGGATCTTGCCGGTCCACTTCAGACGCTGAAGTCCCCACGGTTTGTTGCCGCGACTCCCCCAACCGGCATTGCTCATGCCGACGAACATCGATCCGTCTTCGCCATAGGCCATGCGCAGGATGCCACATTGAAAACCTTCGCGGAAAAGGAAACAGGCACCCTGCCAGTGACCTTTCACCTTTTCCAGATCGCAGCGCATTATCCAGGAATGGTGCTGGTCACCGACGAACAGCTGGTCCTTGAACGGACCGAACTTGCCGCCGGTCACGTCCCACTTCATGCCGCTGGGGCTCTTGCCCATCTTGTCATAGGGAAACCAGATGGTGGGCATCTTCCATTGTGGAACGGTCTCCTTCAGATCCTTCATCCAGGTAGCGGATTTGGGTGATGGAATTTCGCTGAACGGCTTGCCGACGAGTTTCCTGGTCGGTTCCAGGCCGTGCGGATGACCGTGAAAATCGCCGAACTCCAGATGCGCCAACTTGGACGCGTTGCACCATTCGCCCTGGTTGTCCGTGTAAAAGACATCGCCCCACGGCGAGACTTCCACACCGGCCGGTGAACGCAGTCCCGCGCACATGGGATGCATCTTGCCGGTCTTGGGATTGATGCGGACGGCATAGCCACGCCAAGGCGCGCGACCGTAGGGTTCGCCACCAAAGGGCTTGTTGAGCGTGACCCACATGTAGCCTTCCTTGTCGAGCCGCGGACCGAAGTTGAATTCGTGATAATTGCCGCTGATCGCCCAATCGTCGCAGACGGTCTCGAACTCGTCGGCCTTGTGATCGCCGTTGGTGTCCCGCAGCCGCGTCAACTCCCCGCGTTGAGCAAGGTAGATCGCACCTTCGTATTCCTCCATGCCCAAGGGATGATTCAGTCCGTGTGCGAACTTCGTAAACTTCGCCTTCTCCGGATCATACGGATGCTCGACGTAAAAGATGTCACCGAGTCGCGTGCCGACCATGAGATTGCCGTCCTTGAGCATCGTCATGGAGCAGATCTCCAGCTTCAGCGTCTGATCGTCAGTGGCCGGATAGTTGATGATCTCGTAGTAGTCCGATTCCTCGACCTGCGCAGTAGCTCCGGTGGCCAGCGTAATTGCCGTAATAAAAAGAATGAAACGTTTCATACTCGTGAAAAAATGGGTTACCAGACGAGGGTGATACTGAATTTGGCAGTGCCGCCCGAGAACTTGACCGGTATCAGCAGTTCCTTGCGATCGCCGGCCTCGCGGACAATGCCCTCGCCCGCGCCTTCGCCGTCGATCTGCAGTTCCACCGAGCCACCAATGATCCAGTCGGTGGTCGAGGTATGATCCACGTCCTTGCCGGAGCCACCGAGCAGATAGAAGTTTTTGCCGGAACCGGTCAGCGTGAATTCGCGACGCAGGATCGAACCGCCGGGTCGTATTACTGGGACGACCGCCTCCTCGATCTTCACCCCGTTCAGTTCGTAGCGGAACTTCGGACGCCCTTTTTCATCCAGCGAATAGCCCTTGAAACGGCCACCGATGTTGCGGGAAGTCTTCTCCACCGCCGGCCAAGGATCGCTCTGGCTTTCCAACGCGGCAAATGCCGGTCCCGCCGGCATGTCGATCACGTCCTTGCCAAGCGGCTTGAAAAACTTGTCCGACCGGCCACTGGCCACACCGGAGCCATCGAAGAAGCGCCCCCGCCAGACCTTCGCCAGACGGACAACATTGGCGTCGAATGCGGCATGGACACGTTCAGGAAAACCGGCCAGGATCGATCTGGGCCCGACGTCTTCCATGAAAGTGCGATGGATGATCGGCTCCTGGACCGGTTGGAGTTCCATCCCCACACCACCGACGGGTTGAATGCCCAACGGCACCGGCATCGAGTCGCCCAGTGAAAGATAATTCCAGATGGCGGCGATCTGTTTCTGAGGATCGCCGTCGAGAACGGTCGGCAATGCCGACTTCCCGTCCGGCCAGAACGCCGGCATACGGGTGCCCTGGTTGTAAGCTGGAGGATTGAGCAGCAAGCGATTGAACCATCCCGGGTTCAGACGCTTGTGAACCGTCGCCAGGTCAACCCCGGGAATACCCGGTCCCTTACCCCCATTGACAAGGTGACAGTTGATGCAGAAGAGGCCGGTTTGACCAATCAACCGACGCCCGACTTCCATGCTTTCCTCACTGAATTCGGGCGTCTTCGTATCCGCCGGCTGGAGGTCCACCTTCACGAGATCATCGATCAATTGACCGACATTGGCCCGGCCGAAGCGCGGCATGCGCGTGGACATGAAATAGCGCGTGTGCAGTTCCCCATCGTAGAGAATGGACTGGAGGGCAGATTTTTTCAGCTTTGAACCGACGCCATCCAGATGCGGAGGAATCTTTCCTTCCTCACCCAGATCCACTGGAATGTTCGTCTTGAACAGTTCCGCCCGGCGATCATCCGGACCGCCCAAATCACCGCGCTTGTGGCAGGCATAGCAGTTCATGCTCGCCATCGTTCGTTTTATGCGCGCTTTCGGTGCGAGCGGTTTGGAGAGTTCCTGTTGGTTTCGCAACGCCGCCTTCAGATCCTCGCGTTGCCCTTCGTTCAGGTTGAACTGCGGCACCGACCGCCGCACTCCCGAGCCAAGGCAACCGGAAGACGAATCCAGCTTCAACTCCGAGAGAAACGGCGCCGGCCGCATGGGCTTCAAATTGTCGATCTTGTGACAGGATGCGCAGCGGATCGCCGCAAACATCATCTCTCCCATGCGCACCTGTTGGGGATCCACGGCAAAATCAGAATCCCAACCCAAAGGCACCATGGGCGTCTGATCGGGCACGGAAACGATCTCGGTCGGAATCGGACCACGCTTGCGGCCGAACGATGGTCCCGCCGCTTCCACGCGAAATGCGATCTGCCCACCACCATCGAAATAGAGAATCTCGATCTGATGCGTTCCCGGCTTCAAATTCACCTCACCGCGTTTCTCACTGGCGGGATGAATGCCGTCGTTGTCCACCACCTGGTTTCCATCGATCAGGATCTTGGCGCCGTCGTCCGAACGGACCCAGAAACGATGCTTGCCGCCTTTCTTGATCTCGATGTTCGCCACAAAACGCAACATGAACATCTGATTGCGACGCTTCAGCCCCGGCGGATTCAACCCGACGGCCGGCGCAACTCCCGAAGTCTTCGGTGTCAGCTCACGCCAGTCGGGAAGTTTGCGATCATGCTTCTTAAGCTCGTAGTAATCGAAGTGCCAGCCGGCCACCGCCACGCCCTTGGCATCCTTGGCCGCCGGATTGTCCATCTGTTCGCGCAACAGATACATCGCGATCGACCTTGCTTCACCCTCGTCCAGATTCAATGACGGCATCCGACCACCGGGACGCACATGCATCGGATTCAGCAGAAACTTCGTCATTTCCTCCACGGTGGTCTTGGCGGCGAGCTTCGCGGGTAACGGAATCGTCGGCGTGGTGATCCCCTCCGTTTTCTCCGGGGCGTGACAGGCAATGCATCCGACCGAATGAAAGAGTCCCTTGCCGGTCTCCACCGCGGGCTTGTTCACCGCCGTGCGGGAAGACTTGAGTGGACCACCACGGGAGGCCAAAAAGTGCACCAGGAACTCAATCGCACCCGCCTTGGATCGCGCTTCCGACGCGTGAAACAGATCCGGCATGGTCGTTCCCGGTTTCACATCATGCGGGTTCATGAGGAATTCGCGCATATAGCCGGGCGTAAGACGAGCCCCCGCCTGAGTCAGATCCGGAGCCGGCTTGGCTCCCACGCGCTTCGCAATGGATGACCTGGCGGTGTGGCACGAAAGACAGTTGAGCTCACCGAGCAACATCTCGCCGCGCACCGCGGCCGACTCGGACTTCAGGCGCTCATAGCCCGCCACGAGCGGAGCAGCGGACAGACGTCCCGCGACGGCCAACATGGCCATCGCGATCACAAAAAAAAGAAACCGATACTTCATGTTCACTGACGCGAGCCGCGTGTTGTAAAGAACAACGACTCTCCGGGCAACGGTGATATTCGTCCTTGTCCGATATTGCCTGATGTTTCCCATCGGGCATACGTTCACGTCCAATGGGAGTTTCCCTTCCCCTACTGAGTCTGATCCCGCTGTTGGCCGTCGGCGACACGATGGTGCCGGGCATGATGATCACCGAGTAGCCGCGACACGACAAACAGACCGACGAACACAAAACCTACATTCCGATCAAGGAATTCGGCGAGCCCATCGGCCAGAAGGTCGTGACCCGGACGGTCAGTCCTTGGAAACACGAATCTGAGAGAAACGCCATAGTCCGCGGCTATCTGCGAATCGACAAGAAAGGCACCTACGTCTTCACCACTGACAGCTTCTACGACCACAACCTGTTGATGATCGAGGGAAAACTTGTCTGCGGCTTTGCGGACGGAGGCAGCAAGCTGGTGAAAGTCCAACTGGACAAGGGATTCGTGGAATTCCTGAGCGCCGGTTATTTCGGTGGACGCGGTGCATCCGGCATCAACGTTCGCTGGCGTCCCCCCGGAGCGCGTGAGGTTGAGAACATTCCCGGCGACCGGCTCTTTCACAAAGCCGACGACCTGCTGGCAAAGTATGTTACCGTGGTAGCCAAGGACTTCGTGATCGATGCCTACATCAACGGCGATGCAATTCCCGCCTCGCAACGCCGCATGGTCCTTGATCGTTTCGGCTCCACGGTCGAACGCATCTATGTGGACGTCCACAAGGGCGACTGGATCGTGTTCAATGTCACGCACAACCGCCTCCGCCACGGCGGCACGAAATACTTCGCCGCTGCCGGCGTAGTGGACAAAGGCAAGTTGGGATTCGTCTCTGATCCGGCATCAATGAACTGGACCGTGTGCGATGATCCCAGTCAGGTGGCCGAATTCATCAGTCGACCGGAATCCGAGTTCGGCAAGCAGCCGTCCTCCATCTCCAGAAAATGGGGGAAGGCGACGGGCCCTCGAAATCATCCACTTCGAAGGCAATGTGAGCAAAGCCCGGACGGTTGATCGCCGGTTTCTGCAACGGCAATTGCTAGTTGTAGGTGAAGAACTCGATGGTCGGGCCGTTCTCCCCGTGCCCGGGCACGCGAAGATGCTGCCCTTGAACCCGCACGTCCTACATGCCGGTCACCGCATCCGAGTGCGGTCCGTGATGATCGCGCTCAGTACTGACGGGCTCGCAGTCAAATACCTTCTGGTAAAACTCAGCCAGCTTGCGCCAGTTTTCGGCGATGATGTTCACGTGCGCGTAGCGGATTCGGGACTTCTTTTCTTCACTCATTGCTTTTCAGCTTTCATTGAACCGACAAGTGCAATCACCACATTCAAAGCCAGCGCCCAGAGTCCGCCGTGGCAACCCCACGGCTTGGCCGGGATCGATTCCGTGAAATTGCTGCATACGGCGAGCACCAGAGTCAGAACCGTGCCGGCCACGAACCCCCACATCGCGGGTCCGGTTTGAACTCGTGTCCAATAGAGGCCCAGCAACAATGCCGGCAAGGCCTGCACGAGCAGTTCCACCTTGATCTGTATGAACCACCAGATCGTCTGCGGCAGGTTGATCGCCAGCGGCACCATCATTGCCATCAATCCCCAGGAGATCCATTTGCCCAACTGCGTCAACCGCTCCTCCGACATCGTTGGGTGCAGCGGACGGTACAGGTCCTGCGTGATCATGGATGAAATCGAGAGCAAAGCGGAATCCACGGTCGACATGATCGCCGCGAAAACCGCCGCCAGAAACAATACAACCACGATCTGCATCGCCGGATATTTGGCCGTCAATTCACCGAGCATCCGCAGTGTGATTCCTTCACTCGCCGCCGAATCCAGCCCGGGGAACTGCGCCGCTCCGACCCAACCGACGAAAATCATCAACAGGGTCGTGAAAAGCGGCATGAACAGCATCACCAGGTACGCGTGCTTCAGTTTGCGGGAATCGGACGCCGCGTAGATGCGCTGAATCGCATGCGGATAGATGGCGATCCCTCCGCAGATCACCAGCAAGGTGCTGACCCACTTCTTGTATCCCTCCCACGTCAGTGGTTCCCAGAACTTCGGCTGTTTTTCCTTCAGATCGGCGAACACACCGGCTGTTCCGTCGTAAGTGAACAGAATCACGGTAAAGATCACCACGCAGCCGATGGCCAGAATCACCCCTTGCAACACATCCGTCCACGCCACGCTGCGCAAGCCGCCGAGCGTCTCGTAAATAAGTATGATGAATGACAGGAAAATGACCCCCTGAGCAAAAGTCACCTTGCCACCCGTAGCCGTCTCCGCCGCCGTGCCGATCGCCTTCAGATTGGTCAGCACATAATTCAGCAATGCGATGATGCCGCTGATGCTGATCAATGCGGCAAAGGTGCGACTGCGGTATCGATGGAAGAAGAAATCACTGAAAGTGATGAAGCCGTGTTTGTGCGACAGATGATGCAGCCGCGGAGCGAACACAAACTGCATCGCCACCACCGCCATCATGAAGGCCACCGCCACCAGGAACGCGAAGCCGCTGCGGTAGGCGTTACCGGAGAACCCGATCATGGTGTTCCCGCTGTATTGCGTCGCGTAGAGCGTGAGCAACAGCACGAAGAAGCCGAGATTGCGCCCACCCAGGTAGAAATCCGAAAGCGACTTTTCCTTCCGTGCCTGCCGCCCCATCCAGCCGAGCGCGAGCAATGACACCAGATATGCGGCCATCACCGCGATTCCGCCCGAGCCAAGAACCGGTGAATCCGACATCAGCCTTCCTCCTTCTCGTCGTCATCGGGACTCGCCAGCGCATCCCAGAACTGCTGGATCGTCACCGCCATCGCAAGGGGAAAGAGCAGGCATCCGGCCAAAGCAAGAACCACCCACGCCGGCAGGCCAAACGCCGTCCCGCCACTGCCAACAGCTCCGAGGGGCGTGCAGGCCAGCATGATCACAAGAACTGTGAAAAAGATCCGTCGGGGCATGGCAGAAACATGTAGCGGCATTCAGCCCATCGGCCAAGTCGCTTTCAAATGAAAACTTCTGCAGCAGAAGAGGCCGCTACCACTTGCACAGATCTTCCACGTAAGCCGCGGAGCCGTCGCGCAGCCAGCCGTCGAGCTGCGCCTGATCCTTCAACTGTTGACCTCGCAGCCGCGGAACAAGAAGGAAGTTTGAATTCACTTCGTTTAGCGCGGTCATGTCGCTCCAGAGTTTTTCAAACTGGGTGACCGGGAATACATCCTCCTGACCATGCCCCCAACGCTTCTTCACATCCTTCAACGTGATATAGGTCGGCATGCGGGCGGCAAGACTACGCACACCTTCGCCGATTTTGGCCGGATCATTGAGATCGGCGCGCGTCAGCCCAAACGAGGCCAACAGCGGATCGATCGAAATCCATGTGGTCATCGTGTTGTAATAGCTCAGTTTGAACTCATCCTCTTCGCGGGGCATCGCGAGGCCTTCCAGGAGACGTGGACGACCGTTCACACTGGCGAGGCCACCGCCACGATCTTCCAAACGCCGCGTGATCACCTCAAAGGAAAGATCGGAACCGTTCTTGATATGGGTTCCCAGCAACATCGGATTCACATCCGCACCGAGCGTGTCGATGTTGTGCAACATCAGGTATCTGAGCTGCGGACGTTCCTTGAGCAGCCCTGCCAGTGTGCCGTTGAGCAGGAGGTTCGGGATTTCATACCAATGTCCCACCGGATGCAGACACTGCAGCGGAAGATTGTCCGTGTAGTCACAGCCTTCTCCCGCACCTTCCGCCCAGCCGATCAGCGCCGTGCGCAGGCTGTCACGAACCTTCTGTTGTTGCTCATCCAGCACCTGCTGCGGCATTTCTTCCCAGGCAAAGCGCAGATCGCGGACCATCGGAATCATCCGCAGCCCGATGCTCTTCCCTGGCGATAGTGACACGGTCCCTCGGTAGCCGTAGTTGTGCTGCAATTTCAGCACATCCTGAATGGGCCCGTGCGTCAGGTAACTCGTCGTGAAGATGTGAGGCAGCGGATTCCCGACGGCATCGCCAATCTTCCGGGACTTCGCCAGATGCGTTTCGATGAAGGTACGGTGCGTAGCTCCCAAACGGCAGAACGGATGAAGCGCCTTCACCACCCCGGCACCTTGGGTCCAGCGGCTCCCGGCACCGGCAGCCAAGGTCACCACCGCCACCTCGCCGTTCTTCAATGCGGACTCCCCGGCAGACTGATGTCTGGCACCATCCGAAGTTTCGCGCACATCAATCAGGTCTTCACCTGTGACGTCTTCAATGCTCGTATCCGAACGCAGACGGTTCTGCGCCAGACCGATCACACCTTCCTTCAGGTCCGCGCGAATGCGTTCGTGCTGGGCCTGATCAAATCCGAATTCGCGTTTCAATTCCGACAACGAACGGGCGTCCTCCGATTCCGAGGCGCCTTTGGGCAGCATCGCGTCGAACAAGGTCTGGACCATGCCGCTGAGTTCCGGTGTGTGCCGACAGGCGGCGCCGAACTTGTCCAACTCGGCCCTTTCCCGGACAGGCAGTTCCTGCGGCGGCCGGCGGAGCAGGTCCGGCACGCGAACGGTATAGTAATTCGCGGGCATCAACGCTTCATCGTCCGCCAACAACGTTCCAAACGTCCCGTTGTCATTGATCTCAAAATCATAGACCACCGGGTCCATCGCGAAGGGCAACGAATGTTCCATCTCCGTCTTCGCCTGCGACATGATTTCGGCCATGCGGGTCTGAGCCTCGGCCTTCCGTTTCGGATCGAAGATGAATCCCATTCCGCCGCCACTCATCCCACCAAGCATCCAGAATCCCCAGAAGTCGTCGCCAAACGAATTGCCGGCGCGTTCGATCAACTGCTCGGTAAAATAGGTGGAAGCCCAAGGGATGATCGTCTGGATGGGCTCGGCGAAATTGAACGTGGTGCTTTCACCGATCTTGCGAACGTCACCGGTCTTCAACGCGCCAAGGATATCCTCCAGCACGCCCAAGGCCTGTTGTCGTGCCTGCCATTCCTTTTCGGAACGCAGCAGATATTTTTCGGTGACCATCTCCAATATGGGGCCGACGTTCTGCGCCATGCCCCCATGCACCAGCACGAGGCTGTCCTGCAGTCGCTCGCGAATATCGGCGGCGCAATCGCCATCCCGCAGGATCTTGTGTTGCGGCATCAGTCGACCGCGGCTGACGCCCATCCCGGAATCCCCCTCGTTGGCAGCAACGCCTTCGATCAGCTTGATGCCCGGCCACACACCACCACTGTCCTGCCACCCGCCACCTGAGCCACCCAACCATTCACCCAACAGGGCACGGGCCAGCACGACGCGTCGTTCCGATTCCGCCAGTTTGCCGGTGAGATTCTGAGTCTGTCGGGTCGCCCGCATGCAGACCGCCACCAAGGCCGCGAGCAGGTTGGTTGATACCGCCAGGCGCGAGCCTTTCGGGATGTTGTTCACGTTGGAGACCAACTCCAATCCCCTGCCCGGTCCACAGATGCGTTCCAGCAACTTCGACAGACGTTTGCCGCTCCCCTCGATTCCCGGCGGCACGATACCGCTCGCGATGACGGCCGCCTTCAACAGTCCCAAGTAGTCCCGGGCGAAATCGAACACCTCAGCCAAATCGTCGATGTCAGCCGTGGCACCCAGATCCACACTGGTCAACCGCAGGATCGGTTTGTCGATTACGCGCAGGTAGGCCTCCACCGGAGGACGTGGCTTCGCGTCGCGACCGTGCACACCGAGATCGATGGACACATTGATCACCCGCGCACCTTCCGGGTAATCCATGCCGAGAAAGAAAATATCGCTCCACCCCGCGTGACTCAGATCCATCCGCACCGGGGTCTGTTCCCGGAGAATCGGATAGGTATCATCTTCACCGACTCTCAACAACTCCTCGCGCAGGCGCAGCGGATGATTCGCGTGATGCCCCATGCGGAACATCCACTGATTCCCCGGCACGCTGCGCACACTGCGACGCACCTGGTTCGCCAAGGTTTGAAACGCCAGTTGATGGTACGCCGATGCCAACGCGGATGAAATTGAATCGCTCGGCCCTTCTTCCCGTTGAATCTTCAGGAAGGCGTCGATCGCCTCCTCGAAGGGCTCGCGCGGCCGGTCGAGCAGGTGGGCCA
>JAYPXF010000048.1:0-17281 GCA_038154405.1 Verrucomicrobiales bacterium | reverse complement strand
GATGCTCGTAGCCGTGAAACGGGATCTGCGCCTGCCGGGCCTTAGCGCTCAGCCGAGTCGGCAGATGAAACCGATGAATGGAATAGAGGAAGAAGAGCGCCCTTACGCGTTCGTACAGATTGCTGCTGCCCCGCCGAAAATCCTCCAGCTCGTCGCAACCGTCCAACAAGGCCTTGGTATCCAGGCCCGCACACGCCGCATCGAGACTGGCGTCCCTGACTGCCGGATCGTCGGACGTGATGATGGAAACGAATTCGCCCGCCATCTTATCGTTTCTCCGCGGCCAGGAGTTCCAGGAGTTGCACGAGCACATCGTCGCGGTCATCGCCATCCAGCGCGATCGCCATCTGTGCGGTCAGCAATCCATATTTCTGTCCGATGTCATAGCGGCGGCCATCAATCCCGGCGGCGAGGTAGCGTTCCCGATCCGCCAGCTGTCGCAATGCCTGAGAGAGATGTACACCACCAGATTCCCGGATCTTGTAAACCTGCTCGCTCAGCAGATCCATCACCCGCGGCGTCAGCACGTGCATGCCGAAATAGCAAAGGTAATGTCCTGCTCGCAGACCTGGAACCATCAGGCTCTGCTCTGCCTGGGTCGGCGACGGCTTTTCCATCACTTCCGCGATTTCGTAGAGTCCCCTGCGTCCCGGTTCTAACCGCCCACCGACCGCACCATAGTTCGGCAGACTGCTCTCATGCGTCGATTGCACGCCCGACACGGCGCAGTCTTCCGCCTCGGCAATCTCGACCAACTGCTTCGCACACCCCGTCTCAGATCCACTCACGTAAAGATGATCACTCACGAGGAGCAGGAACGGATCCGCCGCGGTGAATTCGCGCGCCGACCAGACCGCGTGGCCGAAGCCCAGTGGCTCCGCCTGTTCCACATAAGTCACGCGCAATCCGTCCGCTCCCAGGCCTTCCTCAAACGCCGCCTGATCTCCGGGCGAGATCACCACTGCCACATCCTCGATCCCGGCGTCGTGAATCTCGTCCAACACGATCGAAAGCGCCGTGCGCGTTTCGCCATGTCGATCTACCAATGTCTGAAGGGGAAGCGACCGCTGATTCCTCCCCGCGGCCGTGATGACTGCTCTTTGGATCTTCAAGAAAAGACTTTCTTTTGGTGACGCGCGGAGAGTCACAAAACGTGCCCGGCAGGTCAATGGGAAGCACCCCTATTCGAACCGTTGACCGCCAATGTAAACGCCTTTAACGGAAAGCCGGCGGTTGAGGATAACGACATCGGCGCGCTTGCCTTTTTCAAGACTGCCGACCTGATTGGCGATGCCGGCGCGCTTGGCCGGTGTGAGGGTCGCCATGCGAATCACTTCCGGCAGGGATGCGCTCGTCATGCGTTTCATATTGGCGGTCATGGTGTCCAGGCACTTGATGGAACTGGCCAAGGCCGTGCGTCCCGGCATGTAGCCGACGTTGCCGTCACTCTCGAACCACGAGTCGCCGGATTCCGGACCAAACTTGTAATCACCCGGCGGCAGATCGACCGCACGGTTCGCATCGGTAACCAGGCAGAGCCGGTCCGGTCCGATCATCCGATAGGCGTATTCCAGAAGTTCCGGGGCAAGATGACAGCCATCTGCAATGACCTCCGTGCTCATGTCCGGATTGGCGATCACGAACTGCTCCATGCTCCCCTGCATCGGCGTGCCGAATCGCTCACGCAGAGCCGGGACCGAACTCATGGCACACCAAAAATGATCCACGTGCCGCATGCCGACCTTGAACGCGCCCGCCATTTCCGTCCAACTCGCATTGGAGTGCCCACAAGTCACCAGGCATTTGCGCCGGCGGGCCTCGCGATAGAATTCCGCGGCGCCCGGCAGTTCAGCCGCGCAGGTGGCAATGCGGATGATCCCGGTTTGAAAATGTTTCAGGTACTCGCGACGCACGGGATTTCGGCATCCATCGAGCGAATGACACCCCACCTTGTCGGGAGCGAAATAGGGACCATAAAAATGCACGCCAGCGATTCGCGAACCGTCGTTCAGGTCCCCCTTCTTCTGCACCGTCCTGCACGCCTGCAGCATTGCGGACAGTTCATTCGGCGAACCAGTGGTCGTGGTCGGAAAGATCGTCGTCGTGCCGTGGCGGGCATGGCAACGACAGGCGGTCTTCACCGCCTCCACCGTGCCATCCATGAAATCCGCTCCCTCCGCCCCATGCACGTGGATATCCACGAAGCCCGGTGCAATGTAACCACCCTTGGCATCCACCCGCTCCGCGCTCTTGGACACGCCTTTCAATGATGGACCGACCGCAACGATGCGACCGTTGCGACAAAACACGTCCGCGTGATCCACCACCTGATTCGGCAACACCACACTGCCGTTGTGAAACAAAACTGATCCGTCTTTGCTCATAAATTCTCTGCCGTTCTATCTCTATTTTGTTCCCCCCACACGGCTGTAGCGGAATTTGCGAAAATTTCCGACTCCAATGCCTGCCGATCGGCAGATATTGCATCTTCCGCTACAATCGAACGAAGTAGAACTATTCCGTATCGAATAATTTGTCATACCAGCCCATGCCGTATTTCTGCATCGTCGGCCACGCCTGTTCCCCGATGATGCCCATGATCTCCGACTGAGTGTTCAGCAGGATAGCCTTGGCCGCCTGCGCACGAAGCTCGGGATCGGGCACTTCAGAAGCCATCAACTCCCGGGCATTCTTCTGAGCGACCTGCTGCACTTCATACAGGCGATTGGCAATGTCCCGCGGCAAACCGTGTCGACGCACAATGTTTCGAAAAGTCAGATAATCTGCACTGCTCTGTCGTTCGACGTGCCCTGCCCGTTCCGCCCCCAACACCTCCGTCAGCACCACGGCTCGTTGCGCATCCAACCGGGCAAGTTTCTGCTCCCGATCCGGATCGTCTTTGGCCACCTCTTTCTTTTGTTGATCAATCACATCTCGGCGGCGCGCAAACTCCCGCATTTCCTCTTCCGCAACCTTCAACCCCGGTAGCGACCGAATCCAACGGGCGTTCTCACTGCCCCGAAGCAGATACTCGTCCCAGCGATCATCACCGACCAACGTTCGGAGTTCCGCGTTCCGTTCCGAATCCAGATTCCGCAACCGATCACGCACCTTTTTCGGCTCGTCGTCGTCAACCTCCTCACGCTCGACCAGTTCGCGGCGAATGTCAGAGTATTTCTCGTAGATCTCCCGAATGGCCGGCCGCATTTCCTCCGGCAGCGAACTCCAGCGGTCACCTTCCGGCATGTCCTCGGGTTCCCGTCGCTTGCCCAGTTTCGCGGCCAGCAACTTCATCGTCTCCCCACGTTGCAACGAAAGCTGCTCGTAGCGTTCGATCATCTGCTTGTCCAATGGCCAATCATCGATTTCGATCCCCTTGGCGAGGTAGTCCCATAACGCTGCCTGCATGGGTTTCTGAAGTTCCCAAACCTGGTCGGCATAATCATCCTTCGCTCGTCCGATCACGATGTCCCGAACCGTGTCAGGCGGACACCCGATGCCGCGCAGGTTCTCGGCCAACTGCAGGTAGTCGTCACTCTCCACATCGTCCCACCTAAACGTCTCTATCTTGGTGGCCGACGGAACGGTCACCAACCGGATCGAGATGTTCGTTGTGGACTCCGGAATGTTCGTCGCGCTCGCGACTTGGCCGCTCCGTTTCCCCACCACCTTCGCAGGGAGGGAAAACTGAAACACCACTCCGGCCAGCAGGGCCAGGTTGACCACGAGCGCTGTCAGAATGAAGGTTCTCAATCTCATCGTGCTTGCACCTCCAACCGCGCCCGTTTGGCGGCAATGCCATCCACAATTTCATCCAACCACCCCTTGCCGTCGTTCTGACGATATTCTTCACCGATGATCTTGCCGAGTCGTTGATTGATCACGCTCTCGGCCCGAGCTTTCAGCGCCGCACGCAAGAGCATACTTTCTTCCGGGCTAAGATCTTCGGCTGCCTCGATCTTTGCCACCTCGTCCGCGACCTTCGACCTCTCCTCGAAGACCGCAATCGCATCTTCCTGGCGCAACCCTTTTTCGCTCACGAACTTGTATACATCGCGGAAATCCTCGTTGCGGGCCCGCGCATAATCCGCATATCGATCGACACCGAGATACTTGGCGACCTTCACCTCGACGGCATCTCCGCTCAGTGCGGCGACATCTTCCGTCAAATCCTCAAAGCCGGTGTCCACAAACAGTTCGTTGATCAGGTCAACATGTTCCGTTCGGAGTTTCCAAATCTCACGCAGTTCCACACCCGACACCGGGAATCCCGATTTTTCTCCCGGAATCGGCTGTCCCGATTCCAGCACACCATGCCGCAACCGCAGTTCCTCGAAGCCATTCTGACCGATCAACACCCCCACGCTCCGGCGCAATTGTTCACGCAGCTCGCGCGCCCGGTCATAATCGCCTGGCAACAGGATTCCGTGGGTGGATTCATTGATGATCCCCGCCTGTTTGGTGTAGTATTCGGCCGCTCCATAGAGCCGAACAAACTGTTCCCGATCCAGGAAACCAAACACCAGACGTGTAATGGAACCGGTCATCCCCATGTTCCTCGCGGCCTCGAGGCCCCCCTCATCCACCGGGTATTGAAACAGCTCCCGCAACAGTTTCAGTTTGGAAAGGGTAAGCTCATGTGCCTGTTTTGCGCGCCGCGCATAAAGGTCCTGACGCGCGTCATCCGTCACCCAGAACGGATCCAGCTCCTCGGTCCAGATCTCGCGCTCCCGTTCGTTGAAATTGTGCGCGATGTCCGCCAACAGGATGTTGCGGACGGTCTCCTCAGGGCATCCCAGTCCCCTCAGGTTCTTAGCATACTCGAGATAATCGTCGGACTCGATGTTCGACCACGGCGGACGAGCCTGTTCCACGATGCGCGATGGTCGAAAGATCTTCCGCTGCCCGATGACATGCCGACCGTGTTGCCGCTCGACCTGTCGCAGTTGAGCCGGAGCCTCCCGCACTTCCGCCACCTGCCGGTACTGCCATAAGCGCCAGTTCATCCAGACGTTGACGGCGGTCACGACCAGCACAAATCCCACGATGAACGCGTTTCGCATGAGCGGAGTCCGTTCCGACTATCGCAAGCCGCGCCGGGAATGCAATGCGCGACGCCAGTCCGTGTTCCGGTTAATCACTGCCCGGCGACAAAAGTCGCGGTTCAATGCAAGGCAACCTGCTGTGGCCGTTTTCCGCTCGCCGACATGGCCGGGTGTCGCTAAGAAATGGCCATGAACTCGTTCAACGAATATGTCACCCGCCTGGTGGGCTTGTTGAATGACGCTACTTCGCTTCCCTTGGGCAACACCGACCCGTTGCCAGCACCGACCATCGCCGCCGACGCTCCCAGGGTCCTGATCTTTTCCCCGCATCCCGATGACGAGGTGATCATGGGCGGTCTTCCGCTCCGACTCATGCGCGAATCCGGATGGCTGGTCATCAATGTGGCGGTCACACAAGGCAGCAACAAGGAGCGCCAGTCACCACGCTGGACCGAGCTGGAGAGATGCTGCGCACACGTGGGTTTCGAACTGGTCCAAACCATTCCCAACGGTCTTTGTCACATCAATCAACCGGGCGCCAAGGAATCCGGTCCGGAATGGCAAGCAGCGGTGGACCGAATTGCTGAACTGCTGCAGGAACATCAACCGAGGCTAATCCTTTTCCCCCATTACTCCGACTGGAACAGCACGCACATCGGCACCAACCTCCTGCTGAACGAGGCGCTTCGAGAATGCTCCGATGCAATCCGCCCGCACGTATGCGAGACCGAGTTCTGGGGACAGATGCATGATCCGAACCTGGTCGTCGAATCTTCCGCAACGGAGGTCGGCGACCTGATCACCGCGCTCTCATTCCACGTCGGCGAAGTCGAGCGCAATCCCTACCACATCACCCTTCCCGCCACGATGATCGACAACACCCGACGCGGCGCCGAATTGGTCGGCGGCCAAGGCAAGAACGGCCCGAAGATGCAGTTCGCCACACTGTATCGTCACAGCCGCTGGACCGGGAGTGAGCTTGAACGAATCGACGCCGACCTTCCGTTCATCTGCTCGAGCGAAGATCCCGCATCCCGCTTCCCCGCATGAAAGTCCTTTGTATCCACGCGCACTTCGATGATTTCGAATTCATCGCCGGCGGCACCTTTGAACTCCTGCGCAAGCAGCACGGCGAAAACTTTCGAGCCCGCATAATCGTCTGCACTGACGGTAGCGCGGGCCATCAGTCGATGCCGCTGGAAGAAACCGCCAAACGGCGCCACGAGGAGCAGGCCAAGTCGGCCGAAGTCGGTGGCTACGAGTTTGAGAACCTCAAGCTGCCCAACGGCGAAGTTCCGCGCGAGGCATGTCTGCGGGTAAGCATCGACCTCTTGGCCGCGCTGTGGAGATCGATTCGCGAGTTCGAGCCCGACTATATCATCTGCCCCCCCATTGCCAGTGATCCGTTGGCGGGAATGCACGTTGATCACGTCAGCGTCGCGCAAGCCGTGCGCGAGGTCGCTTACATGATCAATGTGCCGCACGCATTCCTGAAAGAGTACCCGGCAGATCCGGCCAAATCCGAACAGGTCAAAGTGCCGGTGATCCTGAATGCCTACGATCACTATCAATTCGGACAGAACAGTCACGATCTGGCGATCAACGTGGAAAGCGAGTTCGACCTTATCGCCCGCGAAGCCTGGTGCCACGAATCACAGGTGATGGAATGGCTTCCCTGGGTCGGCCGCCACAAGATGCCCGTGCCCAAGGATTTTGACGACTGGAAGAACATCCTCCGCGAACGCTACCTGATCCAGAACCGGCAATTAGGTTTCAAGACCAAGGAAGCCTACGAAGTGTTCGCCGTGACCGCCTGGGGCGATGTGCCAACCTACGAACAGATCGAGAACGATTTTGGTCCCCTGCTAAACCGCAAGTTCAGCCACATGAAAAAACTCCGCTACCGCCTTGCCCGCTGGCGCAGCGAAGAACCGTAGACCGTCGCCTACTTCGAACGAACCTGAATCTCTCCGGCAAGTTTCTTGATCAGCGACTTTTTAGGCAGCGTGCCGGCCGGCACCTGAACGAATGCCGAACCGGTGGCGATCGACCAACGCAGCCATTCTTCCGGGTCATCTGATGACTCCACCCGCCTGGCCAATTGCGCCAAGAGTGAATCACCCGCGCCGACCTCGTTGAGAGCCGTCACCTCGGGGGCAGCAGCCGAAAGCGTAACACTCTCGCGGTCATTCACGATCAATCCTCCACCAGCATCCAGGGACAGAAACACCCAGCCCCCCGTAACCGACGACAACTCACGAGCCGCAGCAACAAGATGGCTGCGACGGGTCAGACTGCGTCCGGCCCATTGTGCGAGTTCAAAACGGTTTGGTTTGACCATGAACGGCTTGGCTTTTGCCCCCAGTTCAAGCGAACGCCCATCACAATCCAGTATCACCTTCCGCCCGGCCTTCCACGCCAGGCGGACAAACTTTGCGTGCACATTCGGATTCGCTTCCCGAGGCAGGGAACCCGAAAGAATCGTCAGCGAATGTTTGCGAAATCCCTTCTCCGCCCTGGCAAACACGTCATTCCATTCCCGCTTGGACAGCTTCGGCCCTTTCGGATTGAAACGCAGTTGCTGCCCTTCATCGGGCGTCACCATGGTGTTTGTACGGGTATCCTCGGCGATCCGAACCCGACTGAGCTTCACGCCCCAGTTTCTGAGATCCCGACGAATCAGATCCCCAGGCTCGCCCCCGAGTGGCATAAGCAGCTCCGATTCCAAGCCCAGAAACGTCAGCCAGCGGGCCACATTCGGCGGTTTGCCACCGGCCCATGAGCGAATGGATTGAATCACCGTCTTTTCGTTCCAGTTGTAGCCCTCGACCCGCCATTCTACATCCACGGCGGGGTTCAATCCAATGACCTGAATCGACATGCAGATGAGAATGCCCGGATCATTTGCATCCGGCACGAAAAACCCTTTTCCTCGGGCATTTTCCTGTATCTTAACGGCAACTAGAAATTGACTTGTGTCGCGATCTCCCTACCTTGTCGGCCCTTGTGAGGCCGCAGCCAAAGCAGCCGCGCAGACCAACAAAAAGATTCATGAGCGACCGCTATATCTTCTCGTCGGAATCCGTTGGCGAAGGCCATCCGGACAAAGTCAGCGACACCATCTCAGACGCCGTGCTCGACGCGTGCCTTAAAATCGACACGAAAAGCCGTGTTGCCTGCGAGACATTCGTGAAGAGCAACGTCGCGTTGGTGGGTGGCGAAATCACCATTCCCAAGATTGGGCAGAAATCGATTGGTGAAGTCATCAACGTGGAAAAAGTCATCCGCGACGCCGTTCGCGGCATCGGCTACACAAATGACGACGACGTCTTCCACGCCGACAAGATTTTCGTCCAGAACCTTCTCACCACCCAGAGCGCCGACATCGCACAGGGCGTGGACGCCAAGAAGGCCAAGGGCAAGAAAACCTCCGAGCAGGGTGCCGGTGACCAGGGAATCATGTTTGGCTACGCCAGCAATGAAACCCGTGAGCTGATGCCCGCTCCGATCATGTTCGCTCATCGCCTCGGACGCGCACTCACCAAGATCCGCAAGGCCGGCAAACTCGCTCCGTGGCTTCGCCCTGACGCCAAGAGTCAGGTTTCCGTGCAATACGTCGACGGCAAACCGACCCGCATCGTCAACGTCGTGATCTCCACCCAGCACGCTGCCGGTGTGGCCCATAAGACGATTGAGAAATTCTGTATCGAGCAGGTCATCAAGAAGGTTCTGCCGGCGAAGCTGCTCGACAACAAGACCGAGTTCCTGATCAACCCCACCGGCAACTTTGTCATCGGCGGACCGCAGGGCGACAGTGGCCTGACCGGCCGCAAGATCATCGTCGACACCTACGGCGGCATGGGCCGTCACGGTGGTGGCGCTTTCTCCGGCAAGGACCCGTCCAAGGTCGATCGCAGCGCCGCCTACATGGGGCGTTGGGTTGCCAAGAACGTCGTGGCCGCCGGCCTCGCCGACAAGTGCGAGGTTCAGTTCGCCTACGCCATCGGTCATCCGCGCCCTACCAGTGTTCACATTGACACGTTCGGCACCGGCAAAATCACCGACGCAAAGATCCTCAAGGCCGTCCTCAAGGTCTTCAGCTTCAAGCCCGCCGATATCGTCTCCCAACTCAAGCTCCTGAAACCGATCTATTCCAAGACCACCAATTACGGTCACTTCGGCAAGAACGACAAGGACATCACCTGGGAACACACCAACAAAGCCGCCGCCCTGCAGAAGGCCGCCAAGTAATCTCAATCCACAGCATACCGATACATCTACATGTCAGATCCAGACTACAAAGTTAAGGACATCAACCTGGCCGAATGGGGCCGCAAGGAACTTGATGTCGCCCAGCACGAAATGCCCGGCCTGATGGCCACGCGCGAGAAGTACGGCAAGGACAAACCGCTCGACGGCGTCCGCATCACCGGCTCACTGCACATGACCATCCAAACCGCCGCCCTCATCGAGACTCTCGGTGAACTCGGCGCCGACGTTCGTTGGGCCAGCTGCAACATTTTCTCCACCCAGGACCACGCCGCCGCCGCGATTGCGAAGGCCGGTTATCCCGTCTTCGCCTGGAAAGGCGAAACGCTGGAGGAATACTGGTGGTGCACCTACAAGGCGCTCAGCTTCCCAGACAACAAGGGACCGCAGTTGATCGTTGACGACGGCGGCGACGCCACCCTGCTCATCCACAAGGGCTACGAACTGGAGAACGGTTCTGACTGGGTGAACACCGAGTCCGGCAGCGAGGAAGAACAGGTCATCAAGGACCTCCTCAAGAACGTTCATAAGGAAAACCCCACCCGCTGGCACGACATCGTCGCCGAATGGAAGGGTGTTTCGGAAGAAACCACCACCGGTGTTCATCGCCTCTACAAGATGCAGGAAGACGACTCCCTGCTCATCCCAGCCGTGAACGTCAACGACTCGGTCACCAAGTCCAAGTTCGACAATCTCTACGGTTGCCGCGAATCACTGGCAGACGGCATCAAGCGGGCAACCGACGTGATGATCGCCGGCAAGGTTTCCGTGGTCATCGGCTACGGCGATGTTGGCAAAGGCTGCGCCCAGTCCCTGAAGGGATTCGGATCCCGCGTCATCGTCACCGAGATTGATCCGATCAATGCCCTGCAGGCTTCCATGGAGGGCTTCGAGGTCGCCACCGTTGAAGACACCCTCGGCGTCGGTGACATCTACGTCACCACCACCGGCAACAAGGACGTCATCACCTTGGACCACATGCTCAACATGAAGGACCAGGCGATCGTCTGCAACATCGGACACTTCGACAACGAGATCCAGGTCAACGACCTCAACGATCACAAAGGCGTCACCAAGGACGAGATCAAGCCGCAATACGACCGCTACAGGCTGCCGAACGGAAACGAAATCTACATGCTCGCCGAAGGTCGCCTGGTGAATCTCGGTTGCGCCACCGGCCACCCGAGCTTCGTGATGTCCAACTCCTTCACCAACCAGGCGCTCGCCCAGATCGACCTGTGGGAGAAGAAGGACACGAACAAGCCCGGCGTTTACGTCCTGCCCAAAGCGCTCGACGAGGAAGTCGCCCGACTCCACCTCTCCAAGATCGGCGTCAAACTCACCGAGCTCTCGCAGGAACAGGCCGACTACATCGGCGTCCCGGTCGACGGACCCTACAAGCCGGACAACTACCGCTATTGAGCGGGTTCGAAACTTCACTAAAAAGGGTGTCCAATTTGGACACCCTTTTTCACTTCAGCGTGGCAGAGACGAGCTGCCGCTCGTCCGCGCGGCTAACTTTCAAATCACCGTATCATCCTTGATGACCGCATTCTTGGGAATCACCACGATGCCATCACGAACATAGAAGTTGTCGCCGTCCATGTGATCGGGCTTGTCTTTGGGTGAAATCACCACGTTGTTTCCGATGCGGGCATTCTTGTCGATGATCGCCTCTTCGATCCGGCAGTTGCTGCCGATCCCGATCGGTGGAATCCCCTCCTTCGTGTTCTCATCAATGGATTCCTGGGATTCAAAATAGTCATTACCCATCAGCACCACCCGGTGGAGTCGCGAACCCGGATTGATGATGGAACGAATCCCGATCATCGATTGAGAGATCTGCGCCCAACTGATGATGCAGCCGTCAGAAATCACCGCATGATCAATCCCCGCACCGTTAATCTTCGACGCTGGCAGGAAGCGCGCCCGCGTGTAGATCGGTGACTCCATGTCGAAGAAGTTGAACTTCGGCAGTTCCGAAGTGGAATCCAGGTTGGCTTCGAAGAACGAACGGATCGTTCCGATGTCTTCCCAGTAGCCTTGGTAGACATAGGAGAACACACGGTGCGTCGTGATCGCGTTCGGGATGATGTGCTTGCCGAAATCAGTCAGATCGTTGTCCAACAGTTCCATCATCACCTTTCGCTTGAAAACATAGATACCCATCGACGCGAGCAGGCGATCATCACTGGAATCGATCCCGAGCTTGCCATGAGCTTCCTTCGGCAGAGTCAACGAATCGAGCACCTCGTTCTCGGTCGGTTTCTCGACGAAGCGCGTGATCCGTTTGTCATCATCGATGTGCATGATGCCGAGAGCACTCGCAATGTCGCGCTCGACCGGCATCGTCGCCACGGTGAGATCCGCATTGGATCCAACGTGGGTGGCGAGGACATTCTGGAAATTCATGCGGTAGAGCTGGTCCCCGCTGAGGATCAGGCAATGATCCCAGTCATCCCCCAGATGCACGATGTTCTTGCGCACTGCATCGGCCGTGCCCTCATACCAGGATGTGCTGTTCAGCGTCTGCTCGGCCGCAAGCAATTCCACGAAACCGCCGGTGAAGTGGTCGAACTTGTAAGACTGCGAAATGTGACGATGCAGCGATGCCGAATTGAACTGCGTCAGCAAGTAGACCTTGCTGAGCCCGGAGTTGATGCAGTTGGAGATCGGTATATCGACGATCCGATACTTACCCACCAACGGCACGGCCGGTTTTGAACGGTCCTGAGTCAAAGGAAAGAGACGGGATCCAGCCCCGCCCCCCAACACGATGGAAAGTACCTTGGACGAGTCGATTGCTACCCTGTCTGGATTCATTTCTTGCGAAGAACTTGAGCCACCCTATACCCTCTCGCCCACCAACAAATCAAGCAACATCGGGTAACATCCAACTTATTCATCTTCTCCTATGTGCGGCATCATTGGTTACATTGGTAAACAGCAGGCTTCCCCCATCGTCATCGAAGGTCTGAAGCGACTTGAATATCGTGGCTACGACAGCGCTGGCGTTGCCGTCCTGCACGAGAACGCCATCGATACGCGCAAGAAAAAGGGCAAGATCGACGAAGGATTGGCCAAGGTACACAAAGACAATCCGCTAACCGGCAGCATCGGCATGGGCCATACCCGATGGGCAACCCACGGTCTTCCCACCGACGAGAACTCGCATCCGCACATGGACCAAAGCGGCCGCCTCGCCGTGGTTCACAACGGTGTGATCGAGAATTACGACAGCCTCCGCAACAAGCTCTCAGCCAAAGGACACGAATTCAAATCGGAGACCGACACCGAAGTGCTGGCCCACCTGATTGGAGACCATTACGACGAGTTGGAAAAAGCCGGTCAGGTTGATGAAAGCGCAGCCACCCATCCACTCGCCCAAGCCACGAAGAATGCTCTCAAGGAAGTCGTCGGCACTTATGGCGTGGTGGTGATTTCCAGCCAGCATCAGGGAGTGATGGTCGGTGCGCGGCGCGGCTCACCTCTCATCGTCGGCATCGGCAATGATGAAAACTTCCTGGCCAGCGACGCCAACGCGATCGTCGCCTATACCAAGCGTGTCATCTATCTCAAGGACTACGACGTCGTCACGTTGTGGGAGGACAACTTCAAGATGGAGACGGTGTCGGAGAACACCGCCAACTATCAGATCAGCGACATTGAGTTCGACGCCGAAGCCGCCGACAAGGGCGACTACGACCACTACATGCTCAAGGAGATCTTTGAGCAGCCGCAGACCGTGAAGAACGCCCTGCGCGGCCGGCTCGATTACGAGGAATCCACAGCGAAATTCGGTGGCCTGAACATGTCCATCGCCGATCTGCGCGCGATCGACAAGATCGTCATCACCGCCTGCGGCACGAGTTGGCACGCGGCACTCGTCGGCGAATACCTGATCGAGGAAATGGCGCACGTCCCGGTCGAGGTGGAATACGCCAGCGAATTTCGCTACCGCAACGCCCCGATCGACAAGAACACACTTTGCATCGTCATGACCCAGTCGGGGGAAACGGCGGACACCCTTGCCGGCCTGCGCGAATCCAAACGTCGCGGCCACACCGTTCTCTCCATCTGCAACGTGGTCGGCAGCACCATCGCCCGCGAGGCAGACGGCGGCATCTATCTGCATGCCGGTCCCGAGATCGGGGTGGCCTCCACCAAGGCCTTCGTCTCGCAAGTCACAGTACTGACACTCTTCGCATTGATGATGGGACGCATCCGCATGCTGTCCAACCGCCGTGGCACACAGATCCTGAAAGCGCTCGAGGAAGTGCCCGACCAAGTGGCATCAATCCTGAAACAGAACGACGACATCAAGCACATCGCGCTCAAATACAAGGATTGTCACAACTTCTTCTTCCTCGGCCGCCAGTTCAACTTCCCGGTCGCTCTGGAAGGCGCTCTGAAGCTCAAGGAAATCTCTTACATCCACGCTGAGGGCTATCCATCCGCCGAGATGAAGCACGGCCCGATCGCGATGATCGACGAAAACACGCCCACGGTAATCGTCATTCCGGAAGACGGACTCTACGAAAAGACCTTCTCGAACTTGGAAGAAATCAAGGCCCGCAAAGGTCCCATCATCGCCATTGCGACCGAAGGCAACGACCAGATTGAGGACAAGGTCGATGAAGTCATCTTTGTTCCCAAGACCTGGGAATGCATCAATCCCCTACTGGCCGTCATCCCGCTGCAGCTCCTGTCCTACCACATCGCCGTCGCCCGCGACTGCGACGTCGACAAACCCCGCAACCTCGCCAAGAGCGTCACGGTGGAATAACCACCGTCCTGATATCCCCTTTGCCAAAGGTCGCGACTCCCCTGTCGCGGCCTTTTCTGCTCATCGGTCCAAGTGCTTCCGGAAGAACTTGGCAACGCGTCCGATGCGGCGGGCATCGTAGAACTGCTTCCCCCCATGTCCGCCACCATAAATGAACTCCAATTCGACCGGTAGGTCGTGTTCCTTGTATTTCCCGTAGAGTTCAATGGACTGATTGATCGGCATCTGATGATCCTGATCGCCATGAATGAGGAACAACGGCGGTTCATCTCCTTCCATTTGAAACACCGGGCTGGCCAACCTGGCAAGATCCGGCTTTTTGTCAGGTGTATCTCCGAGCAATAGCTTCAGAGCCGGAACGCGGACGCTCAATCCATGAGGTGTGGACTGGTGCAGAATCGTCGTCAAATTGGCCGCTCCGTAGAATGAGACGATGGCGTCCACCCGGCTCGAATGCCCCTCATGTTCACCCACCTTGCCCTCCAACTGGGGATGACCATTGCTGGTTCCAACCGAGTTCACCAAGTGGCCGCCAGCCGAGGCGCCCGCAATTCCGACCATGTCTGCCTGGTATCCGTATTCCTTCGCGTTCGCCCGCAACCAGCGAATCGCCGCCTTGATGTCATGCACATTCGCGGGAAATCTGGCCATGGGAGTCAACCGGTATTCGACGCTCGCCACGGCGAATCCATGAGGTACGAGATCCTTGATCGGCATCCGTTCCTTGGATCCGGCCCGCCATGCTCCGCCATGCACCCACACGATCAATTGAGGATTCTCCACCTCTTTCGGCAGGTAGAGATCCAGTTTCAAGCTGTGACCGTCAACTTTCGCATACTCGATATCCTTGATCGCCTGCTGGGCGTGAGATTCAGACATAAGTAATGCCACAACCAAGGCGATGGCCATCCGTTTCTTCATGAGCTCAAGCTAGCAGACCGTATTCCCGCGCCCAACTACCTAATCGGAGCACTGCGCCCTGACTTCACGAACTCCTTGAGCTTCGCCTTCAAGCGTTTCGCAATGTCCGGCTTGGTCTCCAAGAGATTGTTCGTTTCACCGGGATCGTCCTCCAGATTATAGAGCTGTGCCGGCAACGGATCCGGAACGTGCCATTGCTTCAGATAGCGATGTTTCTCATAGCGATTGCCACCGGAACCTCGATGGTCGAGATACTTCCAGTCACCCTGCCGAATCGCGAGGGCGAGACTGATTGTCTGATGCAACGTGTATTGACGAATCGGCTTCCCTCCGTCTGCGCCGTTCAGGATGGGCAAAAGGTTGAAAGAATCCTCGGCGCTATCGTTTGGGAGTTTGGCCCCGGTAATGGCGGCACAGGTCGCCATGATGTCGGTGATGCAGATGGTCTGATCACTTCGACTGCCGGCCTTCACTGTACTGGACCACTTCACGATGAACGGAACCCGATGACCGCCTTCCCAATTGTCGCGTTTCACTCCCCGCCACGGCCGCGCACCGTCATGCCAATGATCCGTCCGCATGTGATAAACGGATCCTGTTTCCGGTCCGTTGTCGCTGGTGAAGATGACCAACGTGTTTTCCGAATGCCCCGTTTCTTCCAGTGTCCGCATCAATTCGCCCACCACGTGATCGAGTTCGAAAATGAAGTCCCCGTGTGGTCCGGCCATGGTCTCGCCCTTGAAACTGTCAGCTGGGAATGACGGCAGGTGCACCGCTTGCGCAGAATGAAAGAGAAAGAAGGGTTGGTCCGGCCGTTCCTTGGCATGGCGCCGCAGGTATTCTTGACTCTTCTTCAAAAACACCAGGTCAACCTCCTCAAGATCGAAGTCAGGTGCCCGCAGGCCCGGCCGATTGTCCCGCGAATAGGGATGTTTCGGCAGATTGGTCTTGTCCAACAGCCCCGTGGGAGGAACAGGAATTCGATCCCCATCAATGTAGGCATACAGCCAATCCGTCGTCGGACAGCAGGCGGTACCGAAGAACTCGTCAAAGCCCCGATGGATTGGTCCATCCGTGATCGGTCGGGAATAATCAACCCGCCGAACCGCCGCCAATCCGTTCTCATTGATCGGCTGGCCGGCCTCGTCATAGAAGGTCAGCCCGACGTGCCATTTGCCAAACATCGCGGTTGAGTAACCCTTGCGCCGCAACATCTCGCCGATCGTCAGCCGCCCTTCCTCAATCAGGCAGGGGCCGCCCACCCCGGTGAAGACGCCGCGCATGCCATTCCGGAAAGCCATCCGCCCGGTCAACAGGCTGTATCGAGTCGGCGTACAAACGGTTGACGGACTGTGTGCGTCGGTGAAGAGCATCCCTTCCCGGGCCATCCGATCCAGATTGGGCGTGGGCACCTTGGACTCGGGATTGTAGCAACCGACGTCGCCATATCCTAGGTCATCAGCCAAAATCACCAGAATACTGGGCTTTTCGGCCGAGAAAACAGAAATAGCGGTAAGAAATATCCCCAAGAAACAACGCGTGGCCGACATGCGGCTATGATCGTCCGCCTAACTCCAGCTGTCACGATAATCAATTCCCCTACCCGATTGTCCTAATCCCCTAGGGACGTTCCCCTAAACACCATGGGGATTGGGGCCCGATTGTTGGAAAGCGCCATTCCAATACTGTGGTTGCAAGCCAAACAACTGGTTTAGCCACCACATGAACAACAGCGACAAGACGAACAAAACTCTCACCAAGATCAGCGTGGACTTCGCCGCTCAGGCGCCGGTCCCCTGCGAGATCAAGTTTCAAGCCACTGCCGGCGATTGCGAAGCCATGCAGGAAATGAAGCCGATCGCCCGGGTCGTCCTCACACTCTTCATCGCCGCCCTCGTGATGGCCGCCGGCAAGTCCAGCGCCCAGTCCGGCAACGCGGTCGACATGAAGGTGCTCGTGATCGCCGCCCAGACCAACGACTTCGCGCTGGCAACAATTACCGAGGCCCTCGAGTTCGCGGGCACTCCCTACGATGTTCATGTGGCTACCGAAAATCCCGGGTCCCTCACGCTCGATTCGCTGCGAGCCGGGACCCGGGGTTTTTATTCCGGCAGTGTCCTGACCTCCACGTCGCTCGGATACACCCCGGATGGTGGCATCACCTGGCTTTCCGCGTTGGACACCACCGAGTGGGCCGCGCTCGAACAATACGAGCGCGAATTCGGCGCCCGCCGCCTGAACTGGTATGGCTTCCCCGGAC
>JAYPXF010000047.1:11372-30223 GCA_038154405.1 Verrucomicrobiales bacterium | reverse complement strand
TGAAGTCATCATCGCCATCTTTTCCACCCATCATTGGTTGGTTCAGGAAATTCAGGAAGGTCATCTTCAGGTTCATTCTGAAGTGGATACTCAGGAGAGGCATGAAGTAGATCACGAGATATGTACATATCTCGTGGCTTTTGAAGACGAATCTCTCCAAGGAGGAGATCGAGCGACGCACCAAAGAACTTGGGGACAGCGTCTGGCGTTATCCAATGCGTCCCCAGAATTTCCCGTTCGATAAGTGGTTCGCCTTCGGCGCGGCACCTTGGATGCTGGTTGCGGGAAATCAGAGCGGTGGGAATTCAGCCGGTTCACAATCTTCTTCGCGCTAATATCGGGAATCTACACCGCGATCGGATCGAATTTTCTCGCCGAGCCGACCATGCTCGATCAGTCTCCCGACCCAGCAGAAATGACCCAAGCCACGCCGCCACCGCTTCCGGCGACTGAAGCTCCAATTACCCCGAGTATTCCGCGGCGACATGACCTGGATGCCTTGCGGGCGACGGCCATGTTGCTCGGCATTGTCCTGCACGCCGGTCTGGCCTATGTCACCTTCCCCTTCTGGCCGTTGCGGGATGCCAACAGCAGCGCGTTCTTCGACGTGATGAACTCGGCTCTGCACGGGTTCCGCATGCCGTTGTTCTTCATGATCAGCGGATTCTTCACGGCCATGCTCTGGCGCAAGCGCGGACTAGGCGCACTCCTCAAGCATCGGGCCAAACGGATCCTGTTGCCGCTCGTCGCGCTGCTGATCCCCATCCAGGCACTTTCGATAGGAATGATGATCTGGTTCGGCAATGCCGCGATGACGGCAGACACCCCGGAAGGTGAAATCTGTTCGGCCGCGAAGAACAATGATGTGGCTGAACTTGAACAAATGCTGAACGAGGGCGCGAGCCCGGACGCGGTGGAACCGAACAGCAAGCTGCCCGCGCTCAATTGGGCGGCCTTGAGCGGAAGCTACGAGGCAGCCGAACTGTTGTTGAAGCGTGGAGCAAAGGTCGACATCAGATCCGACGACAAATCCACCCCGCTGAGCCATGCCGCGTTCATGGGTCATGCGGATCTGGCGAAACTGTTTCTCGAGCATGGAGCCGACGTGAATGCGTTGAATCAATACAAAGGGACACCGTTGGACAGCACCAAGGCCCCTGAAGGAATCACCCGCATGGCGGCCGGCTTCTTGAAGCTCAAGGTGAACTACGATGAACTTCCAAAGAACCGGGAAGCCGCGGCAAAGGTGCTGATCGAACACGGCGGGTTGTCTGCGGGCGAATTGCCATCCGGGTCGGAGACTGATTCAGCGGGCGACAGTTCGGAGAAGATTGCAGCTACGTCTGGCAACAAGAACAGCGGTTTTACGGAGCAGTATCGCAAGTTCATCAGCTGGCCGGGTTTTCAGCAGCCGATGATCTTCGGCCACCTGTGGTTCCTCTATTTCCTCTGTCTCATTCTCGTGCCCTTCGCCCTGTTTGCGATCTTTGCCGAGCGGATCAAATGGCAAGGGCTGCCGGCTTGGATGTTACGCTCCCCGGGCGTCCTTCTCTGGCTGGTGCCGCTGACCATGATTCCACAATGGTTCAACGGACTGATCATTCCCGGTTTCGGACCCGATACGTCGCTGACACTGTTTCCATATCCGCACCTGCTGGCACTCTATGCAGTCTACTTCTTCGTCGGGGCCGCCTACTTCGACCGCGAAGACGCGGAAGGGCCGCTCGGACGTTTCTGGTGGATTCATATGCCTGTCGCGCTGCTGGTGGTGTTCCCGATCGGGATGGCGGCGCTGCATGAGCCTGAGTCACTGACGGAATTTATCCCCGCAAACTCCGTGCGGTTCGTCGGCGTCTTTGCCCAGGCCCTCTTTGCCTGGCTGATGATTTTCGGCATGCTCGGCCTGTTCAAAAAGCTCTGCGCCAAGGAAAACAAGAAACTCCGCTACCTCTCGGATTCCTCCTACTGGCTCTATCTGGCGCACATTCCCCTGCTCTTCCCGATTCAGTCCATGCTGCTTTCGTTCGACGTCTCCGCCTTCATCAAGATGCCGATCGTCTGCCTGCTCACCACGGGAATACTACTCCTCAGCTATCGCTATCTGGTCCGCTACACCTGGCTGGGTCGCATGCTAAACGGCAAGCGCACACGTGATGCCGACATTGCCTTAAGCTGACAAACGGCCACAAAGCCCCATCATTCAATTACGACGATACGGTAGAATCGGCGACGATCTGATGCGGCCGTGTTCAATGCCCCGGTATCAAGGAAAGAGGCGACGTTGCCGGTGCCGTTGATGGTCTGGGAGAGACTCCAGACCAGCAGGTTCGTGCTGTGTTCGATGCGATAAGGGACGCCGGAGATCGTGCTGAATCGGAACTGAAACGTGTCATTGGCAGCACGCCCCACGGAGACCAATTGAGGTGCCGGAGCTCGACGATTGACGGTGACGCGCAACGTCGCCCAATCGATGGCGCCGTCTTCACCGATCAGCACGTTCAGTCGTCCATCCTGCAACAGGGCCAGATCCGCACCCAGTATTTCGACCGGAACGACCTGGCCGCCGGTGTTGGGCAACTCAACTTCTCCCAATCCAATTTCCGTGAAACCGATTTCCCGGTTCAGACTGTCGAGCCAGATGGAATCGTTGCGGGTGCGACCGCCCAGACGTTGCATCGACACTGTCAGAGTGGCGGCAACGACGTATTCGTCGGGAGCGAGACCGAAGTCGAAGGTGAAGGGTGTCGCCTGATTTTCGGGGGCGGTCGTCGCATCGAAACCGCCAAGCGTCCAGCCGCTGGAAGTGGCCCGCGCCTGCACGGAAGCCAGCCAGACGGCTTCGACCGGCACGTCATCCACACTGCCGGCGCCGTCGTGCATGAAGCTGTCAAAGTCGCCGAGAACGTATTCGCGGGTTTCGCCACGAGGAAGGGCGAGGCGTTCGTTCAGCTGGGCAAGGTAGAGACTGTCTCGCGGATTGCCCACGGGATCTTCGAGCGAAACGTGTTGTCCGTGCCGGTCAAATTCTCCCAAACCGGCGTTGAGAAAATCGGAGGCGTCGTATTGTTCCCCGATGCCGCCGATCGCCCAGTTCTGCGAGGTGGGCGGATTCTCGATCAGGAAGCGTTTGGCCACGACATTCCAGTAGATCATGTTGGCCCCCGACCAACCGTGACCCGAACCGAAGTTGCCGCGATTGCGCGCGGCGACGTCGTGGTTCTCCACGGTGAGTGTGTCGTAGAGCGTGCCCACAGACCAGCGTTGGTGCGGACCGGATTCAGACCGTTGATCCAGCGCGACGCCGTCGTAGAAGACATTGGGCCCGCGGCTGGGGACATTGTTCACGAAGTCGTGCCGGCCGCGCTCGGACATCATGCGCGTCATCAGGTTGAGACCGCCCTGGTTGTTGAACGCGTAACGACGGCCGCCGGTGATGACGGATTTGGGATCGAGGTTGGCGAGGTCGTCGGCGGTCACGCGCGAAGAGGCGGAACCGAGCAGGACGGCCGCAAAGCCAAAGTGCTGCGCGGTGATGTTGCGGATCCAGCAATCCCTCGCCCGGTTGAGTTCGATGAAGGTCCACGCATGATTCTCGTCGGTATCGGACGTAAACGCGGAGATACCACGGATGTTTTCAATACCGATCTTCTCCAGCCGATTCGCAAAGGTGTACTTGTAGATTGTCCCGCCACCATACTGCTGCTCGAACGCGTTGGGCAGCGGCGCGTTGATGAAAACTCGATCGCCTTCGATCCGCGTGATGATTCGTTCGTAGTATTGATCCCGAGATCCGGGAGCCCACTGCGTGATGGGATTGCCGTCGCTGCGTGGCGGGATGATGTCCATGCCGATGGCGGTGATCCATTCCGCAGTGCTGGGCCGATACACGATAACCTCGTCACCCACGGCAAACCCGGCTGTTGAATCTATCCGGAAACTGGTCGCGCCGACCGGGACATATTTGTCGATCAGATTGCGGGTGGAGCCAGCGACGGCAGCAGGTGATCCCGACGTTCCGCCCGCGCTGATCAACTTGACCTGCGTGGTCGCGGTCGAACGCAGCACGGTCTCATTCGTACCATCGCCCGCGCCCCGAAGAATCACGCCACTGGCGCGAATGGTGAGTTGGTTGGGGATTACATATTCGCCCGCAACAAGTTGCACCACGCCACGAAAGCCGTTGGTGTCAGGTGTCAAGGCGCCGACCGTGTCGATGGCGATCTGGATGGCGGATTGATCATCGCCCGATCCCGGATTCACGGTCACAAATCGTGCCGGATCAATCAGGCTCACAACATCAGGCAGGGGAACGCCTCCCCCCATGTAACCCACGCCGGAAAAATCAGGGAGCCGATCGCCAAGCTCATCAGGCTTGTAAACCAGGCGGCCTGATGCCCCTCGAAAAACGAGCGAACTGGTGATGATCTCCACGTTGATCTGCAGTGTCGCCTGGTCGGAACCGCCCAATCCATCCATGACCTGAACGGCGAAGCTGTTGGTGCCGAGATCGTTGGTTGATGGAATGCCGGTGAGCGCGCCATTTGCCGCGACGGTCAACCAAGTGGGTCCCGATACCTTGGAGTAGGTATGCGTCCCACCATCTGGGTCCGCCACGTCATCTACCAAAGTGGCGCTGTAACTCTTGTGCGGAACGGCGGTCTTTTCAACGATCGGGTCTGAAGTGAACGCTGGCGGCGTGGAACCATCCAGCGTGGCCATCACTATGTCATCAATCACGTAGTTGAGGCCGACATCCGCGGTGAGCGAATTGAAACCGAATTTTCCGAGATTGCCCTCGGTCGTTCCCACTGTTCCGCCTCCCGTGCTATCTCCGAGGTCCAACGAGGTATGTTCACCTCCGCTCATCATTACCAAGGAGCCGTTGAGCCAGTAGGCCACGGAGTTCGCGGGCAGAGTGCGGGTGCTGTTGTCCGGCCCGGTATAGTCGATCGATTGCGAGTCCAGATCGTTCGCGAAGATGGTGACGCGATTGGAGGAAGTGTTGAGCACATTCCCATTGCTGGCGGAGGCCCCTGAAGGTCCGCGAAAATCAATCGTGCCGTCATTGTCCAAACGAATGTCGACGAAGCGGTTGGCGGCGGTCTGGAACGTCCGATTCGGGTTGTACTCGCCGATGCCTACAAACATGGGATCGTTGCCGCTGCCGGAAGTGCTCAAGGGCGCGACCGAAAAATCGATGCGGACCGCCGATACCTGCGCGGCGGTCGAATTGACGAAATTGTACTCCAGATTTACACCTCCATTCGAGGTGTTGTCGAAGAATTGCACGGCATTTCCGGATCCGAGCGAATGCCCGTTCGCGGCCACCACTTTGACGAACAGATCAGTGCCAGCCGTTGTCGGTAACACATGATCAGCGCCGTTCACAGTTTGTCCCGTCGTCTGCCCGGTTTCGAAGTCTTCGGTCCTCACCACATTGGGAATGGCGGCGGCCGCGAAGGCATCATTTGGAAGGGCGGCAGAGACAAGCAATGCACACAGAGCGGCGGCCAGCTGCTTGGGATGATCTGATGGCATGCGAGGCGATCCTCACGCGGAAACAAACCGATCCGCAAGCATATTGGAGGTGGGATTCAACCGACGGTCATCTACTGCTGAACCATCGCCGGCCGGGCCGCCACACCTGGCTCTGTCGAACGCTCAACGGGAAGCGTGAACATCCACAGTCGTAGCGTCCGCCGGAGCTCCATTTCTCCCACAGATTCAGTTCATCTCAGAATAATGATCTGTGGTGCACTGAATCTATGGGGACCAATTGTCGATCGCGGCAACCAGGTTTCTGATCACAGCTTTGCCTTCTGGCGCCAGTGATCAAGTCCCCTATCCGCAGCTAGCGCCTGGCACGCATTTCCACTACATACAGCGGCAACGAATCATGAATGCCCGAATCAGACTTCTTGTTCTGTTCCTCGGCTTCGCTCCGTTGCTGTGCAACTTGCTCATGCCTGCAGCAATGGCACAGGAACAGCTCAAAAAGGCCGAACCCATTTTCAATGCGACTTCGAGCAGGAATCATGGTGGCGCGAATGGGATTTGCGACGACCGCCGGAAAGAACACAGACGGTCTTGACCGACAAGTCGCTGGGCTTCCAGCCTCTCGACCACAAGGCTCTTCGCATTCGGATTGATCGAGGCGGGCACAATGGCGTAAGCCTCGCATACCGGTTCAAGAAGAGACTCGGATACGAAGCTGAAGAGATCTATTTCCGATACTATGTGCGACTGGCTTCCGACTGGAAACCGAAACGCGGCGGCAAATTCCCCGGTATTGCCGGCACCTACGGACGCGCCGGTTGGGGCGGCCGCAAGGTGGACGGCACGGATGGCTGGTCGGCGCGCGGCTTGTTCGGTGGTCAACGCAACGGCAAGACCCCGGTAGGCTTCTATTGCTATCACGCGGACATGCCCGGCAAATATGGCGAGAACTGGCACTGGAGCCGCGGCGGATTCAGTGGACTGGAACGGAATCGTTGGTAATGCCTTGAGCAGCACGTCAAAATGAACACTCCCGGCAGAACAGACGGGGTGTTGCGCGCCTGGGTGGTCTTTGAAAAGACCGATGTGCGCATGCGCGACGTGGACCGCCTGAAAATCAAGACCGTGTGGGTCAACGTCTATTACGGCGGAACTTGGACTGCCGATGATGATCATCACCTGTTCATCGACGACGTGGCAATCAGCAAGTCCCGCATCTTTCGAAGACTGAGGAAATAGCCTGAAAGTGCTCGGCGGGCTCATGTATCCGGTACATCCGGTGAACGATGAACCGTTGCCGATGTTCATCAACGAGGATAGTGACATGTCCCTCGTGCACGGGGTCAGCGTCTATAAGAAGAACCACAAGATCTACCTGCAGGAAATCCGCAACGGCCGCACCACCGATTCCACAACCTGGCGCTGGGTCAACGGCCGCCCCATCGCGAACGTCTTCCGCAGCTCGCACTGACCGATGTAGCGGAAGATGTAGAATCTTCCGATTGGAGAACGGAATGGAGTTTCTCAAGAATTCCGCTACGGCGATTGGAAAAGGCTCGCGGTTTGCGCAATTGATGTGACGAGGACATTTTCAACCACGTATCCCTGTGCCCAAAACACGCAAGAAGCTCTTGACTGTCAAATTGGAACAGACCACGACTGCCATTGCCGTATTGATCGGACTCACGCTCCTGAATGTGTGGCTTCTTCGAATCGACCGACCTACCAATTATCGCGGCGGCAACGCCAAAACGATGCGAGACGAATTCCGGCTCTATGGATTGCCCGACTCCGTGTTTTACATTGTTGGTGTTCTGAAGATTGGATCTGTCTGGCAGCCCCAGTTCCTTCAGCCGGCAGCGATCGTTCTTTCCGTCCTGATGCTGTGCACGGTTGGTATGCACCTCAGGGTCAGCGACCCGTTGCAGAAAGCCATCCCGGCGCTCTTTCTCTTCTGCCTCTCACTCTTTCTCGTGATCGCTGAATCCGTATAGGAAGGATTTCCTTACGCCTCGAAATGATCGTGCGCCCGTTGGCGAATCGCACTCACCTCTGATTCGGACAGGCGGGAGAGGTTCCGCAGCTGCATTGACATGCGCTGATTGGTTTTCAGGGTATCCTGATGCCGTATGAGAAAGTCCCAGTAGAGGGTGGTGAAGGGGCAAGCATCCTCTCCCGTGCGTTTGGCCGGATCAAACCGGCAAGCCCCGCAGTAGTTACTCATGCGCTGAATGTATTTGCCGGACGCAACGTAAGGCTTACTGCCCATGACGCCGCCGTCCGCATATTGTGACATGCCCAGGGTGTTCGGCAGTTCGACCCATTCGACGGCATCCACGTACACCGACAAATACCATTCGTGAACCTGCTTCGGATGAACGCCGGCGAGCAAGGCGTACAGACCGGTGACCATCAGACGCTGAATGTGGTGCGCATAGCCGTGTTTCAAGGTCTGTCCGATCGCTTGACGCAGGCAGTTCATCTCCGTGTCTCCCGTCCAGTAGAACTCGGGGAGATTCCGCCACGCCTGAAGTGCGTTGCGCTCCAGGTATTCCGGCATGTGCAGCCAATACACACCACGAACGTATTCCCGCCAGCCCAGGACCTGACGGATGAAGCCTTCGACGGCAGCCAGTGGGGCGCGGCCTTCCCGGTATTCCATCTCGGCACGTTGAACGACCGTCAACGGGTTCAGCAGCTTGAGGTTGAGCGCCGCGGAAATCAGCGAATGAAAGAGGAACGGCTCGTCTGTCCACATCGCATCCTGATACTTGCCAAACTCCGGCAGACGATGGAGCAGAAACGAATCGAGCGCCTTTTCCGCTTGTTCTGGCGTCACCGCCCAGTTGAAGTGCTCCAACGATCCGGGATGATCTGGGAAAGTTGACTCTACCATACTGAGGACATCAGCCGTTACACTGTCAGCCTTGATCCGCGGAGTCGGAGGAACCGAGCCGGGCCCCTTCTTGCCAAAACTGCCACGGTTGTCCTGATCGTAATTCCATGAACCGCCAACCGGTTGATCCCCGTCCATCAGGATCCAGTGGCGCCTGCGCATCTCCCGATAGAAGAACTCCATGCGCAGAGATTTGCGCCCCACCGCATGAGTTCGGAAATCTTCGATCGAAGACAGGAAGTGACCATCGTTCCGAACCTCAAGTTGAATACCCACCTCGTCGGCCAGAGCTTGGAGTGAGGTCAATACGCGATGGTCGCCCGGCTCAACCATGATCAGCCGCTCCACCTTGTGTCGACGAATGCTTCTTGCCAATTCGGCATCCAATCGATGGCGGTTTCCTGATTCATCCAAGGGCCGGTAAAGAACGCGCCTACCCGTCGCGATCATGTCGTCGCGGAAATGCCTCATGGCCGACAGAAAGAGGGCGATACGGGCCTTGTGGCTCCAGACATGGGTCGACTCTTCGCGCACCTCCGCCATCCATATTGCATCCTCGTCCGGATCAAAATCTGACAAAGCGGCAGAATTCCGGTCTAGTTGATCCCCCAAAACCACGATCAAGTTGCGGACAGCTCGGTCTGCCATGGTTCAGCGTATTTCAGTCCCCCCCGGGAAGCCCATCTGCGGACTGGCGCCGCTCGCAAGGACTCCCCGGTGGAGTAATCTCAGAACGATCGCCGCCTTGATGGTCCAAAGGACGGTTCGCAACCAGTTGGTGGAAACCAAGGCTTCATGTACGTCACCATCGTAGCCACGACCGAGCACATCATGCTGGGGCACGTGAACTGCGAAGGTTAACAACCAAACCACAACCGTCAGCATCAATATGGCCATGGCGAAAGATCGGGAAACAAAATGCGGGCGCATGTGAACCAGCAAGCCGGAGGTCAGCAGTTCGACGAACATCGGCGGCAACACCACGAACGTGGTCAGCAGTGTGTGCTGCTCTTCATATTTTGCGAAATATCCCAGCCCCACCTGGTCAAAGAGCGGATAGTGCACGACCTGTACGAACCAGATCACACCGCACATAAAAAGACACGAGATACATTGCAGCAGAAACAGGTGCCCACCGGCCGAGTGATGGCTGTCCGCATTCATTGCAGCTGAAGAAGGATATCCTCCCAGAAACGCAGTCGGTTCTCGAGTGCCCGTTTCCCCGCAGCCAGCGCCTCCGTCTGCCTTCCCGGGTTTCCTTCGCAAAGCAGGTCGAGCAGCTCTAGGGAGAGCGGCCCATGGGTCTGATCATCGATCTCCATATGTCGGTCAAGGTAATGATGGAAAACTGGTGCGACCTGCACGCCAATGCCCAGCCTAGCGAGGAGTCCTCTGAACATGTTTGGAACTGCACGTTCCCGCCCCAGCGCGAACGCCGCCGCCACCTCATGGGTCTTGCCCCGTCGGAGAAGATCGAAGGTCTGCTTGGTAAACCGCCTCGCGGAGGGGGGAATCTGTCTGCTGGACAATCCCGCCCCCAGTCCGGACCAGCGAATGTCCCGCATGAAATTTCCGATTGGTTTGGTGTTTGCCCCGATCTCCTCCATCGCGCTGAGGTACAACTCAAAATGGCTGGTGAACTGCTCGTCTTCAACGCCGTGGTCACTTTCTTCACACAGGGCGATTTCGTTCACGAATCTAGCTGCAGCCGGGAGCTCCGGGGGCAACCAAGGCCATTCCGTTGGCGCAAACTTGGCTTGGAGAAACTTGAGCAATGACATGAAATCCCAGACAGCAAAGACGTGATGTTCCATGAACAAGCGTAGCTGATTGACCGATCCCAGAGATTCATAGAGAGGATGACAAGAAAGACGCTCGACGCGATCTGCAATATCCTCAGCCTCGGTCCAGTGCGTTTCGACCGTCTTTGCAGACATGTTCATGATAGAATATGTCCCGGTCTCGGGGGGCTGCAAATTGATTCCATCACACCTGCACGTTTCATCACCAGCTCGGCGGCATGCCGTCCTGAAGTCAGCGCTCCATTAATTGAAACGGTGTCACAATGGTCCCCGCAAACGATTGTCCCATCACTCAACTCACGAGTTCGATGCACCTGATCCAGCACTCCTGCACGCAGAATGGGTTGGGCCTGATTGATGCGATAGGTCTTGAGATGACGCCACCTGAGCGCCGGGTCTCCAAACCATGCCCGCAGGTTCTCGCGCACCTGTTGAATTACCTCATGGTCTCGCTCGGGGAACGGCGGCAGTACCGTCACCGAAAGCAGGTGCTCTGCGCCCTTGCCGTAACTCGGGGAGACTTGGGACATGAACGCCATATTGTGAATCATCCCTTCGCCTTCACCGTTGAGGATCACGGCACCATGCCTGAAAGGCGGCCGCGGAACTGCAAAGTAAAGGCAGGCAACAGCTCTGCTTCCGGCACCATGATTCGCTTTCGTCAGCCAGTTGCATTCGCCTCGTTCGGTAGCCACAACAATATGATCCGCAAGCAGTTCGTGACCAGTTGACAATTGGACTGCGCCTTCATGAATTTCCTGAGCGGCCGCCCCGACGCGTAACCTCCCCGGTGCAATGTGTCCGGCGAGCTGAGCGGGAATGGCTCCCATACCGGCCTCGGGCACCGAGGCATGCCCCATCGCAAACATCCGGAACAGGAAAAGAAACATCCGGGCCGAAGAGCTCAAATCCCGATCCAAAAACACCCCACCATAGAACGGCACGAAGAATCTCTGGATCATCCGTTCACTGAAACCACGTTGCCGCAAATACTCCATGGTCGAG
The DNA here is from genome assembly GCA_038154405.1 of Verrucomicrobiales bacterium. Lineage (GTDB taxonomy): Bacteria > Verrucomicrobiota > Verrucomicrobiia > Limisphaerales > JAYPXF01. Next base: position 19,024 of record JAYPXF010000047.1, on the reverse strand, counting down.
ATCTCCGGCTCTGCGAAAAGTGAACCGATGCTGCCCTTCAGAACTTCCCTCCGGAGGCTAAGGACACGCAGCTTGTCTCGCAGCGATCCGATCGGGCTCAAGGCTCCGGCAAGAAGGTGTTCCGGCTTGCGCCAAGGATCAGGGCACAGATGAAAGCCACCTGCGGCTCGAACGATGGCACCGGGGTAGAAACGGCGCAGGCGAAGGCGATGATAGTCCAGCACCCGCATGGCTTCGGGATAGGCTTCGAGAAAAACTTGAAATCCCCGATCAAGCCTGAACCCGCTGACGATGTCTGTGCGGACGCGTCCGCCAACGGCGTCGTCCGCTTCAACTATAGTGAAGGGGATATCCGCGAGCGTCAGGTGACGGGCACAGGCCAAGCCACTGAGGCCCGCACCGATAATCGCAACATGAGGTCTCGCCGCTGACCGTGTGGCAGGAAAGGCCTGACGTACCCCGGTGTCACCATATTGCTGCTCCGTATTCATATCATTACCGCTTGCAAACGTCACAGCGCGCCCCAGCTCCTACTGCATGGCATCCGAAACAAGCACCTGAAAAAGCCGGAGTCTCGACCATCGATTCACCAGAACTGACTCCGGACTTCTCAAGGGAATTGGCGCGGCTGACCAAAAAACTATCGGCAACAAGACCTGAGGCCGCTCGTAAAAGTTCACTGTGACAAACTAGCCGGCTATTGGATGGGCGCAACGTGATCGCGATGAGAAGCCAGCCAATACTGGGCAATCCCGGCAGACCAAGGACAAAAATCAGTTCTGACTGGAAAGGTCGCAGACCACACCGGGTTCCGGTGATTGGCGCGACCGCTCGGATGTGTCACCCTCCGTCTTTCCGCAAGACAATTGGAGCATCGGGACACGATATCTACATCAAGAAGAAATACTCCTTCAAAGATCTCATTCTATGGACACGCTTGGAGAGCTCCTACTTTTTCATCGGCGCGTGCGCGGTGGCCGCCCTGCATGAATTCGCCGGATTGCAATGGTTGCGACTGCCGTGGACTCCGGTGGCCTTGATCGGCACGGCCATCGCCTTCCTGATCGGCTTCCAGAACAACGCCGCCTATGGACGTGCATGGGAAGCGCGCAAGATCTGGGGCGGAATTCTGAACGAGTCCCGGGCTTTCGGAACCATGATCCGGGACATGATCACGAACGACCACGCAGCCGAGCCGGTTTCAGATTCCGAGTTGAAAACGATTCACCAACGGGTGGTCCACCGCCATCTCGCCTGGCTGACGGCATCGCGTTTCGCGATGCGTCCCAAGCGGCCATGGGAGACCTTTACCGAGCACCGCACCAATCGAGAGTATTACGACAAGATCTATATCCCGGAGCGTGACGGATCCATGGAAGACGAAGTCGCCGCACTGCTGGAAGAGGACGAGTTCAAGCAGGTGATGCAGAAGTCGAACAAGGCATCGGCGATCATGTCGCGTCAGTCGGCTCAATTGCGTGTGCTGAAGGAGAAGGGATTGATCTGGGAATTAGCATTCCTGGAACTCGAGCACGTGATCCGCGAGTTTTTTTCGCTGCAGGGCAAGTCGGAGCGCATCAAGAATTTCCCCTATCCGCGACAATACGCCACGCTCAGTTACGGCATTGTACGCGTGTTCGTCCTGCTCCTCCCTTTCGGCGTCATTCCCGAATTCTCAGAAATCGGTGAAGCACTACGCGGAGAATACCCACTCGTGGGCCAGTACTTCGTCTGGTTGGGTGTCCCCTTCACGGTCATCGTCTCCTGGGTCTTCAACACGATGCAGCGCATTGGCGTTGTCGGTGAAAACCCCTTCGAGGGATCCGCCAACTACGTTCCCATTTCCACCATGGCCCGAACTGTTGAGATCGAGATGCGCGAAATGCTCGACGAACCGCAAGACCAGATTCCGGAACCCTACGGTCCGGTCGATGGCGTGCAGGTGTGAGACTCGGATGAAGACCGCACTCATCACCGGAGCCAATCGCGGCATTGGCCGACAGACCGCCATGAAATTGGCTGAGCTCGGCCATCGTGTCTATCTGGGCACGCGTCAGCCCCGCGTGAACGGCAAGCAGCTCGAAGAGATTGACGGAGATGCAGTTTGGCTCACGCTTGATGTCTCGGATAGCAGCAGCAGCGGGAAGGCTGCCAAGTCTTTCGGCAAATCCGCCACGAGCTTGGACGTGCTCATAAACAACGCCGGAATCTACCCGGACGCGGGAATCTCCATCTGCGATATCACCTGCAAACAGCTGATGGAGAAATTTCAGATCAACACATTTGGTGCGCTCGAGGTTTCCCAGGCCTTACTTCCCTACCTGCGTGAATCCACGGAGGGCCGTATCATCAACGTTTCCAGCGGCTATGGTGGACTTGACGGGCTCTCGCCCAGCGTTCCCAGCTATTGCCTCTCCAAGCCGACCCTGAACGGCATCACCATCATGTTGGCTGACGAACTTCGCCGCGACCGCATCTGCGTCAATTCCATCTATCCCGGCTGGGTCAGGTCGGACATGGGTAGCGAAGAAGCCACCAAACGCGTCGAGGAAGGAGCGGCCGGAATCGTCTAGCTCGCTACCAATGCCGCCCGTGAGCTCACCGGCAAGTTCTTCCGCGACGGCGAAGAGATCGACTGGTGACCCTTACTTGGACGCCAGTTCTTTTTCGACCGCGGATGTCAGGCTGTCGCTGTCCGGCTTGGTCATGGAGCCGAATCGCTCGACCAGCTTACCGTCGCGACCGATGAGGAATTTGTTGAAGTTCCAGGAGACCTTGCCTGGTTTGGGAGACGCTTCGCCTGTCAGATAGGTGAAGAGAGGGTGTTGATCGACGCCTTTCACATCAAGTTTGGCGAACATAGGGAAGGTCACGTCATATTTGCTGCGGCAAAACCGGGCGATCTCCTGATTCGAGCCCGGCTCCTGGCCGAAGAACTGGTTGCAAGGGAATCCCAAAACAACTACGCCCTTGGATTTGTATTTCCGATACAGCGCTTCGAGTCCCTTGTACTGCCCCGTGAATCCGCACTTGGAGGCGACATTCACAATCAACAACACCTTGCCCTGATACTTCTTCAGCGAGGTCTTGTTACCCTCAATGTCCACCAGTGGGATGCTGTGGATCGGGGCTGCATCGACGGTGACGGCATACATGAACAAGCAAGCGGCGATGATGTTTTTCATGGTGGCGTAAGAAGGTTTTTTAATTCAGCGATGTCGGGCAAGATTTCTTCGCACCTCATCGGCTTCGAGTTGTTCAGGCGGACGTTGCTGCGCCCGGACGCGCTGCATGGCTAATGCGCATTCGTTGGCCTGTTGTACACCGAGGTAGACGATCCACGAGATGACAACACCGAAGAGGAAGATTGGAAAAAGTAGAATGGTCATAAGCGTGGTCAGTTTGAGGTCATGGCTGAATGCAGGAGGGCGACACGAACACCTGTCCACAGCGCAAGGATGCTAGGAACCCAGATCCCGACGAACAGGCCAGAGGATTGGTCAACGAGGAACCAAAGGCCGACGCTGACGAGCAGGCTCGCCAAAGCTGCGCCGAGGAAATAGCGGTCTAGGGGTTGGAACATGGAGGCACGCTCCCTTCCGTGGGAGGCAGCGGCTAGGTGTTCAGTGATGTCGATGGTGGCTTCGCTTTCGGTCATGGGAAGTGATGTGTAAGAATTTGTGTTTCGAAGACTATTGGGAGGTATGGTGAAGTTAGATCCACAACTACGACTGTCAAATGAGAGGCGGAAAAAAATGAGGCCCACCTGAGCGGCGGCCCCCCTGCTTGGTCGGAACGATGCGTCGAGTCGATGATCTCAGAAGTCAGAGACTGCCCAAGGTCTTCGAAACATGTCGGATGCAATGCAGCTTGTCTGCGCTGCGGAGCAGCAGCGAGTCACCGACAATGCTTGGCGTCGACCAGAACAACCCGTCAATCTGATTGGTTCGTTTCACCTTGAACTCGGGCCCGGTCGCCAAGACGAAGGTCTTTCCTTTTTCGTCCAAGGCAAACAGCTGCTCTCCCGCGATCCATAGCGATGCGGCCACGCTCGCAGCACTTGGCAATCGTTCCTTGTAGACCATCTCGCCGTCCGTGGTCCGATAGCAGCTCAAAATGCCATTGCCACCCGTCACGTAAAGGAAACCATCATGCGCAACCGGCGAAGCCAACCCGGGACCGGATCCAGCCCTCGTCCATTTCATCCAATCGATGGACTGGCCCAGCGTCAAAGTGCGGGAGCCTTTGGCATCCGCTGATACCGCGGCGAGCGGCCCACGACTTCCTGGACCGCTGTTGCCGAAAAAGATCATTTCTTCATTCACGGCCGGGGATGAGGAGAAGGATCCGTCAAAACGGTTGACCTGCCAAACCGACTCGCCGGTCTCGGGATCATGTCCGGTGATCGTGCCGGCACTGCAGGAGACAATCACCTTGCCATGAACATTTTCCCAGACGAGCGGCGTACTCCAACTGGTGCGGCTTTTGCGTTTCGCCTTCCAGATTATATCGCCGGACTTGGCATCCAGTGCGGCCAGAAAGGAGTCATCGCCGTCGTTGTCGAACTGAACGAGAACCTTGCCATCGTCGACGGCAAGCGAGGAACCCGAACCGAAGCCGTTGCCGGACTCGAATTGTCCGATTTCCCGTGTCCACAAACGTTCGCCCTCCAAGTCAAAGGCGGCAACGGTTCCTGCTGCTCCGAAGTAGGCAAACACCCGCTTGCCGTCCGTCGCCGGAGATTCCGTGGCGTAGGTATTCGATGGATGAATGATGAAGCTCGGCGTTTTCTGAACCACCCGGCGATGCCACAGCGTTTCGCCGGTTTTCAGATCCAGACAGTGCAATTCGAAGCGGGTGTTGCGTCGGTTCTTTGCGCCATCCTGACGATACGTGCGCATGGAGCTGACGCCTCCACGAAAGCCCTTCGGCCCGGGCTGCCCGGCAAACACGGCGGTGGTGACAAACACCTTCCCTTTCGCGCTGACCGGTGAAGACCAGCCCGAACCGGGTATATCAGCGATCCACGCCACGTTCTCTTCGTCCGACCATTTGGAAGGAAAGGTCTGGGCGGCAATTCGCCCGGAGCCGTCAGGACCACGAAAGCGCGGCCAATCGTTGGCGCTTGCCTTGACGAGACAGCCGTAGGCGAACGCCATCCCGGCCACCAGCAACCAGGTGGAGCAATGTTTCTTTCGACCGGTATTGCAGGAATAGAGTCGGTGATTCGTTTCAATCATGGGAGTGAGTTTCTGGATTAAGGCGGAGGGTTGAATCGACAAGTGCGCGGAAAACTGCCCCAGGAACGCCAACTGTCAAATTTGAAGTGAAAAAATGAGGCCCGCCACTCGGCGGGCCTCGTTATCCTATCTATCTGTTTATTGGCGCCTAACCAAATCACTGAGGCAATACGACCGTGTCGATGACGTGGATCACTCCGTTGCTGGCTTCGATGTCGGTCTTCACCACCTTAGCCTTGTCCACACGCACCCCCTTCTTGCCAACCTTGAGTCGGAGCTTTTGGCCGTTGACGGTCGCAACGCTGCCGGATTTGACATCGCTGCTCATGACCTTCGCTCCAACTACATGATACGTGAGGATGGCGACCAACTGATCCTTGTTTTCCGGCTTGAGGAGGTTCTCGACCGTACCGTTCGGCAGTTTTGAAAACGCTTCATCGGTTGGAGCGAAGACGGTGAACGGGCCTTCACCGGAAAGCGTGCCAGCCAGCCCGGCAGCCTTGACGGCGGCAACGAGGGTTTTGAATGAACCGGCATTGACGGCGATGTCGACGATCGTGTTGGAGGGTTTGTTACCCGCCTTCGCTGAGGAAATTCCGATCAGCAGGGCGGCCGCGAGGGTGATGATGTTTTTCATGTTGTTTTCTTTCTTGGCTAGGCGGAGCGGAAATTGTCGCTGTTTTTTCAGCTGTCAAATCGTTTGGGAAATGACGGCGATTTCGGGGAGAGCAAAGTGATCAGTGGAGAGGGATTTGCACATTTCAGGAATGGGCACAAATTCCTCCCATGATTTCAAAAGCTCCGCTGATTAAGAGCATCATCTTCGCTAGCAGTGTGCTGGCGGCGGCGGGTGCTGAAACGACGTTTCCTGAAGTCACCGGGCGGAATCTGCACGGGAAGGAAATTCCGTTTCCGGGTGACTGCGCTCAGGGCAAGAACAACGTGGTAATCTTCGCGTTTTTCCAGGATCCGCAGCCGCTGGTAGACACCTGGTTGCCACAACTCGAGACGCTCTCGTCTTCCCAGATTGATCACAGCTACTACGAGTTGCCGGCGATCAAGAAGGTGAACCGCCTGCTTCGGTGGACAATCTACAAAGCGGTGCGTTCGGGCATCAAGAATGACGGCTCCCGTTCACGGACGGTCACGCTGCACATCGACAAGGAACCTTTCAAGCGCCAGCTCGGAATCAAGACGGAGAAAGACATCTTCGTTTACCTCCTGGATGAGCGGGGTCGGGTGAAATGGCAGACCCAGGGAACGTTTTCCGAAACCAAAAAGGCGGCACTCAAAAACAAACTTTCACGGTCTTGATCATGAACGAAACCATGCAACCCACGGATCGGAGCGGCGGAAGTCGTTCACCCTTGCAGCAGTATCTCAACGAAATTGGTGAAGTCCAATTGCTGACCCCGACGGAAGAGGCGGCTCTCTCCAAACGGATTCAGGGTGGCGACGAGTCCGCCCGCGAGCATCTGATCAGGGCAAACCTGAGGTTGGTGGTGAAGATCGCCCGGGAATACGAAAACTGCGGCGTGCCTCTGCTGGACCTTATCAACGAGGGCAACATGGGGTTGATGAAAGCCGCCGATCGATTTGATCCCGAGAAAGGTGCGAAGTTTTCCTCCTACGGTTCCTATTGGATCAAGCAGAGCATGCGCAAAGCCTTGGCCGATCAATCGAAAACGGTCCGAGTTCCGATTCAGATGGTCGATCGGATGTATAATCTCCGCTGTGCCGAGGAGAAACTGGCCATGGAACTCGGACGGGAGCCCTCGGATGAGGAGTTGGCGGCAGCGACACAGCTCTCGTCGCTGCAGATCCGTCGAGCCAGGCAGGCCAAGCGCGACACCAGTTCGTTGGATGCACAGTTGGGCGACGATGATTCAAGCACGCTTGGTGAGATCATCAGCGATGACCGGGTCAGTCATCCGGCGGCGAATCTGCAGATGAACCAAGACCTTGGCGTTCTGAAAGCCCTGTTACCGGAACTGCCCGAGCGGGAACAGAAGATTCTGCGACTTCGGTTCGGCATTGATCGCGGGGAAGAAATGACCCTCGAAGAAATTGGTCAGGAATTCGGCCTGACCCGTGAGCGAATCCGCCAGCTGCAGAATCAGGGTCTCCGGACGCTGAAACGCCTGATGGTCGAAGCCGGCCTCCAGCCGGAAGAGGAAGAAATTCAGGATCTGTCCTGCCCCTGTTGACAATCACTGAAAATCCGACAACTTCACATAGTGTCGAACCCACTAAACAAAAACCCGCTCTGGATGTCCCGCGTTCTGCTGCTCGCAGGTGCTTACAACCTGCTGTGGGGCGGCTTCGTGGTGTTGATGCCCGCCGCACTTTTCAGCTGGGCCGGCATGGAACAGCCACGTTACCCGGAGCTTTGGCAATGCATCGGCATGATTG
>JAYPXF010000047.1:4459-11362 GCA_038154405.1 Verrucomicrobiales bacterium | reverse complement strand
TATCGGCTACATCGCCGCCGCCGCCAATCCTGCCGGTCATTGGCCGATCGTTCTTGTCGGATTCGCCGGCAAGGTTTTCGGTCCGATTGGCTTCGCGATGGCATTGATGAACGGGAGATTCGCCGCAGATTTCGCCTGGGTGATCCTGTTCAACGACCTGATTTGGTGGGTGCCGTTCGGGTTGATACTGCTGCATGCTCGCCGTCGGGCCCTTGAACAATCCACTGTCATCAATCGTACGCCTGAAGAGGCCGAGTCAATGTTGGAGCAGGCAACCACGCAGACGGGCGAAAACTTGCTGGGGATGTCCAATGAAGCTCCCCTTCTCGTCGTATTTCTTCGTCACTTTGGTTGCACCTTTTGTCGTGAAGCAATCTCAGAGCTGGCTTCCAAACAGGCCGGTATCCAGGCCACCGGTAGCAAGATCGTATTTGTTCACATGAGTGATGAGACGGAGGCTGCGGAATTCTTCAAGGACTACGGGATGGATGATGTGGCTCGCGTTTCGGATCCTTCCGGAAAGATTTATCGTACCTTCAATCTGCATCGTGGCAATTGGCGTCAATTGCTCGGTTGGAAAGTTCTCAAGCGCGGCCTAGAGGCTGGGCTGGTCAGAGGGCATGGTGTCGGTCTTCCCGCCGGAGATATTCGTCAAATGCCCGGCGTGTTCCTGATCTATCGCGGCGAATTGTTGAAGAGTTTCCGTCATCGGAGCGCTTCGGATCGGCCCGATTACTCCGCGATGGCCAACATCTGGCCCTTCAACCTTACCTTGTCCGCACTGCAGAGTCGGACGGACGAAAAGGTCGTCGGCGGATTGGAATCGCCCGTAGCCAGTCTCAGAAACAACTGAGCCCGGTCATTCTGTTTGCGCTTGGGGAAAGCGGGGACAGCTTCTGGTTACCATGAACCGGACCACGCTGACCTTCTCACTGATTCTAGTCTCAATCATCTCATTATTATCCCTGTCAGGATGCCAAATCGCGACGCCATTGAAGTCCGTTGCCTCGAAGGAACTCGATCCCAACGCTGAACTGCTCGTCGTGGAGACTCACGCCAAGTCGGGGCAGCAGGGGCACGGCGAAGTCTACCGCCAGACGGGAAAGCTACTGGACAGCATGGAGGGACAGCCTGGAATGATCGGTCATTCCATCCGTCGAACGATTGGCGGCGAAAAGGCCCGGACCATGACGATCTGGGAAGACGAGGCGTCGATAAACGCATTCGTTCGTGGCGCAACTCATCGTACGGCGGTTAGGAGAAGCAATGCATCCATGACCAACATTGATTTTCATCGCTTCACCATTCCTGCCAGCCAAGCGCCGCTCTGCTGGAAGCAGGTTTTTGCCAAGATTGCGGAAGTCGACGGCGTGAATCATGCCGAGTAAAGGGGCAAAAGAAGCGATCCACGTCGTCTGGTTCAAGCGTGATCTGCGACTGTCGGATCATCGACCGCTGTGCGAAGCGTCAGCGCGAGGGAGAGTCCTCTGCCTATACCTTTATGAACCCGAGTTGCTGGTTTCCGCCGAGTTCGCAGGTAGACACCTCCGATTCATCAACGAAGCATTGCGCGAATTGGAATCAGGGATGGCTGAGCTCGGAGGAAGTTTGATCACCCGGCACGGTGAGGCGGTTGCCGTGTTGCAGGGTCTCGCTGAGGAATATGAAATCGAAGGGCTATGGAGCCATGCCGAGACGGGCAATTCGATCACTTATCAGCGCGATCTCCGCGTCTTGGATTGGTGCGCCAATCGCGGTCTTGAATGGCATGAATTTCGACAGGACGGCGTGATTCGCCGATTGAAGGATCGCAACGGTTGGTCGCGCCGCTGGGAGGACACCATGTCCGGCCCAATCTTGGAGGTGCCCGAGCGGATCCAGTCCCCGAAATTCACCGTGTCCGCCGGAATCTTGGCCGGGAAAGAACTGGGCATGGAGCCAGACGACCTGCTTGAAACCCAGGTCGGCGGCGAAATGGTGGCTAGAGAAACCTTGGATTCGTTTCTCCTCGAACGGGGCGTCAATTATCGGAAGGACATGTCCAGTCCGGTGGCTGGCTGGGACGGATGCAGCCGGATCAGTCCCTATCTCACTTGGGGGTGTCTCTCGATGAAGACGGTCAATCGAGCGGCGGAGCATCGGGTCGCCGACCTCCGCGCCAATCGCAGGGCGGGTGCGGGAATTGACGATCGCTGGCTGGCGTCGCTGAAATCGTTTCAAGGGCGACTCCGCTGGCACTGCCATTTCATGCAGAAGCTTGAGGACGAACCAGAGATGGAGTTTCAAAACCTGTGCCGGGCCTATGACGGCATGCGCGAGGGGGATTTCAATGAGGAGTCCTTCGGGGCCTGGAAGGCGGGACGGACCGGTTATCCGATGGTGGATGCCTGCATGCGGGCGGTTGCTTCCACAGGCTGGCTGAATTTTCGGATGCGCGCGATGGTGGTTTCCTTTGCCAGCTACCATCTATGGTTGCATTGGCGGCGCACCGGCGAATACCTGGGCCGGATGTTTCTCGATTTCGAACCGGGCATTCACTACAGCCAGTTCCAGATGCAATCAGGCACGACGGGAATCAACTCCGTGCGCATCTACTCGCCCGCCAAACAGGCCCGGGACCAAGATCCATCGGGAGTCTTCATCCGCCGATGGGTGCCTGAACTCGAACACGTGCCGGACGCCTTTCTCGCCGAGCCGCATAAACTCTCGCTGGATCAACAGGGCGAATACGGCTGCCTGTTGGGCCGCGATTACCCGAAGCCGATTGTCGAACACGCGGCTGCCTATCGTGAAGCCAAGCGGCGGGTTGCAGAATACCGCCGCCGCCCCGAGACCCGTGAAGCGGCGCGCGAGGTGTTTCTAAAGCATGGCAGTCGCAAGCGGTCCACGCGGGACGAACTCAAGAATCGGGGCCTGAATCGCAAGGCCCGCGATACAACGGTTGAGGACAGGCAGTTGGAGCTGCTATAGCCACTGGAACGGTGAAAGGAATTCAGGCCTGCACGCTTTGACAAGCGACGTAGTGAGGACACGTTCCGGTTGTGAATACAGCCGAACAGACAAGCGGGGAGTTGGCAGCGTCAGCTATGCTGTCTTATCCCGCGGCAAGATTGCGGTTGGGCATCATTTACGTCGGCGTGCTCGTGCTCGCTGCAGTCGGGCTGTTGGTTGCCGATCTCGGTGAAAGTGTCTTGCTTCGTACATTGGATGCGCGCCTTGGAGTGTTCCCAGGTCTGGGCCTGCTGGTGGGGTTGGTGGCGTTGCTGTCTTTTCCTTTCGATTTGATCGGCGGCTACCTCTTGCCCAAGGCGTTCAAGCGGGAGGTCGCGTCATTTCCCCGAACTGTTCTCGGCCTGCTCCGGGGAGCGATCAATCACGCAGGATTCTTGTGGATGATCGGATCTGCCTATCTCTTGGCCGCACAGCTAGGTGGATGGGTGCTCGTTTCCGTGGCTGCGATTGTTTTTCTGTCTCAGCTTGTCGTGTCGCAGGGCACTATGGCGCGTTTCGTGGGGGGCGTGACAGAGTCCGATGTCATGCCGGCGGAAGCTCGAGTGCTTCCGATTTCTTTTGCTTCGTCACGGGAGGCGAGCTTCTCGGGGGGCATCCTCGGTTTGCCCGGAATGGATCGCATCGTGGTCGCGGATAAGTGGAGACGGCAACTGCCTCCCCGGGTGTATGAGCTATTAGTCGGACGGCGCATTGCCGCGGTGGAAATGGGGTTGCGCCAACGCGGGGTCGGGATCGCCGTCATTTGGAATCTGATCGGCGTAGTCTGTGCGGCATATTTTTCGGGGCTATCTGGAGGATCCTTGGTGGAATTGATCGACTTCGTTTGCATCACCACGCTTTGGAGTTTCGGCGCTCTCTTGATACTACCGAGCCTGACGCGCCGCGCAGTCTACGCAATCGACCGGCACATGTTGTCGATGGGCTATTCCAGGGATGAGTTGGCGGCGTTCGCAAGAATTACGAGCGACTGGCAGGACGGGGAAGCCAGTCGCTCACACGCTGTTGAAACGATCTTTCATCCACAGCCGTCGACCGAAAAGCGAATAGCCGCCTTTGATATCGCTACGCCCGGTTGGGCGGCTTGGAACGCGGCCCGGATGACCCTCTACCTCTCCTGGGCCAGTCTCGGATTGTTGTCGCGAGCTGTGCATTCCAATGCCGGTCGGCCTGACTTGTGGGTCATGGGAGCCGTGGATTGAAATGAGCAAGCGAAGGGCAATCGTTGTCGGAGCGGGCATCAGCGGGGTGATGGCTGCTCGCGGACTTGTGGAACACGGCTGGGACGTGGTTGTGCTCGAAAAATCTCGCGGCTTTGGCGGAAGGATGGCCACGCGGCGTTGGGACGAGTCGGCCTTTGACCACGGAGCGCAGTATTTTCGGATCACCAACACTGTTGCCCAGAGCATCCTGCAGCCGCTCATCAATTGCGGGGTGATTGTTCCTTGGATGAAGGACGACCATCCGGACTCGCAGGCCCGATGGGTTGGTCGTGAGGGAATGAGCTCCGTGGTGAAGGGCCTGGCGGACGGTCTGGATGTGAGGAAATTGTCTAAGGTCGAACGCATTGAGGCTTGCGGGTATGAATGGCGCCTCGTTTGTGAAAACGGCAGCCGACTGGCCGCCGAGGCACTGGTGATGTCCGCCCCCGTCCCGCAGTCCCTGCACATGCTGGAGCCGGAAATCTCAGAGCTGGATCCCCGCGTGCTGCAACAGCTTGAGCGAATTCGTTACGCCCCGGGCTTTGCCCTGCTGGCCAAGGTTTCTAAGATCTGTGAGCGACTGCCCAGCGGAGGAATTCGCCTGCAGCACAATCGTGTTGCGTGGATTGCAGACAATCGCAGCAAGTGGCGAGATCCGTCCGTCCCGGGCGCCGATCTTACCATCCAATCGAGTTCGGCTTTTGCCGAATCGTTTTTTGAATCCGATCGCGAACACGTAGCGGCGATGCTCGCGGAAGCCGCTGAACCATTGATCGGACAATCGATCAAGGACTGGCAGCTCCACCGGTGGAAATACGGCCACGTCGAATCGCGCTGCAGCGAGCCGTGTTTGTATTCATGTATTCCGAGTCCAATCAGCTTCTGTGGCGACGCCTTCGGGCCGGGCAATGTGGAAGGGGCGCTGTTATCGGGAATGGCGGCCGCCAAACGGATTCAAAACGAGATTGGAGAGTGATGAAGGGAAAGTATCTGATATTTGGTGCGACGGGCGGCGTTGGCGGCGAAGTCTGCCGGCAATTGGTCGGACGGGTTGGAGCGCTCGCCGTGAGCGGCCGCAATTCCGGGAAGCTGCAGGACATGGCCGCCAAAATGTCATCGCGTTGCTATCCCGTTGATGCAGAAGACTGGGATGCGGTGGACACCACCGTGAAGCAGGCAAAGGCCGAAATGGACGGACTGGACGGTGTTGCAATCTGCATCGGATCGATCCTGTTGAAATCGGCGCACCTGACGAAGCGAGAAGAGTTCGACGCGGTCATGTCGACCAACCTCACGGCCCCTTTCGGCATCGTCCGGGCCGCCGCCAAGGCAATGGTTTCCACCGGTGGTTCTATCGTGCTCGTATCCTCGGCTGCTGCGCAGACCGGCATGAGCAACCATGAAGCCATTGGCGCGGCCAAGGCGGGCATAGAAGGACTGACGCGGTCGGCTGCCGCGAGCTATGCGAATCGCGGAATTCGCGTCAACTGTATCGCGCCCGGGTTGGTGGAGACGAATCTCAGTCAACCAATTCTCAATAACCCGAATACCCGTGAAATCTCCGAGCGGATGCATCCGCTTGGGCGAGTGGGCAAGGTGGAAGACGTCGCAAATGCCATCGTATGGCTGCTGTCTCCCACTCAAAGTTGGATTACGGGGCAGGTAATTGGTGTGGATGGAGGACTGGCCAACTGCCTGCCCAAGGGCCGAGCATGACCGGTCTGGGATACGAATTCCTCGTTCTATCGCAGGATACAAATCAAAAATCCGGACGCGTGGAGCCAATCTACCACAATGTTATCTTCGTGATCCTTGCGCTTGTTGTCGCTTCGAGCCAGGCCTATCTGCTCGAGCCACGATGGAAGCTGTGCCGCCGTCAGCCTCGACCGATAAAAAAGGTGTTGCGGGAAGCCTAGGGGAATGGCGCGGACGCCTAGGAGTGGTTCAGCGAACACGAAATCCGAGAAATACGAAGGCGCGGGGCGATCGGTCTTGTAATCGGCCTTTCATTCGTCATTGGCCTGCAACCCGACATCGGTTGGCTGGGGACTGCGGTCAGGATCGACGCGAGTGGCGATGCGGAGTTGATTGCTCGGGTTCGTCCGAAACTTGAGAGAATCGTGCGGCAGACGCCGTTCGTCGGTGCCACCGTGGTGGTGGTTGCAGACGGCAAGGAGGCGATCATCGGATTGGGCAGACGCGATCTGCACACAACTGAGACGCCGGGTGGAAGCACACTTTACGAGATCGGCTCCATCAGCAAGACCTTCACGGGAATACTCCTTGCCCACAAGATCCGAAGCGGTCGGGTGACATTGGACAGTCTTGTGAATGACCACTTGCCTGACGGATTACGACTGCCAGACACCATCGAAGCACCGATCCTGCTCCGGCTTGGTGCGCAAGGTCGAAGGCATGGGCGGTCTCTTTGGCACCATCTTCGGAAGGGACACCATGAGTGACGTCACGTCCGAACTGTTTTGGAGTGCGGTCAAGGCAGCTGACTTCCAATCTCCCCCGGGAGCGAAGGTCTTGTATTCCCATTTCGGGACCGCGTTGCTCGGCAATCTGCTGGCGCGGCCGCAACACGATTCCTTCACGAACATGTTCCAAAAGATCATCGGTGAGCCGCTGGAGATGCCGGATACGACCATCCGACTCTTTCTCATTGGACCGGTCAAGTTGAAGTGGG
>JAYPXF010000047.1:0-4449 GCA_038154405.1 Verrucomicrobiales bacterium | reverse complement strand
GGGTCCAGTGGCCCTCACCTTTGAAGCCGAACAACGAGGTGCCAGATGTCTTGGCGGGCATGGGCGGATTCTACTCCACCGGCTCGGACATGCTCAAATACCTGAAAGCAAACCTCGGAGAGGCCAATTCTCCGTTGCTTGAATCCATGCGCCTTTCACACGAGAAATTGGATGATTGGCGTGACGATCTTTCCCTCGGCATGAACTGGCTGCATCGGGAATTTGAAGGTCATCGATTCGTCTGGCACAACGGGCGAATGAGCGGACACCGATGCTTCATCGGTTTCAATCCGGAGCGAAAGGTAGCCATCACCATCCTGACAAATCCCCAAGTATATTTGGACTGGTATGGAGCCGATCTATTGAAGCTCCTGTCCGAAGACGACTCTGATGAATCCGCATAGCCCGATTCACTGCGACCCGGTCGGCGACAAATCCAATTGCAGAACTCCTTCGAGGAATCCCCCTGCCCTGAGTCCTTCGATCAGATGAGCTGGGATACGGTTCAACCTGTTCGCCGCTCCCAGAATGGCTCCCAACACGGCACCACGGTGACAGTTGTCTCCGCCGACGTTGGTGTTGGCAATGATGCCTTCAAGAAAGTTGTCCGCGTATTTCCACGCCAGGTAGAGCGTGGCGGGATACGCATCCTGGATATAGCAGGCGGGGCTGAAGACTTTCCCAACCACGACTTCATCGGGGCGCTCGCACAAGTCTTGCGCACGTTTCTCGGAAAAATGATCCGTTCCGTATTCCGCGATCGCTCGTCGAACTGAGAGACCACTGAGAATGCCACACAAAATTCGGGTGAAAGAATCAGCGGCCCTGAGGAGAGAGGAGTCGGGGTGAGTGAGGCCGACGTGTTCACCCACAATCTCACGAGCTCGAGGAACATCATCGGCAAACCAAGCGCACAGGATCCCCACGTGAGCCAGCCCTCCAATGTGGATGTCCGGTTGTCCACATGCCCGGGGCTTTTTACCCTGGGCCAAGTTCGTGAAGAAATTACGATGATATTCTTCAATGTAAGTGTCCTTATGACTACCAGGTCGAGTCATGAAACCTATGTAGCGATCCAAGTAGTCATCCGCGTCATATCCGCCATTCTCCCGCAACGAATTCAGCAACAGACAAGCCAACTGCAGATTCAGTGTATTCTCACCGGCCTTGAGTTGTTGGTGATAGTGCACGCCTGGGTGCCCCCAAAAACGGGCCTGATCATGCAGGATTTCTCCCCTCTCATTCAGCGGTGTATAACTCGAGCGCCAGAGAATGCTGTCGGCATGTGGGTTGCGCGGCTCCACGTAATCGGTGACGAACCCGTAATCTCGCTTCAACGCCCCGCGATCGTAATACCAATGTACCGGCATGGCGTGGGCATCACCAATGAAGCTGCCCCATATGGCACCGAATTTCCTCTCTGAATCGCTCATCGGCAACAGTTAGGGCCAATATCGCCATGCGCAAACCCCTTTTCCGCCGTTGCCCAAACAAAAGCGCGCGCCGATTTGCGAAAGCGCAAAACGCCTACATCTTCCGATCGTGGCGGCAACGTCACCACAATCAAAGAGCTAGGGGTCGTCCTTCGGGGCGGCCCCGATCCTCACCGAATTCTGACACGCCGAACACCGGAGCCAGCTTGCTAGTCGTGAGAAAAACTGACGAGCTCCGCCATGACAATGGCGATGATATCGCGCAGCCAGTCGCCAGCCTCACGTTCGGAATTCGTGACGTAGCACAAATCGTAACGCGGCGATTTTCCGGCACAACCAAATCATCCACTAGACCGGGCAGACGATGTCGCGACGCCATCATACTACTGCATTCACCGGCTCGGGGCAGAATTGCCGACAAGGTAACCGGTGCGGATGGAGAAATGTCCGACTACCTGATCAGGGCCCGCCTTTCAACCCGAGCCATATGCCGGAATTCACGGACGCGGATCAGTGACTCCGGCCCAGACAGACTCGAACTCTCGCGCGTTCCCTGTTGGCTTGGGCATCGACGCTCCGGACCGGCGATGCTACTCTTAAGGACATGATTCGACTCTCATTGGCCGTGGTGTGCTCCTTCGTCTTTATCACGGCAGTCTCCGCCGCAGACAAGAACCAGGACCCACCGGAAGTCACCGTGCTGAAAA
Source organism: Verrucomicrobiales bacterium (assembly GCA_038154405.1). Lineage (GTDB taxonomy): Bacteria > Verrucomicrobiota > Verrucomicrobiia > Limisphaerales > JAYPXF01. The sequence goes on along the minus strand of JAYPXF010000047.1, from coordinate 2,309 downwards.
AATTCGTGGGTGTCTGGGACATAGCCGTGACGAATACGCCCACCGGTGGTGACCGTCGGACCTACAAGGTCGTATCACGTCGAACTTGGGATGACGTGAGCAACACGGTCCGGGCAGAGGACGAACAACCCAACAACCGTCCCCCCATGCGTTGGTCCATCCGTCACGACGCCAACGTGGGAAACTATGCACTGACCATCGATGGCGCCGAACCGAATCTGCAGATCATGGGCACCTGGAACGACAAGAGCAAGACCATGGAATTTACCGGGACCCTTCCCAACGCCGGTGACATTACGCTGAATCACAAATTTCCAGCGAAGGACAAGGCGATCGTAAGCGCGGAAGTCAAGGATGGTGACGGGACTGTAATCGGAAAGATGGTGTTTCATCAGGTCAGACGGAGGGAAGGCAACTAGCCGCACTTGGTATCCGACTCGATCAGGCCTATCTCCAGGAACTTCAAATGAATCCCCTCGCAATCTTCTGCGCGATCAGTATTGCCTGTGCTTCAGCCTCAGCCGCGGACACTCCGAATGTCCTGTTCATCGCGATTGACGACCTGAACAACTTTGCATTGGGCGAACATCCGGATGCGAAGACGCCCAATATCGATCGACTGGCGAAGCGCGGAGTTCTGTTTACCAACGCCCACTGTGCCGTGCCAGCTTGCAATCCTTCGCGAACGGCGCTTCTGACTGGCGTGAGCCCATATGTGAGCGGGGTCTATTACAACAAGCAGGACTGGCGGCAGTGTTCGAATCTCAAGAACATCATCACCCTGCCGCAACACTTTCAGGATCGGGGTTACAAGACCATGGGTGGAGGAAAGATCTATCACGCTCATTCGCTGAACGAGCAGGCCTACCAAGGTTTTCTGGATCCGAAGCCGTGGAATGAATTCTTCCCGTCAAAGCGACAGCAGATGCCGGTCGAGATTGACCCCGTGCCGATGCCGGAGAACGGGAATCCGAAGCACTACGGGGGTCACATGGACTGGTCGGCGCTGGACATCACGGACAATGAGATGGCGGACGGCAAGGTCGTGAGCTGGGCGGAGAAGCAACTGGCCAAGAGACACGAAAAGCCGCTCTTTCTGGCAGTCGGAATCTATCGTCCGCACGTGCCGTGGTATACGCCGAAGTCATGGTTCGACAAACTGCCTTCGGCTGAACAGATCACCATGCCCGAGTTTTTGGCCGGTGATCTGGATGATGTCCCTGCGGCGGGACAAAAGATGGCTCGGCGTCATTGGCAAAAATGGATGGTGGACAACGACAAGTGGCGCGGATTCGTGCGTGGCTACATCGCTTCCGTCCTGTTTGCCGACGCCATGGTTGGACGGTTGATCGACGCCTTGGACAAGGGACCAATGGCGAAGAACACCATCGTCGTCCTGTGGTCGGATCACGGCTACCACTTGGGTCACAAGGAGCATTGGGAGAAGTTTGCGTTGTGGAAACAGACCACCCAGGTACCGATCATCTTTGCCGTACCGGGCATGGCCAAAGGCAAACGCACCAACCGCCCGGCCAGCCTGCTCGACATCTACCCCACCCTGGTCGATCTGAGCGGCGGTGAGATTGCAAAACATCTGAACGGCAAATCCTTGGTCCCGTGGCTGCGCGATCCCACAGCCGCATTCAAGACCCCATCCATCACCACACACGGCCCCGGCAATCACGCCGTACAATCCGTCCACTGGCGCTACATCCGCTATGCCAACGGCTCGGAAGAACTCTACGACCACCGGGACGACCCGAACGAATTCACAAATCTTGCCAGTCACTCGAAGTTCTCTGCCATCATCAAAGACCACGCGCAATGGCTACCCGTGGAACAAGTGGCTTTGAATCCCGCCTACGTTATTCCTGAGCAATATCGGAGGCCTAAGAGGTAGTCGATAGCCGTCGGTAGCGGCGCTGACAATCAGCTTACATTTTGTCGCTTTCAAACCGGAGCGACGTGGCATATTCGGGAAGCCCCCCTCCAAGAACCATGCCAACACCATTTCACTTAACGACACGACGGAGCTTCCTGCAAAGCACCGTGGCCGGACTGGGCGGACTGACGGGTTTTGAACATCTGCTGAGAGCCGCGGACAGCAACGCCGCCAACCCACGCGATTGGACGTTTCAATACGATGGCGAGATCGAGCCGATTGTGCGGCTGATGGAGGAGAAACTGCTCGAAGTCGCAGTGGAGGAACTGATCGCGCGTCTGAAACGCGGAATGTCCTATCGGCAGTTCGTGGCGGTGGTTGGACCCCGCGATTTAGCCCAAAGCAAATGAGACAGTTTCCGTTGGTT
>JAYPXF010000046.1:26834-30331 GCA_038154405.1 Verrucomicrobiales bacterium | reverse complement strand
TCCCCAGATGTTTGCCTGCCCCACATCATGATCGTCCGGAATCGTGATGACCGGGCGATTTTTCAAAATCTCGCGGAACTGAAGACCGAACTGGAGCCAGCCCGCCGTGTGCTGTGTGTGGTGATAGGTCTGGTCCCCGGCGAAGAACAGGACGTCGGGATCCTGTTTCTTGAGATTCTCGACAATCTTCGGGCGCGGACCGGGCGTGCGCGTGGAATTGCAGGAAAGATTGCCGACCACAATCACGTCCTTGTCGATCGGGTCCTTGCGAATCAGTCCTTCGAACGCGGCCTTCTTTCCATGACGAACACGATAGGCGACATCCTTCGAATCATCCCAATTGCGCAACCGGAAATGGGCGCTCCAACCCGGATACAGAACATCCGCCCGACGAACTTCCTGCCATTTGCCATCGTGCTTCAGTTCCAACCGCACCTCACGTTGTTCACCCGGCTTCAGCGGAAAGAGTTGGGCGGACATCTTCAACGTCCCGCCATCGTGCGTGTAGAGCGCAAACGCCACCACATCTTCCCGAGGGACATCCATGTCGATGATGCGCTTGGGGCGACGTCCTTTCTTGCCTTTCTGCGGCGCGGCGGCCTGCTTGGCTCGAACCCACCATTCTCCGGTGGCATGATTATCCAAGGAGGGGAATTTGGGCCCGAAGGGCTGCGGATGATCACGATGAGTCGGAATCAGGCTGGCCACCGCAACGGCGCCCACTGCGAGCATGGAATAAACGGTCTTCATGAACGGCCGCGAGGCTAGCCACACGATTGCGCGGAGTCAAAGCCGGGAATCGGGGCCGTTCACGGATCGATGAAGAATCGATAGAAGGTCGGATGGCCGCTGGTGTTTACGGCGTCCCGAAAGGTGAGGCCATTGGGGCCGGCGGTGAACGGACCAAGATTCACCCAGTCGAAAAGGTTGGTCGATGATTCGAGGATGACCGTCATGCCGGGTTCGATCTGGCCGTCCAGCTGAATGGAGCCATCCGTCAGCAACGCAGGCACACCAAGCAGCGGCATCCGTTCCCGCGCTAAACTCAACCGGATGTTGCCGTGGCCGCCGTTGTAACCCTCTACGACGATGCGATACGTCTGTCCAAGCGCGGGTTGGAAGGTCGCCACGCTGCCCCGAACGCGGCTCTGGGCGTCGTCATTCGAGGCTATCTCAGTCAATGCGTTCAGCTGGGATCCTTGGTATACCGCGATGATCGTGTCAATTGCGCTGCCCAAGGTGGACACGGTAACGGGATCCGATTGATCCGCGGTCCAACTCCACCAGATCGAGCCATCACCGTTCCGACCGGCGTGTTGTGGCTCGCTGGGTTCGCGTCCCGCGTTCCGGTTGGAGATGATGGTGGAGTAGGGCAGTGATGGGATCTCGATGGCGGCGGCGAAGTTGTCATTTGGCGGAGGTGGCATCACCTCTTCAACGTGCACGATCACCGGCGGGCTGAATTCGTCACCGTAATCGTTCGTGATACGCACCGCGTATTCGCCGGCGTGCTGCAGAGTCACGTTGCTGATGACCAGATTGGAGGAGATCGAATCTGCAAGCGGAGTCTCGTTGTGAAACCACTGGTAGCTGAGCGCTCCGATTCCTTCGGCGGTTACGGACAACCGCAGATCCTGGCCGACCAGCAGATTGGTGCTGTGCGGGACATCCAGAATCGTCGGGGGCAGTTCCACCCGGATCAGTTGCACGCTGTAGTTGTCGAAGATCATGTGATTGTCTCCGGGCGTGGCAGGATTCCCCGCCTGCCAGGCGGCGGAGATTTCGTTTATCGTCAGAGCGTTGGAGCCAGTTATGGACACGGGTGCGACTGGTGTAAGCGGCTTCCCGTTCAGTCGCGCATGCCAGGCATTGCCATGGAGATCAACATCCACCTGCAGATGCAGGGGAACACCAGCAGCGAAGTCGGTATCCGTGCGATGCAGACTGAAATCATCCAGGGCGTAATCAATGTCAAAGGAGCGGTTGTCGAAGATGATGCCGAAAAGGACGTTCGTGTTGTGGTTGAAGAACTGCCACGAGAACACATCGAAGTTGCTGTTGGTGGAATCATTGATGTGGAACGTGGTGGTGAAGCGGATTCCATGATGGGGTGGCGGGGTCAGGTCCACGGGATTCCAGACGAAATGCTCAAAGGAATTCGTCAGGGCGAGGTCCGCCCCCAGCAGGACGCCGTTGCCGGATCCCGACACGCCATTCGTCGTGATCAGTGCCCGTCCGGCCCCATCGGAAAGCCAGCCGTTCTGACCAACCAGATTGGAGCCCAGGGGATATTCCTGAAGATCGTCGAAATCCTCGACCAACACATTGGAGACGGATCCGATGTGATGCAGGTTCAACTGGTAGTCTCCAGCCTGCCCGTTGTAGCCATCAAGGACGATGTGATAGGGGATTCCCGGTTCCGCGATGAAGCCGACCGAGGACGCGGTGGTGCGCCCCTCAGGATCGTCATCGTTGGTGGCAATCGGCTGCAGGCCCTGCAGGTCGGTCCCGGTGAACACCCCGAGCGTGGTGTCGAATTCACTGCCATGGGTGTCGAGTTCCACCAGCACCCGATTGGTGAACGTGAAGGTCCACCAGAGAGATGAACCGCCGGAAACTCCAGCGATTGACGGCTCGTTGAATTCAATTCCGGCGCCAATGGTAGTGCCGTTGGTGGCATAGCTGCGCGTCCCGATCAGCAGACTGTTGGCAAAGTCATCGTTGACGGCAACCTGCCCGTCGAATGATTCGATGGTCAACTCGATGCTCCCGCGAGAGGCGAGACCGTCAACGCCCGCATAGCCATCAATGGCGATGTAATAGGTGGTGTTGGAAATCACAGTGAAAGTGGCCCGGCTCGCCCGCGTCTCGTGGTCCCCATCGTCGTTGGCGGCCACCAGAGAAAGGGTGGACAGGTTGGTGCCGGTGTAAACCGCGAGCACGGTGTCGAAGTCGCTACCGGCAAGATCCACGGTAATGAGTCCGTTTGTCGGCGACACCCAACTCCACCAGACGGAGCGACCACCGGCATTGTTGGCGTGATCGGGTTCACCCGGTTCGCGGGTCGCCCCGAGATTGGTCCCCACCTCTGACACAGGCAGTCCCGGAAGAGATGCTGCCGTCGCGAAATCATCGTTCCCTGGCGGCGCCACGGAGTCTTCCAGCTGTAGGTGCAGTTGATAGGGGCCGGCGTCACCGTTGTAACCATCCAAGGCAATGCGATAGATCGTTCCGGCCGCAACGGTCAGGTTCAGCAGGCTGGTGCGCCCGGCAATGCCATTGTCGTCATTGGCGGCCAACTCGGTCAGTCCATCGACCGAATCGCCCTGATAGACCGCAAGCAAGGTGTCGAAACCACTGCCGGCAGTGCTGATCGTGAGATTGCCGTTGGTCGGTGCCGTCCATTGAAACCACACTGAACGACCACCCGGATTGCCCGCATGCTCCGGCTCGGTCAGCTCCTTGTCCGTCCCCCGGGTATCACCTTGCGACAACAC
>JAYPXF010000046.1:23749-26808 GCA_038154405.1 Verrucomicrobiales bacterium | reverse complement strand
AATCAGCAATTCCGCGTTGGCGAAGTCATTGTGGCTGACGCCGTTCAACGGAACGGTCGTATCGCTGCGGATGTTGAGAACGATGTCCCCGGTCGCGCCACCGAACCCGTCGACCACGATGGCGAATGATTCTCCCATGCCAGCCGAGAACTCCAACCGACTTTGCGTGGTCCCGCTGGCAAAATCATCGTTCGCCGCCAATTCGGTCAATTGATTCACCTGTCCGCCCTGATAGACCGCGAGCACCGTATCGAAATCACTGCCCACCGTATCAATGACAACGACTCCATCTTCCGGCGCCACCCACCGCCACCAGACGGTCTGTCCGCCACCCACATTTCCGTGTTGAGGTTCACCGGCTTCGGAGTCGGATCGCCGATTGGAACCGGTGACGGAGACCGGATTGCCGGCGATCAAGGTCGCTTTACCGAGGACATTGTTGGGGGCCGGTTCAGCGATGGAGTAATTCACCGTCAGTTGCGCGTTGGTCTTTCCGGGTGCGGTAATATCGAGGGTGACGGTCAGGTTGCTCATAAACGGCGGGACAATGGTTTCGGCTGTGTAGATGGCGTCGTTGGCACGCTCATCGGGTCCCGCCCCATCATTGACGAATCCGATCTGCAGATCGCTGCTGGCTGCGGTCGTGACCACGGCGTTGGTGACGTCGGCCAAATCGGTCACTCGCAGATGAAGCCGCAGAGCGGAACCGGTGAGCAGTTCCGAGCCGGGTGGGGGAGAAATCGTCGTTTCCAATTCCCCATCGGCACTGGCATTCACAGCGGCTCCGGCATTGATGCGTCCGCCGGTTGCGAGCTGTCCGTTCATTGCGGCAACCGGCGTGACGGTGCCGAGGATCAGGTTGCGCAGTTCCGGAATGCGGATGCCCGGGTATCGAGCTCTCACCAGCGCGGCGACCCCGGCAACATGCGGTGTGGCCATGCTGGTGCCCGAGATCGTCTTGTAATCCGTATCAGACCCGATCCAACAGGAGAAGATCTCCACGCCAGGAGCGGCGATGTCGACTGAATTGAAACCGCGGTTTGAATGTGCAGCCAGGCTGCCGTGCCGGTCGAAGGAAGCGACTGCAATCACGTTCGGCAGATCGGCGGAAGCGGGGAAACTCGGATGCTCGTCATTGTTCAATCCCTCATTGCCAGCCGCGGCCACAAACAGAATTCCGGATTGTTTCGCCCGATGCATCGCCTCCAGTTGCGCCTGGCTGTTGGCCGGACCGCCATAGCTGGCGTTGATGATGTGCGCACCGTTGGCGATCGCAAAGTCGATGCACTTGATCTCGTCACTGGTCTTCCCCGCGCCATCAGCATCGAGAAACTTCAGGGCCATGATGCTGACTTCGGGAGCAACCCCCACATGCGGCGATCCGTTGTCGGCCGCTGCACCAATCGTGCCGGCAACATGCGTTCCGTGTCCGTTGTCATCCATCGGGTCACCCGGATTCGCAGCGCCGGACACCGCGTTGATGCCATGGATGTTGTCGACGTAACCGTCCTGATCATCGTCCACGCCGTTGCCGGCGATCTCATCGGGATTGCGCCACATCTGCGATTCCAGATCCCGATGCGTGTAACGAACGCCGGTGTCAATGACCGCCACGATGACATCTTGGGAACCGCGGGTTATGGCCACGGCCGCGTCATGGTTGATATCGGCTCCGGTCGTTCCCCCTTGCTGTCCGGTGTTGCGCAAGCCCCAAAGGCGACCGTCACTCAATGCGGCATCGGAGGGAACCGTGCTTGCCTTGCGGATGTAATCAGGCTCAACAAAGCTGAACACGCCACTCTGTTTCAGGGACGTGATCCGCTGGGACAGCGTCGCCGGCATGCCCGCCTTGTTCTTCTTGAGCAGGGCGCGGGCCTGTTGATCACCGGGCAAACCATCCAAGAGCACGAGACCGGGAATGTTGCGAAACCGGGTGACAACGCGTGAACCTGACTTGGTCAGCGCATCGGACACATTCTTGGCCGCCAACGAGTGTCCATGCTTCAGTCGCGCCAGCAATTGGGTGGGATGAACGCGGAATCCCTTGTGCAAACGTTCGACTGCTCCCGCCGGCAAGGACAGCAGGACGGCCACCAAGAGGGTGGCCGTCAGCATCCGCGCTTTGTTTCGGTTTGGCATCCGGGGCTGCCCGCGCTGATCCGCATCAGGCGGGACGGTGGTTCGGCAACACTTTTTGCATCACGCTGCGAAATTGCTCCAGTGTAAACGGTTTACGCAAGAGATAGACGTTGCGACAGGCCATCAGTGAACGGGCCAGATCTTCGTCGAAATTGCCGCTGACCATCAATACCGGCAGATCCGGGTTCGCTTCGCGTACGAGCAGGGATAATTCCAGCCCGTTCTTGCCGGGCATATCCATGTCGGTCACAAGCGCGCCAACCTGATGGCGCGACATTTCATTGAACCGTTCCCAGGCTTCATTGCCGTCCTTGGCACCGACTACCGCGATCCCGCAGGTGTTCAGCATTCGGCTCATGATAGTGAGGACATCGGCCTCATCATCGGCCACCAGGACCGTGGGTTGCGACGACGCCGGTCGGGGAATGACGGCGGAGATGTGGGACATGGCGGGATGGAGGGCTGTGGCATGCATATGCTTGGAGCAGGAACGGGTGCGCCGATTGTGGAGGACTGAGAGGAGTTGGAAAACGGATCGTGGGAGACTGTCGCTTCTTCGAGCTCAGGCCGACGCGAGAGTCGGGCGTGATAAAGGATCTCGTGAAGGAGTTCATCCGAGCTGAACGGCTTGGCCATGATGCTGGCGAAATCCTCGTTTCCGCGTACGGCATCCGGGGTGGTCGTGATTGCCAGCACGGGAAGGGAGGGGCAGATCGCCTTGGTATGGGCGGCAAGCTCCGCGCCGTTCATGCCGGGCATGCGAAAATCGGTCAAAAGGAGGTCGTAGGCTTCCGGCTGTGCTTCAATGATTTCGAGAGCCCGATACGGAGATTGCTCCAAGGTGACCACCAAGGCCTTCTCGCGACGTAAGATGGCGGCAACTACGTTCAGAATTGGCAGACTGTCATCCACGACCAACA
>JAYPXF010000046.1:15735-23668 GCA_038154405.1 Verrucomicrobiales bacterium | reverse complement strand
CCAGTTGGAGGGTTTGGTATGCGTGGTTCGTATCTGGTTCGTTTCTGGATGACGCATCGCAGGCATGTTAGGAAGCTTTTCCAACCTTCGTAGATCAAACTGTTCTACGCAAGTTTTATTGGTTGCTTTTTTAACCTTAAAGCCGCAACTGTAGTTACGGTATCGGCCGTCGACTATTTCCCCTTTCTGTCAGCATCCGAAACCGTTTCCTGCTCCGGATCGCGCGTGTCATCACGAGACCCGCGAGAAAAATCATTCCCGGTCGTTCCCAAGCCACGACCTGTATCAGGCGTAGTCACTGCCACAGTAGCAACCCGGTAGAATCGCACCTCCTGCGATCCGGATGAAATCTCGTATGTGATACGATCGTGTTCAGCGTCGGCCCCACTCCGGGCCGTAGCCAGCATTTGCGCATCAACCGCGCGCCAGTCGTTCAGATTGGAAGATTCCTCCGGTTGCAGAGCCCCGCTTCGCACACCCTTCTTCACCAGAAAGGCGACCCTCACAGAGCCTCCAGCCGACTTCATTGACGCAGCCAGTTCGCCTGCCTTTCCGGTCTTCTTAAACGACTGAGAATACTTCCCGTCATTGCCTGATGCTGTCTTCTTCGTCAAATCATTCGAGCCCGATGCCTCCTGGCTGCCAAGCGCGCTTTGGCCACCGACAGAACCCTCGGATTGCCCAGATGCATTGGAGGCGTCCGGCGATCCAGTTGCTGATGCCGTTGCCCCCACCGAAACGCCACGCTTCGAGTTTCCCGCCATAAACAGGACGGACGCGTAGCGATTCTCCGATTCCCGCTGCATGAAAACTTGCGGGAGCTCCGCTTCCGAAGGGCGAATCACGGAAGGGAGTAAATCGATGGAGGAAAGCCGAGACGCAGCCGGATTTCGGCTGGCAACGACCACGGTTTCCTCCGCAATCGGAACGGATGATGGCAGCACGCCACGAAGTGACACGTTCCAAGCCGGTTGGGAAGTTTGTCCGCGCGAATTCCCTGTGAGCTCCCTGACAGATTCCACCGCCGGCGCGACGAAGTCAGACCACAACGACGGCGGTGGAGCCGATTCATTGACGAGCGACGTCTGCATCCGATCAAGACGCGTTTCGGCTGCCGCCTTGAATCCCAAGGAACCGATCACAACGGCGCATACGGTCATTGGTGCTGCAGTCTGAAAGATATCCGTGCGGGTGATCCTGGCGCGAGGCAACCAAGGATCGGCAATTCCGAGCGCCCTCGCAATGAGCGGTTTGCGGCCAAGGAATCCGACGGCCGTCTCGGGCATTGCCGGGGGAAATTGCAATCCCGCACCGATATGAGTCAGGCTCGCGGCGTAGTCACCGGCGGGTTTGCCCGTCAATAGCACCCGATCATCGCAGGCCATTTCCTTCGCCATTTCCATTCGGCGATTGACCGCCCAGGCGAGGGGATGAAACCAGTAAACCGCCAAGGCAATACGAGTGAAGAGTTCGACGACAAAATCCCTTCGCTCGATGTGAGCCATCTCGTGCAACAGAACGCACTCCAACTGTTCGTCCGACCATTCATCCGCATCGAGAGGCAACCAGATCTGAGGTCGCAACCAGCCCCACGTCATCGGCATGGGATATTCGGGATGAAAAGCGATTCTTACCTCCCGTTTAAGCTGTGTCTGTTCACCACACTGGGTTGCGATTGCGTCGATGCGGGGACAATCGGGATCGAAGGTCTCAAGTTCCTGCCGACGCAGCCGCCGAAGATCTGCAGCCGTCCGAATTGCGATCCAACCAATCCCAACGGTCCAAGCAAGGTTCAGCCAATACAGCCAATCCAGACCATGACCTGCACGCAGAGGGATGCCCGGAACCATGGATGAGGACGCAGGAATGGTTGCTTGCCAATGTGGCAGTATCCTCCACTTGGGGAGCAGTTCGTGAAAAAACGGCAGGCAGGCGGAGAGAAGAAGGCCCCACAGCAATACTTGATGGCGATGAGCCGCGCTTCGTTGCGCGCGGGAGAGCAGGAGGACGAGCAACATCAGCACGGTTGCCGCCGGCAGCGACTGGCTGAAGTGTGCAAAAAGGTCCTCCATGGGAGGTGGGTCAGCGCCCGCGTTTCCGGGCTTTGTTCACGATTTCGGAGAGTTCCTCGAGTTCTGCTTCAGAATATTTCTCACCGGTTTCCGACAGGTGGCTGGCGAGCGCATTCTTCAAGGAGCCACCAAAGAAATTGTTGATGAGGCCCCGGAACAGGGACGACGCTGCAGCTTCCTGGGGAACGGCGGATTCGTACACAAATTCTCGGCCGGCCTTGGTGTGCGTGAGATAGCCCTTGCGCTCCATGACACCCAAGAGCGCCCGGACCGCCGGTCGCGTCGGGGGATGTTCCATGGCGTCCATGATCTGGGTTACGGTGGCGTTGTTCAGTCGGTGGATGATTTCAAGCAACTCTCGTTCGCGTCGGCTGAGTTTCTTGAACGGGTCTTTTCGGGGAGTGTCGGACATAGCAAAGGTTAAAAAAATAGCCCTAAACCTTTCGGTGTCAATTCTGAAGCTCTAAAACAGCAGCATTCGTTCCCAACGCAGAGCAACTCGAAGATGGCAAGAAAGAGGCAAATCGCCTCAAAACCTTGACTTTCAAGGGCCAAGGATGCGTGGCTATTTGAACTATTCGCCGGTTCAGACGTTCAACAGCATGGATTTGGACACACCACCCAAGACGTCATGGTTCGACAAGCGCCTCATAATCGGGGCGTTGTTGACCATTGGTGTGGCGCTGAGCTTCTGGACGGGGTCCCGCTACCCTGATCTGCAGGAAAAATCCAGCATCGGGGCCGATAGGGAACTGCAGGGAATCGCCTTCGATGTCGTGATGGAGGTGGAGAAGAACGATCCGGGCTGGAAGAAGGTGATCTACACCAGTGTGAACTGGGCCGCTACGAACAAAAAGGGAATGGCCTTCGGATTGGTCTTCGCCGCATGCCTGCTCACGATACTCGGGCTCATCGACAACCGTCGCTTTGAGGGATTGTTCGCGAATACGTTCAAAGGGTTCCTCATTGGTGCTCCCATGGGTCTATGTGTGAACTGCGCCGCCCCGGTTGCATTCGGTCTCAAGAAGGGTGGGGCGCGGCCGGAAACCGCGCTCGGTGCGATGCTCAGTTCCCCCAGCATGAACGTCATCGTCGTGGGTATGATGTTCTCGCTCCTTCCTTGGTATCTCGCCGCGCTCAAGCTCCTGCTTTCTTTGGGACTCGTGTTCCTCATTGTCCCATTGCTCGTCAAGTTTGCGCCCAAGTCCTGGATGACTCCCAAGGCAGAAGCTGCTGAATCGTGCGATCTCAATGCGGTGTGCGAATTCAGTGTTACGGATACCACGCCGGCGAACTGGTTCGAGGCCCTGACCTGGACTGCGAAGACCTTCTTCAAAAACTTGTGGAAGGTTGGAAAGCAAACCGTGCCGCTGATGGCGCTGGCCGGATTCCTTGGAAGTATTCTGATCACCTATCTGCCCTTCGAGATGGTCAAATCGGTAAGCAAGCTGGGCGAGGGCGCGGCGTTTGTCCCGGCTCTGATTGGTCTGGCGATAATCGGTGTGTTCCTGCCGGTGCCGATGGCGTTCGACGTGGTGATGGTGGTGATGCTGATGGGGCTCGGTATCCCGGTTTCGTTTTCTATGGTCCTGCTGCTCACCCTGGGCAGCTATAGCATCTACTCCTATCTGATCGTCGCGAAGGCTTTCTCCCAGGCGACGGCAATCATCATCACCGGCGCCGTCGTCCTGCTCGGAGTGGGCGGAGGACTGGTGGTACCGAAGTTGCAACAGGCGGACCGCCACATGCATCGCAAGATGCTGATGACGCATTTCAAGAACTCCAAGCCGGTCGAACGCAATATCCCCACCGTGCCGGCGGCCCGGCCGTGGTCAGAGATCAAGGCGGCCATTGATGCCAGTGCACAGAGGTTCGAAGCGGTGAACTCCATCACCAACCAACTGCCGGAAAATGGACCGGTGTCCGTGTCGGCCCACGACTTCAATCCTAGGTCCAATACCGATGGTGTCCTGTTCGAACGCAAGCCCGGCGAAGAATGGGGCTTTGAATTGCCGACCTATTTCTCGATCCGAAAGTTCGTCATCTATCCGCAGTTGTTCGTGCGGGGAATGGCGGCAGGCGACGTGCATGGAGACAACTATCCGGACGTTTTGGTCTGCGGCGATCCTGACATCGGCGGTCTGTACCTCTACGCCAACCTCGGAGGGAAGACCTTTGTTCGTCAGGAACTGGACATCGGCCATTTCAATCAACAGGGAATCCTCAATGCCGCATTGGTGGATCTGAACGGTGACGGTTGGCTGGACATTGTTTTCACGAGTCTCGACGAGGGGAACTTCCTTGTAATCAATCGGGAGGGGCAGTTTCACAAGAATGACGTGCATCAGCTGTCACACAAACCTGGTTGTACCGGCATCGGCATCGGTTTCCACGACCTAGATCGCAATGGCTGGCTGGACATGTTCATCGGCAACTACTCCATCGGACACGTCGGTGAGAATGCTCCGATCTCACACGAATCCAGCCGGAACCAGCTTCTCTATCTGAGTGGTCCAGGGCGAAAAGGCAGTCAACTGGTCGATCTGCCGGGACTCCCCGGTGAGACCCAGGGATTCATCGCCACTGATTTCAACGAGGACGGTCATCCCGACTTCATGTGCTACAACGACTGGGTCGTTCCCGACATGCTCTACCTGGGCGGCAAGGACGGAAACTTCAAGCGCGTCGGTGTGGAAGAGGACGTGGTTCCGCTGACCGGATTGACCACCATGAGCATCCAGTCCGCGGATGTGGACAACGACCTGACACCGGAGATCTTCATCTCTCAACTCACGAAACATGACCAGGTGGAGGGCAAATACGATATCCGTGCCGAGATGGAAGAATACTTGGAAACGGCCGAGACGGAGGAAGAACGCGAGCTCATTGCCAAGTTCATCCAGAATCTGCAGGTCTTCTGGAATCGCAACGTGATGCTGACCTATCATTTCGTGCCGGAGGAGCTCAAACAGGATTGGATCGCATATCACGTCATTCGCCGCGCCGCCACCGAGCCGCAGTTCGATCCGCGGCCGACCGTACCTGAGCATCGCACGGACGTGCGCCTTTTCCTCGACCGTATCTATTCACCTTTCAAAGTGCTCGAGGATAAGGATCTGCCCGGACAATTGCCGCAGGATCGGGAAGAGGAAAACATATTTTTGAAACGAGACGCCGACGGCAAACTTCGGAACGTGGCCAAGAAGTTTGGAATCCACCGGGCGGGCTGGACCTGGAACGCGGCCTTTGCCGATCTGGATCATGACGAGTTTCAGGATCTCTATATCGCCACGGGCTTCTTCCAGTTCATGTGGCGGGACAACAACACCTTCTTCCACAACGAGGGCGGAAAGGACTTCGATCTGAAGACGGACGAATACGGACTTTCTGATTACGCCTCAACCAGCGCGTTCAACTGCCTGGATTTTGATCGGGACGGCGATGTCGACATCTTTACTCTGCCGGTGACCTTCGCATCGGTGCGGGTTTTTGAGAACCAGGGACCGAAGGGCAACTCGGTCACCATTCAGCTTCGCGATCAACGTGGTAATCGCTTTGGCATCGGGGCACGAATCGTCATTCGCTACGGCAAAGACGGGGCCAAGCAGCAGATGCGGGAGATTCGTGCGAGCGGCGGATTTGTTTCATTCGATCCGCAGGAGGCGCATTTCGGCCTCGGCGATCACGAGGAAATCCACGACATCGAGGTCACCTGGTATGACGGCAGGAAGACGCGGTTGACCGGTGAGTTCAACGCCAACCGCTGTTACCGGATTCAACGCGATCGGTGACGGCCCGGATTGCCTTCCCGCCGTCGAACTTCTATTTTCGCCCCGTGCTTTACTTCGATCACAACGCGACTTCGCCGATGCATCCGGCTGCAAAAGAGACGTGGTCCGAAGCGGTAGATCGTTACATCGGCAATCCCTCAAGTCCCCATCGTGTGGGCGACCGGGCAGACAAGGCGTTGAATGAAGCCCGGGAGAAGCTGGCCGATCTGCTGGGTTGTCATCCGCAGGATATCGTTTGGACATCCGGCGCTACCGAGGCAAACAATCTGGTGATCCATCACGCTGCGGTGAGCAAGGCGGAATTTGCCACCTTCTGGACCTCGGGAATTGAGCATCCCAGCGTGATGGAACCGATGCGACATCATTTCCCGAAGCGAAATCTTTTCATGCCACCGGATGAGGACGGGGCACTCTCTATCGACAAGCTGAAGGCCAGTCTGGCCAGACGCCGACCGGCGATCCTTGGACTGATGGCATCCAACAATGAAACCGGTGTCGTGCAGCCGTGGCAGGATGCCCTCAAGGCCTGCCGGGAAAACAATGTGGAGTTCTTCTGCGACGCCACCCAATGGCTCGGCAAACGACCGGCTGACGGATTGGGAAAATGCGACTTCGTAAGCGGTAGCGCCCACAAGTTTGGCGGTCCACGGGGCGTTGGATTTCTGAAATGTCCGGAAGGCAAGATCGAGCCACTTCTGCGCGGAGGCAGTCAGGAGGAAGGCCGCCGGGCCGGAACGGAGAATGTGCCCGGCGTGCTTGCCATGATGTCTGCGTTGGAGCTGCGGGAAAGCCAACTGGCCAAAGGCGAACATCCCAGCCGGGTCAAATGGCGGGATGATTTCATCGATTCGATTCTCGAGAAACTCGCTGGTGCCGAACTCGTCGGAGCCGATGCCGATCGCATGTGGAACACCGTCTCGGTGCTTATGCCGCAGACGGATTGCCAGCAGAGATGGGTGGTAAAACTCGACAAGGCAGGCTTCGCGGTTACCACCGGATCCGCCTGTGCCAGTGGCAAGGAAGAACCTTCCCATGTGCTCACGGCCATGGGCCACGCTCCCAAAGATGCCGGTCGGGTCCTGCGTTTCAGCAGCGGCTGGGAAACCACTGAAGCGGATTGGCTGGATATGCTGGCCGGCGTGCTGAAGGTGAACGAGGAAATGGAAGCAATTGCGGAACCCGCAGCATGAGTGATGATCCGGACAATCGGAAAGGACTGCTTCGCAAGGTCAGGGCGATCATGTCCGAGGACTTTTCCCGGCACCGACTGTCGATGGAAGGACACGCGACGCTCACCTTGGTCGAGCGCTTCGTGCATTTCTGGGTCTTCGCCATCAAGAGCTTCATCCGCAATCGCTGCATGATCCGCGCTTCGGCGCTGGCCTACTCCAACCTCCTGGCACTGGTTCCGATGCTTGCCATCGCGATCAGCGTGTCCGCTGCCATCCTGAAGGAGGAGGAGGGGGAGAAAACCAAGATCAAGGAGTTCACGCGCTGGGTGGTGAACGCGATTGTACCGGCGCCGGCCGAACCGAGCGGGCCGGGGACCAACACGGTTTCCACCAACATTGTGGGCACGATTACGAGCACGAACGACCCCGCTGCCGATGGACTGACGGATTCCCATGAACACGATCTCACCCGTGAAACCCAGGATATTGTCGAGGAGCAGATTGACAACTTCGTGCAGAACATCCGCGGCGGAGCCTTGTCGACCGGCGGCATGATTTTGCTCATCTATCTCGTCATCACGATGCTCGGCCGAGTGGAAGACACCTTCAACGACATCTGGGGCGTGCACAAGGGGCGGAACTGGTTTGCCCGGATCACCACCTACTGGGCGGCCATGACGCTCGGTCCGTTGCTGCTGATCGGCGCCATGACCATCAACTCGGGACAGGAAGCACAGGCGTTCATGCAGAAGCTGGAATCGATGCCGTATCCGCTCAACGAGATGTTTGCGTTCTTCGTAAAACTGCTGCCGTTCCTGATGCTGAGCTTCGGATTCACGCTTTTCTACAAGCTGATGCCCAACACGCGCGTTCATTGGCGGGCCGCTTTCATTGGTGG
>JAYPXF010000046.1:0-15725 GCA_038154405.1 Verrucomicrobiales bacterium | reverse complement strand
TTCGTGTTCTACGTTTCGCGCATCGTAACGAACAACAAGATCTACGGCAGCCTTGGCATGATTCCGGTGATGATGATCAGTCTCTACCTTGGCTGGTTGTTCCTGCTGTTCGGTGCTCAGTTCGCCTACGCGTTCCAGAACCGAAGGGCCTACGTACAGGAATGCCTGGTGGAGTATCTTACGCCCCGGGGCCGCGAACTGGTGGCGTTGCGCATCATGACTGAACTGGCCAAACGCTTCCACGCCGGCAAAGGTCCGTCCACCGCCGAACACATCTCCCACCAGATCGGAGTCCCTTCCCGCCTTATTGTAGCCACGATGGAAACCTTGCTGGACGACATGCTGGTGTTCGAGGTGAACGAGGAGGAACGCTCCTACCTGCCCGCCCGACCGCTCTGGTCCATCACCTTCGCGGATGTGCTTGAGGCGGTCCGCAACGGGACCACTGGAGGAGGGACCGAACTTGTCGAATTCAAGGGCGACCGCGTGGCCGAAGAATACCGGGAGGTCATCCAGACCGAGATGAGGGCCGCCGGCAATCGGACGCTGCAGGAGATCGCTGAAGAGCAACTGACAGTTGAGATGGAATCTCCGGTCGATCAATCCTGAGCTTCATTCTTGCTTGGCACTGAAACGGGAAAGTCGTTAGCTTGTTGCAACGTGCTGTCCGCCATCAAATTTGCCGGGGTCACCATTGCCGCCATCTGGTTCGGGGGCACACTTTTCTTCACCTTTTTCGTCGCGCCGGCATTTTTCGCCGATCCCATCAAGACACTGCTGCCGCCGCCCTACAACGGGCAGACAATCATGTATGTCTTCGATCGCTTCTATGGGATGCATTATCTCTTCGGAACGTTGGCACTCCTGCATCTGGGTTTCGACTGGATCTATACCGGCAAGACGCTGCAAAGATTGAACGTGATCCTGGTGGGAGGATCCTTGGCGCTGGCGATCTTTGCCGGCAAATGGATGGATCCGAAACTGGAGGAATACTACCGCTACAAATACGCGGAGCAGTATCAGTTGACGGTCACTGAGGATGAAAAAAGCGAATACGCCAACTCCTTCGGAGTATGGCATGGCGTGTCGCAGGGATTGAACCTGTTGATGCTGTTGGGTTTGTGGATCTACCTCTGGCAGATGATGCATCCCAACGAGGGTCCCAAGTACTTGGGTAGCGGCAAATTCAACATTGACAAACAGTTTTAGGAGGCGTGTTGTCGAACTATGCTCGGTTGCTATCCCGCAAGACCGGTAAATTGGAAAGGCCAGACAATGTACTCCAATGAGCGGTCGTCCTCATACGGCGGCCAACGATCATCCCACTACCAACGAACCAACCAACACCACGGACAACGCCAACACGTTCCGGAAGAAACCATCCGCACGGAAAAGGTCCAGATCGAACGGAAGACGTTCATCATGACCCTCAAAGACAACCCTCGCGGCCGTTTTCTGCGCATCACCGAAGATGTAAACGGCCGCCGCGACAACATCATCATTCCCGCCACCGGGTTGGATGATTTCGCGGATCTCGTTGCCGAGATGGCCAAGACCTCCGAGGCGACTCCCGAGAAGGACGAAGAGGCGTAGCCGGCTTTCAATTCCGCCGGGGCAAAAAGGAGTCAGGCCGCACTGAGTTCCATGGAGTCACTCCATAGCCCTTCAAGATCGTAGTTCTCGCGGACATCCTCGCGCATCACGTGGACAATCACGTCCACGTAATCCATCACCACCCAGCCGGAAAGATGATCACCGTCGATCCGGGTGCATTTGACGCCATGATGCCGCTGCATTCCGTCATCGATCTCGTTCACGATCGCTCGCAGGTGAGGATCGCTTCCACCGGAGCAGATGACAAAGAAATCGGTCACGCTCGAGATTTCCCGAACGTCCAGCATCACAATGTTTTCCGCCTTCTTGAGGTCTGCAAACTTGTGGCTCAGGCGGGCCAGTTCTTCCGATTCCATTGTTTTCAGGCTGTCAAATCTGCGGTCAAAGATAAAGGCCGTTGTTGCGAATGACCTCGGCGACGGCGGATCCGGTGAGATGTCGGATCGGCAAATCCCGCGGGACTCGCTCTCGGATTTCCGATGATGACACGCCCAACGGGAATCCCCGCAAGTGATGAGTGATGAATCCTCCGGGCGCATTTGCCGGAGCTTCGCCCGGTCGAGGAATGACCAGGAACTCCAATGCCGACGCCAATGCTTCCGAGTCGCGCCATTTGTCGAGCGTGGGAACATGATCCGCCCCGATTAACCAAAACAGCGTTGCGTCCGGAAACCGTTCCTCAAAATGCCGAACGGTGTCGATCGTGTAGGAGACACCGCCGCGATCGAGCTCGACCTGGTCCACGTGCATGCGCGGCTCACCGGCCAGGGCCAGACGCAGCATCTGCACGCGCAGGCCATGGGGAGCCGGTTGCTGATCCGGCTTGAATGGTGAACGGGCCGCCGGAATAAAGTGAATCTCATCCAGCTGAAACTCTTCGCAGGCCGCCTGCGCCACTAGGATATGCCCAAGGTGAACCGGATCGAACGAACCGCCGAAGAGACCGATGCGCGACATGCGGAATTCGTGAGCTGGAGCTTCTCAATTCGCGGGTTCGGCCGCCGCATCCATGGCGTTCTCCTCCAGCACACCTTTCACCTTTGGCAACAACAGGTAGGCTTCGATGACCATCCAGATCTCGAGGAGAATCGTTATCAGCCCGATGCTTACCACGAGCCAGTTGCCTTTCTGAATCCAGCTGTTCTCACCGACGAACAGCTGCGTGCTCATGGCCCAGATTGGCATGATCAACATAAAGATCATCGGTAGCGAGATGAACCAGATCGGTTTCCCGCGCCGCCACAGGTAGAAGAAGATCACCATCAACGCGAGGCCGGCGAGAAGCTGGTTGGTCGCACCGAACAGCGGCCATAGCAGCAGTCCGCCTTTGCCGGCCGAGCCCCAGGTCCATCCTTCCTGGCCGGGCAGAGGAGCAGCGGCCACCGCAACACCGAGCATCACGGCAAATATGGTCGCTCCGTGTTTGTTGGAGAGCAGGGCCCATACTCCACTGGGCCTCGCATCGGCAGGCGCACCAGGGCGATTCACCCCGCTGATCGTTGCGGAAAGTTCCTGAATCACGTAGCGCTGAAGTCGGCACGCAGTGTCCAGTGTGGTGCCTGCGAACGAAGCAACCAGGACGCCCATCAACGCGAGGGCCATCCCGCGCGGGATTCCGATTGCCATCAGGAAGTTTGCCGATCCATCGACGAAAGCCCCGACCTTGGCACCGAGACCAGCTGCGGCGCCCCAACTGGCGTAACGTGCCGTCCAAGCTTCTTTGCCAGTCAGGAATTGACCTTCCGCCGTGGACACGCCCAGCCCCAATCCGGCGCAGCAGGCGAGAATCACCAACGTCGCGAGAAAGCCTTCCGTCAACATGCCACCGTAGCCTACAAAGCGGGCATCCGGTTCACTCTTCAGTTGCTTGCTGCTCGTACCGCTGCTGACCAGACAATGGAAACCACTGCAGGCACCGCAGGCGATGGTGATGAAGAGAAACGGAAAGATGAAGGGAGCCCCTTCCGGACTCAGGTTGATCATGGGCGCGACAATTTCCAACGACTGACGTTCACCTCCGCCTGGTACCACGCCGCCCATGAACGCCGCGCCAAACAGCCCGATAACGATGAGCCCCAAGGCGGAAATCAGCTGCAGCGAATTGATGTAATCGCGTGGCTGCAGCAGTGTCCAAACCGGGAGCACCGAGGCAACGTAAGAGTAGACCAGCAGCACCGCCACCCAGTTCATCACCGGCCACGCGGCGAGCGAGGCGTTGAACGCTCCGAGCGCTCCCTTGTCCCCAATGATTACCGTCAGATACATCACCGCCAAAGCGAGGATTGATGGCACGAGGATGTTCTTGCCCTGACGATGCAACCAAACGCCGATGCCAACGGCGATCGGGATCTGAATCAGGCAGGGAAAGATCGCTGCGGGGTATTGGCGGAAAACCACGGCAATCACCAACCCAAAGATGGCCAGCACGATGGTAAGGGCCATGAAGAGAATGGAGAGAAATAGGATCCGCACGCGCGGCTTCATCACCCGTCCCGCGATGTCACCGACCGTCTGACCACGATTGCGGAGACTCACCACCAGCGCACCGAAGTCATGCACCGCACCGATGAAAATGGATCCCAACACGACCCAGAGCAGGGCCGGTAACCACCCCCACATCACGGCAATGGCCGGTCCTACGATGGGTCCGGTGCCCGCAATGGAGGTGAAGTGGTGGCCGAACACCACCCCCTTGTCGGTCGGCACGTAGTCCACGCCGTCGTTGAGTTTCTCCGACGGGCAGACGGCTTTGGCCGACAAGGCAAATATTTTGCCGCCCAGCCAGCGGCCGTAGGTATGATAAGCGACGATGAAGCCGGCGCCCGCAAGTATGGCGATGAGTAGGGTCTGCATACGCGAGGCGCGATAGTGCCAGACCCGCTGAAATTGCAAATTTCAAATTTGAGATTTCAGATGGCCGTATTTGACAAGCCGAACCGGGCCGAGGAGTCTCCGCAGCGATGATTGAGCCGTGGAAACTCCTCAACCGCAAGCACGTCGCAAACTTCAAGATTTTCGACGTCACCATTGACCGGAAGGCCAATCCGCGGAACGGCTCCGAGCACGACTTCTACATCATGCATCCTCCCGGATGGGTGAACGTGGTGCCTGTCACCCCCAACAATGAATTCGTGCTCGTGGAGCAGTATCGGCACGGAAGCGAAACGGTGGAAATCGAACTGCCGGGGGGAGTGATGGACCCGGAAGACGCCTCGCCGATCGAAACGGCCATCCGAGAACTGCGGGAGGAAACCGGTTACGAGGGGGAAAGCGCCCGGGTGATCGGCGAGATGTATTCCAATCCCGCCATCATGAGCAACAAGACCTCCACGGTTCTCATCGAGAACTGCGAACTCAGGCATGACGTGGATTTGGACGATGGCGAAGATGTCATCACCAAGGTAGTGCCCTATGACGAAATCGAACACATGATCGTCAACGGTGCGTTCCGCCACTCCCTCGTGGTTGCAGCACTCTTCTATCACGAACTCGATCGCAAGCGTGATCTGGGGCAGATCACACGGTGATTTTCAGTCGCCACAACAACCGCTCGGGTTGACCATTCCGCTGGAGGCGTGGGACGTGGCTACCAAGATCAAAGAAAGCGCAGGAGTTCTGAAGAGCATGGCAGGTGCACTGCTGCTTTTCGCGTTTACCTTTTTGGGGATGGCGGAGATCACCGATTACCAGATTGGTTCCAGTTGGATCTCGGGTGCGACCAGACAAGCAGCTTTGCAGGCCACCCAACAAGCTGCGGTCACGAGTTCGACCGCAGCTTCTTCGTCTGGCGCCTCCGTTGCGGTTGGGCAAATTGGAGCCGGAGCGTCAGGCGCAGTGGTAGCAGACGCATCCGAAACGGCACCACCTCCGCCGGTCTCATCGTCTTGCAACATCGATTACCTTGTCGAGATTTCGGCTGCCGCCTCCAATTCGCAGATTCCCCAGACATCTCTAAGCTCGCTCTCGAACTTCAGTCCGCCGTCCAACGGGGGTGAATTTGACATCAGTCGGGATGGGAGCGGCTTCAAGATTCGTGGAAACGATGTGGTTGGAGTGGGTTATATCTTGGAAGGATCTTCGAATCTGAAGGACTGGTTCGCCATCGCCCGTAACATCCCGTTTACCCAGGACTTGGAATTCAATGTGCAAAAGGACAGCCGCCTTGAATTCGCGTATCTGCGTGTGCGCGCCGAACGCGTCCTGACTGCAGCGAGCATTAATGTCGCCGCACTGGTTGTCTCCGACCTGACTCCCGCACCTAATACGGGCGGCGGCGGCACGGTGGGATCGCCGACCATCACGGAACCGGGTGTAACCGGAATTGTCCGCAGCTCAGGAGGCAAGTGAAGTCGCCGCGTCTGCCGGAAATCTACAAAATTCAAATTCTTTTCGCCGCTCATCCCGAGCCTGTGCTACGGTGTGCACCTGTCTGACCGGACTGTCAAATCGCCATGGTGTTCGCCGACCTACATATGCACACAAAGTTCTCTGACGGGACATTTACCCCGGAAGAACTGGCGGCATTGGCGCACGAGCGGGGTTTGCGTTCCCTCGCTTTGACCGATCACGACACCGTCGAAGGATGCCGGCCCATGGCGGACGCCTGCGAGAAACTCGGAATGGAATTCATCAATGCTTCCGAACTCACCTGCGAGGCGGACGGTTTTGAAATCCACCTTCTGGGCTATTTTCTGGATATCGAGAATCCGCTCTTGCTCAAGAAACTCGGCGTCTCACAGCGTATCCGGCAGGATCGCATTCGTGAGATGACCGATGCGTTGAATGCAGTCGGAATTCCCCTGAAATCCGAAGCTGTCTTCGAACTTGCCGGTTGCAAGGCACCGGGCCGCCCACATGTTGCGCGCGCGATGGTGAATGCCGGATTCGTTTCCTCCACCGATGTCGCTTTCGGCAAATACCTGAAGAAAGGCAAACCCGCCTGGGTGCCCAAGAAACGGATTAGCGCCGAGGAAGCAATCGAACTGGTACACCACGCTGGAGGACTGGCGGTGATGGCCCATCCCGGGCTGAACAAGACGGACGATGTGATCCCAAGAATGGTCGATGCCGGTCTCGATGGGCTGGAGTGCTTTCATTCACGCCATTCGATCACGGACATCGAACGCTACGAAGGAATGACCGACAAATACGGCCTGCTGGCCACCGGCGGTTCCGATTGCCACGGCAACAACCGCGGAAAACCGTTGATCGGGACCATCAAATTGCCTTACGTCTACGTCGAAAAGATGAAGGCACGGAGGGCTGAACGGCAGGCCGAGACCGCGGCCGCCAACTAAGCACATTTTCACACGACAACATGGGATTGTTTGCAAAATTCAAGGAAGGACTGCGCAAAACCGCGTCCAAGCTCGGGCACGAACTTAAACGCATCGTCAGCGGTTCACCGAAACTGACCGCGGACACGGTGGAGGAACTCGAATACATTCTCCTGGGCTCCGACATCGGCATGGCGATGACCCGGCAGATCCTCGGCGCTGTTCGCCAAGAATACGAAACACAGGGAGGCGAGGGAGTTGATGTCATTACGGTAGCCATCCGGGAGGTGGAAAAGAGCTTTGCCGAAATGGATTCCTCACTGAAGAAATCCGCGGACGGATTGACGGTCGTTTCCATGGTCGGCGTGAATGGCACCGGCAAGACCACCACGACCGCCAAGTTGGCAAACCAGATGATCGGCAGCGGAGAGAAGGTGGTGATGGCCGCCTGTGATACTTTTCGGGCCGCCGCGATCGATCAATTGAAGACTTGGGGGGAGCGCCTCAATTCCGATGTGATCGCCGGCGAATACGGAGCCGATCCGGCGTCGGTCGCACACGACGCCGTGGTGGCGGCCAACGCACGTGGGGCTGCAACACTCTTGGTCGATACTGCCGGCCGCTTGCACACCAAGTCCAACCTGATGAAGGAACTGCAGAAGGTGCATCGTGTACTCGACAAACAACTGCCGGGCGCACCGCATGAAGTGCTCCTCGTTATCGACGCCACGACCGGAATGAACGCCGCCGTTCAGGCTCGCGAGTTCAACAAGCACGTCCCGCTGACGGGCCTCGTCGTGACCAAGCTGGATGGTACGAGCAAGGGCGGAATGGTGGTCGGTATTCACAAGGAACTGAAGCTGCCGATCAAGTTCATTGGCCTGGGTGAGAAGCCGGACGATCTGCAACCGTTTGATGCCAAGCAATTCGCGGAAGCGTTGTTCGACGCCGACGGAGCCGAGGAATGATTGCTGCTGGTGGATTTCGGCCAAAATAGGGTCGGTGTTGCCGTGAATCCAATCA
This sequence comes from Verrucomicrobiales bacterium, assembly GCA_038154405.1. Lineage (GTDB taxonomy): Bacteria > Verrucomicrobiota > Verrucomicrobiia > Limisphaerales > JAYPXF01. The sequence goes on along the minus strand of JAYPXF010000046.1, from coordinate 7,812 downwards.
GGCTGTGCGGCATCGAATATTGCGAATGAACGGCATGTTCTTAACCAGGCCGGCGGGAGTCGTTTTTCTCTGCTTTCTCCTCACCCTTTCGAACACTGCACCGGGGCAGTCCGATTTCCAAGGCGCCCAGCATCCCGTTCCGTTTCACGACGAACCGGTTGACTATGGCAATCTGGAAACCACAGGACCGATCGCCCGGTTGGTGAAAAGACTCGAAGCGGGTAAATCCAAGCTGCACTACGACGAGCAATGGGGCTGGCTTCCTTCGCTGTTGAAGGAGCTCGACGTCCCGATCTCATCGCAGATGCTGCTCTTCTCCAAGACCTCCTTGCAGCGCAATCATATAGCTCCAGACAACCCGCGTTCCGTCTACTTCAATGACGAGGTCTACATTGGCTGGATTCCCGGAGCACCGGTCATGGAAGTGTCTGAAGTGGATCCGAAACGAGGCACGGTGTTCTACGATCTGGATCTGGTGAACCGCAAGAACCCGGTCTTCCACGAGAACGCCCAATGTCTGACCTGCCACGCGTCCGCACGTTCACTGGGCGTGCCCGGACACGTTGTGCGCTCGGTGGGAACGGACCAGACCGGGGAACCCATTCTCATCACGGCCGCTTCGGAAGTGAACCACCGCACCCCGTTGTCCGAACGTTGGGGAGGATGGTATGTCACCGGCAATTCCGGCAAACAGGTGCATCGCGGCAACCGGGTGGGGGAGAAGATCTAGGAAACGCGTCAGGACGATCCGGATTACCGAGGCAACCGAAACTCGCTGGATGAGCTCGTGGATGTGAACGGGTTTCTCTCGACGAAGAGCGACATCGTTGCGCTCATGGTCCATGACCACCAGACGCACATGCACAACCTGATCACGCGGCTGAGTTTTGAGACCCAGATCATGATGCATCGCTATGGTCATATCCGTTACCTCCGCAACCAGGTGAACGCCTTCCTGCGATATGCGCTCATGGCCGAGGAAACCGAGTTGAAGGGCGAGATCGTGGGTGACTCCGGCTACCGTGAATGGTTCGAGAAGCAGGGACCGATGGACGACCAAGGCAGAAGTCTGCGGCAGCTGGATCTCAAGCGACGATTGTTCAAGTATCCCTGCAGTTACATCATCTACACGAAGTCGTTCGACGCCATCCCCAGCGTCATGCGCGAACACATTCTCAAACGGATGCACGACATCCTTACGGGCAAGGACGAAGCAGAAGCATTCCAAACCATATCACCAAGATCGAAACAGGACGTACTGGGGATCTTGGTGGGCACCAAACCCAATCTCCCCGATTACTGGTACCCCAACAGTTCAGCCGCTTCAGAGTAGGGCGGGTCCGTCGTGTTTGTCAGCTTTCCTTTGCGCAACGCATTCCACAAGTCTTCCGAATCTATCGGGTTTTGGCACCTGAATTATGACTCCCCACTTATTCCCATTCACGAGGGCTGAAATGGGGGCGAAGTGTTGGGGCTCGCCTGTGATCCACCGGTGCCACACGTACGAACCCCAATTCGGATTCGTGGGGTGAACATGGTGTGGATAGCGATCAGGACGCTCCCACCCGAATTTTGGGTGGTTGAATAACTCCATACCATATCTTGTGGTTTTCCCCTTTACGCCCCCCAAGGGAGTGTCGTTTAATGCAGTCGATGTATTTGAAGAGCCTCACCGCCCTCGGGTTCAAGTCCTTTGCGGACCGAACCACGCTGAATTTCGAGCGTGGGATCACGGGCATTGTGGGACCGAACGGTTGCGGTAAGTCGAATGTGGCCGACGCGATCCGTTGGGTGTTGGGTGAGCAGTCCGCCAAGGCGTTGCGTGGTGGGGGGATGCAGGACGTCATTTTCAACGGCACGGACAAGCGCAAGCCGCTCGGGATGGCTGAGGTATCCATCACCATCGGCGATGTGGATCACGAAAACATGCGGGCTGCCGGGGTGGACATCACCTTCAACGAACTGACGGTGACCCGCCGGATTTTCAAGGACGGCGGGAGCGAATATTTTATCAACAAGTCGCCAGCCAGGCTGAAGGATATCCAACAACTGTTCATGGGAACCGGTGTCGGTCGCACGAGCTATTCCATCATGGCTCAGGGCAACATCACCCGGATCATTCAGAGCAAACCGGATGATCGACGGGCGGTGTTTGAGGAAGCGGCAGGCATCACGCGTTACAAGGAGCAGAAGAAGGAGGCCATGCGCAAGCTGGGCCACACTGAACAGAATCTGTTGCGCGTCGAAGATACGATTCGTGAGGTGAAGCGCCAGATCGGATCCCTGCAGCGGCAAGCCGGCAAGGCGCGGCGTTACAAGGATCTGATGGTGCAGTTGCAGCATTTGGAATGCCAGCTGGCGCGTCATTACTTCGATGTCCTGACGCATGACATTGCCAATCGGAAAGCGGACGCGGACAAAGCTCGCGAAGATTTTGAGAATGCCTCGAAGGGCGTGCTTGAAGCGGAGGAGGGGATCCGTGAACAACGCGAGGCCTTGGCGAAACTCGATGGCAGAATCGGCGAGGAACAGCATCGCGGCCTGGAGATGAAGGCCGAAGGCGAACGTCATCAACATCAGATTGAATTCAACGAGCAACGGCTCAATGAACTGGCCGAGCAGAACACGACGGCACTCAGTGAGATTGAACAATCCGAACTCCGGATCGCGACAGCTCGGGATGAGCACGCCGATGTGGTCGATCGACTGAAGTATTCCGAATCGGTTTTCGGTGAAAAGAAATCGGCTGTTGATGAACGCAAGGAAAAGCTGAAGGTCATCGAAGGCGAGATGCAGTCGAATCAGGAGGGACTGCGGGAAGCCCAGTCCGAGGCCTTCAGCGTGAATCAGGAATTGAGCCGTTTGCGCAATGAGATTAACGCGCTCGATCTGCGCAAACAGGGCAACGTCGTTCGGTTGGAGAAGCTCTCCGCCGAAAAGATTCAACTCGAAGAAGAGCGTGCCGGATTGGAACGACGGTTGGCCGAATTCAACACCAACGTCGAGGAGCAGAAGCTGAATGTCGAGACCCAGCGTGGCACGATCGATGATCGCCAGAATCGAGTTGCCGAATTGCAGGAACAGGTCGCGCAGATCGGAGCCGAACTGGATGGTCTATTGCGCGAGCAGGCGGAGAAGCGTTCGCGGCTGAATGTGCTCGAACAACTGGAGAATTCCCACGAGGGATTCAGTGAGGCGGCGCAGGTCGCCATGAAGAAATCTTCGGCCGTGGTCGGTTCGCTTGCCGATCGCATTCGCGTACCGGATGGGAAATACGTCAAGGCAGTGGAGACCGCCTTGGGACAGCAGCTTCAATTGGTTCTCACCGAAGAACCAGAATCCGCACGACAGATTCTGACCGATCTGCAGAGCGACAGGCTCGGCAAGGCCAGCATCGCCGCGTTGGATCTGTCCCGTGCCCGCAAGGTGGAATCGCAGGACGGTCCGGGCGAATCCGCAGGGCCGTTGGTGGAGGCCGACGAAGCGGCGAACCATCTCGTGCAGGGACTGCTGGCCAACACGCGCATCGTCGCGGATCTCGCGGAAGCCACCAAGGCATGGCGGGATACCGATGGGCGTTTTGATTTCGTCACGCTCGACGGGGACATGCTGAATCGTTTCGGGATCTTCACCGGCGGCAGCGGCAACGGTTCCGGCAAATCCGCCTCTTCGATTCTTTCGCGCAAGAACGAGATCGCGGAATTGCAGTCCGAGCTGGAAGGGCTCCAAGGACGGATAGATGAACTTAGCCGGAACAAGGGAAGTCAGCAGGGTGAACTGACCGCACTGCAGGCGGGCCTACAGGATGCGCAGAGTGAGCTGCGCAAGCACGAGGTTTCAATCGCCGCCCGTGAAGGTGAGCACAACGCCCTGCAGAATTCACTGAAGAACCTTGAGCAGCGGATCGATACGGTCGTCTACGAAGTGCAGAGTCTCGCCGGTCAGGAAGAGGAAGGCTCCGGTAAACGCAATGAGCTTGCTGAGCAGATCGACGAAATTGAGGAGCGCGAGCGGAAGGCGCGCGAACGGGTCGAGGAATTGACGGTCGTGATTGACCAGCTGCGGGTCGATCGTGATGAAGCGCAGAATGTTCTCACTGAGGCCAAGGTTGATCTGGCAGCGGAAGAACAGCGGAATGCTTCACTCAAACGCCAACAAGGTCCGCTGGAAGAACGGATCCAGGAACTGACGACGCTGATCACCCGGCGCAAAGAAGAGCTGGGTAGTTTTCTGGGACGCAAAACAGATGCGGAAGAAGGGATCGAAACAGCCAAGCGGGAGATCGAGCGCGTTCAGCACGAGCGGAACATTCTCGGCGAGCAGATCAATGTGCTGGTTCGTCAGCGCGAAGAGCAGAACAAGGCGATTGAAGACCGGGACAATTCCCTTCGTGGTGAACGTAATCGTTTGAATCAGTTGCAGGAGAAACGGGGCAGCATTGACGTGGATCTTGCCGAGAAGCAGATGACCATCAACGGCCTGCGCGAGAAGATTGAACAGAAATATCACGTCAACATCGAGGAGGTCGAAAGTGAGTGCCTGACGATCACCTATGCGGACAACGGTCCGGCACGGGTGGAATCCGTGTCCCCGGAAGAACTTGAGGAACATGAAGGCTCCACGGACTGGGATGCCGTCGCCGAGCAGGTGGAGGGATTGCAGACCCGGATCGATCAGATGGGGCCGGTCAACCTGGTGGCCATCGAGGAATACGAGGAAACGGAAGAGCGTTACAGCTTCCTGACCGAACAGTTTGAAGACCTGTCCAAGGCAAAAGATGAATTGCTGGGAGTGATCGACAAGATCAACAAGCAGACCCAGGAGATGTTCAAGACCACCTTCGAGGCGGTTCGCGAAAACTTTCGATCCATCTTCACCGAGATCTTCGGTGGTGGTCAGGCGGACCTGGTCCTGGTGGACAAGGAGAACCTGTTGGAGAGCGGAGTCGATATCGTGGCCCGCCCTCCGGGTAAAAAGCTGCAGAGCATCTCACTGCTCTCCGGTGGTGAGCAGACGATGACGGCCGTTGCGCTGTTGTTCTCAATCTACGAGGTCAAACCGAGCCCGTTCGCCGTGCTGGACGAGTTGGATGCACCGCTCGACGAATCGAACATCAATCGCTTCCTCAAGATCGTGAAGCGATTCCTGGATCGTTCACAGTTCATCATCATCACGCACAACAAGCGCACCATCGGCGTGTCCGACGTGCTCTACGGCGTGACCATGCAGGAACACGGTGTCAGCAAGGTGGTCAGTGTGAAATTCCACAAGGAGCAGGAACCCGAAGAAGTCCGCAAATCGGCCCGTCCACTCGTTCCTCCTCCCAGTTCCGGCACCGTCGACGAGGAGGAAGACACGCCTCACAAACGCGACGAGACGATCGAAATCAGCACGGCCGGCTGAGATCCGCCTGCCTTGACGACATTTGCCTCTCGGTGTGTTGCCCGCAATACGAGAGGCTGAAACGGCTACTTCTCAACCGTCCACTCCGGCCTTCCTCGGGCGATTCGCGCCTTGAAATCACCGAGGCCATGCCAATGGGTGCGGGCGTTCAGGTCGACTTCGGCGACGATGACCTCGGCCCATTCTTTCGCCTGTTCGATCATCTCGCCCTCGTGGCTGAAAATGGCGGTCTTGATCCAATTCTGATTGTGATCGGTGTAGGTGCTGCTCACCAGATAGACGTGATTCTCGGTTGCCCGCGCGGCCGCGAGCTCGGGGTTGCACCCCCAGACGGGCAAGGCGATGACCTCGGCACCATTGATGGTGAGTTGCCGGGCGACTTCTGGGAAGAAAGCGTCATAGCAAACCATCATGCCGACCTTGCCAAAGCGGGTTTGGAATACCGGATAGGAGTTGCCGGGCGTGATTCCACCATCGGCTTCTCCGCGTGGCAGGCAGGTCTTGCGGTATTTGCCGACCACCTTGCCATCGGGGCCGACGAGCACGGCGACATTGTAGATGAGGTGACCGTCGCGTTCGTTCAGTCCGACCACGATGTATAGATCGTGCTGCTTGGCGAGCTGGCCGAAATAGTCTGTGGAAGGGCCGGGAATCGGTTCGGCGACCTCGGCGTAGGTCTTGCCCGTCGCATAAACACCGATGGTTTCGCCGAGAACCACAAGATCGGCGTTCTTCTTTGCCGCTTCGGCGATGAACGGTGCATAGGATTCGCGGTTTGCTTTCAAGGTCCGGTCCTGTGTGCGCGGTTTGAAATGGACGGATGCGAGGCGAACAATGCGCTTCTTCGGGGCGGGCACTGCAGCAAGTGAGACCTGCTTCCAGCGAACCGAACTGCGCGGAGGAGCCCAACGAAACTTCAACTCCACCAATGCCCTTGTCGCCTTGACGGGTGCCCGGTAGGTGTCGGAGACCTCGGTCCAACCGCTACCCGCATCGCGCTCGGTCATGGGATAGTCCGGACGATGGGTGGAAGTGCCAGAGCGAAGCCATTTGCGGTTTGTGGGATTGTCGTTCGGAACGAGTTGTCCGTTCGCATTCTGCCAGGTGATCTTGGCGACGACACTGCGGCGGGGCAGGGATACGTTCCTGGTGGTCAGCAACGCCCTGAACCGATAGTGCCTGCCACCTTTGATTTTGAAGGTTCTCTGCCATGTCCCCTGCGTGCCCTCACGATCGACCGTGTCGATACTGAGCTCAGGACCGGTCTTCGAATCCCCCACGTCCGTCCGTCCGAAGGCCGGCCTGATTTCCTCCCTCGGTGAACTACAATGCCATCCATCATTGGCTGGAGAATAGACCGTCGCCGAGACGCAGAGGGCGAGCAGGAACATGGTATTCAGACCGGTTTTCATAACGCATCGACGTTAGATTGCGCGGATTGAGCTGGCAAGATTGTGTCTTGGGACTTGAAACACGACCGGAATTCCTGTCTATGAACCGCCCCTCATGCCTGAGCAAGAGTCGACATCGCTGAACATCAATCTGCCGAGTGTGGCGGAAACCGCCCTGGCCACGCTGTGGTCCCGCGGGCTGGAGTCGATGTCGAGAACCCCCATTCTGGACGATGCCAAGGCGGTGAAAATCATGGAGCGATTGCGTCCCTGCCTGAAACAGGGATCAGAACTCGCCAGGTCACTGGCACGGGACGAGGTCGAACCGTCCATGCAGACCTACGTTGCATTGAGATCGCGCCGGATGGACGGATATGCACGAGACCATCTGAATCGCCATCCGAACGGAATGGTGGTGAACCTCGGCTGTGGCTTGGACACCCGCAGATGGCGGCTCGATTCGGAGAACGTGCTGGATCTAGATCTGCCGGAGATGATCGGGTTGCGCAGACAACTGTTGGGAGACCAATCTGTCGGCGCTGACGTGCTGGAGCATTCCTGGCTTGAAACCGTCCGGCATTTGGCCAATGGACCGATCCTCTTTCTGGCCGAAGGACTGTTCATGTATCTGCCCAAACCTGCGCTCGAACAACTGGTCCGGAAGCTGGCATGGAATTTCCCCGGCGGCGAACTGGCGGCGGAAGTTTTCAGCTCGTTCTGGCTCACGCCACCGCGACTGAAGCGGATCCGAACACGCCTTGCGGACTCGATTCAGCGGATGAAATGGTGAACTGGGGATCAGATATTCGTTTTCTGGATGAGTGGAGCTTCTTGGATGAAGTCGAACCGAAGCTCGGGAGACTGCGTAAGCTGCGTCACTTCCCGCGGTTCCGCCAACGTCAGACCATTGTGCGCTATCATTTTGGAGCTGCCTGAGTGTAAACGCCGCCCGAAAAGTGCGGTGGGTAGGCGCGCCAAATCGGGCGCTCGAAAAGTGCGGCATGGCTCCTCTAAGGGA
>JAYPXF010000045.1:7478-30961 GCA_038154405.1 Verrucomicrobiales bacterium | reverse complement strand
GTCGACTACGATCAGGCCGCCAGCCAACTGACCAAGGCGAAGATCGAACTGGGCCGGCAAAAGCGTCTTTATGATCAGGAACTGATCAGTGAAGCGGCCATGCAGGATGCCCAGTTCGCCGTCGACCAGGCCGAACTCCGTGCGAAGAACGCCAAGCGGAGTCTGGACTTCACCGAAGTGCGCGCGCCGATCGGCGGCACCATCACCAGTCGCACGGTGAGGGTCGGTGATTCCGTGAACCAGGGCACGCCGATATTTGAGATCATCAATCTTGAATCCACCGTTGCCATAATCCATGTCCCCGAACAATACCTTCCCAAACTGAAGGTCAACATGCCGGCGCGACTGATCTCAGGCACGTTCAACAACCAGGTCTTCGAGGGGTTTGTGAAGCGGGTCTCACCGATCGTCGAAGCCCGGGCCGGAACCATCGAGGTGGTCGTGGGGATTCGACAACTGGGCTCCCTTCGCCCGGGCATGTGGGTCGACGTTGAACTGGTGCTGGAAACCAAGGATGACGCCCTGCTGATTCCAAAGCGCTCGATCGTCTACGACAACGACCAGATCTTTGCCTTCAAGCAGATCACCGACACCAATGGCGTGAAGCGTGCCAAACGATATCTCGTTAAACCGGTCAACATGGACAAGGAGCACATTGAGCCGAAGGAGAACTTCGAGGACGGTGACCGCATCGTCGTTGCCGGTCAGATCGGGTTGAAGGACAACCAGCCCATTCGCGAGATGGGTCAGCCGAAGACCATACCGGATCCCGCGGCTGTGACCAACGTGGCTGCCTTGGCGACCAACGGTTCCGCCGCGGCTGCGGCAACCGCCAAGCCCGGTAAAAAGCAGAAGAAAAAGAAACTTGTCTACTGAGCCCGACGCTTGAGTTGCAGTTTTCCATTCCGGCACGCGCAGCATGGAACCATCCCGCCCTGAACCCAATTTCACCACCGATCGACCGGTCGCGGTGTTGATGGTTTTTACCGCGGCCGTGGTATTCGGATACTTCTCCCTGGGACAACTCCCCGTCACGCTCATGCCGGAGATGAGCTATCCCACGCTCACCATCCGCACGGAGTATCCCGGCGCGGCTCCTGAGGAGGTCGAAAGTGACATCAGCCGTCCTATTGAAGAACGGCTCGGTGTTGTCACCGGCCTGAACGAAATCAGCAGTGTCAGCCGGGCAGGGGTGAGTGATGTCGTGTTGGAATTCGGTTGGGGAACTCCCATGCACGATGCGATTCAGAACACGCTCGAAAAACTGGATACCGTCTATCTGCCGCGCCAGGCCGAGAAACCGCTGTTGCTCCACTACGATCCGTCGCTCGATCCGGTGATGGAACTGAGTCTCTCGGAAACGCGCGCAAACGCGGCGAAGATCGGTGTCCATCCCGAATCGAAACGCGCCTCCGCCCGCCGCCTTCGCCGGATCGCGGAATACCAGGTCAAACGCGCCTTGGAACCGATTCCCGGTGTTGCAGCTGCCCGGGTTCGGGGCGGTCTGGAAGAAGAAATCCATGTCCTGGTCGACAGCGCCAAGCTCGATCGGGCCAACATTTCGATCAACCGCGTCCTGGATCGGCTCCGCGCAGAGAACATCAACGCCGCCGGCGGCCGCATCCGTGAAGGCAACGCGGAATACATGATACGTACGATCAACGAGTACTCCAATCTCGAGGAGATCGCCAACACCGTCGTTCACCGTAACAACGGTCGTGAACTTCGCCTGAAGGATCTCGGTTCCGTCGTTTACGGCCAACGCGACCGCGAGATGCTCACCCACACGGACGGCACGGAAAGCGTGCAGATCGACATCTACAAGGAAGCCGACTCCAACATGGTCAAGGTCGGCGAAGCCATCAAGGCCGCCGTCGGATCCCTGCGTACGCCCAAGCAGAGTCGCCGGCAAGTTGCTGAAGGAGGAGGGCGTCATCCTCAAGGTCGTTGCCGATCGATCGGTTTTCATCGACAACAGCATCAAGGAGGTAAAGAGCACGGCCATCACCGGCGGCATCCTGGCCATCGTCATCCTGCTCATCTTTCTGCGGGACATTCGCACGACCACCATCATTGCCCTCAGCATCCCGATCTCGATCTTCGTCACCTTTGCCCCGCTCAACCTCCTCGACGTCTCGCTCAATATCATGTCGCTCGGCGGACTCGCCATGGGGATTGGCATGCTGGTCGATTCTTCGATCGTGGTTCTAGAATCCATCTATCGCTGTCGCGAAGAGGGAGATACCACCCGCGCGGCTGCCATCCGTGGCACGCGCGAGGTTCGTGGAGCCGTCATCACCTCCACCCTCACTTCCATCTGTGTGTTCTTTCCGATGGTCTTTGTGGAAGGATTGGCTGGCCAGGTCTTCAGCGACCTCGGATTGACCGTTGTGACCTCGCTCGTCGCATCGCTGATCGTCGCCATTCTGTTCATTCCCATGCTTGCCAGCCGCACCGGCTTCAGGCTCAAGGGCGGTGCGGGCATGGTGACGCACCCAATCGGAGGGTTCGCGGGCCGGATTCGGTTCACGACGTTCCTTTTTCGTATCCTGATCCCGGTGGCAATCCTTCTGGCCATCCTCATTGCCGGTCACCTCGGCTACGCCTACTGGATTGAATCTCGTATCGAGTTCCCGAAACCCGAAGACAAGGTCAACTACCAGACGCTCGGCCTGGAATGGCTCAAATTCTGGGGACCGATTTTTACCCTCCCGGTGCTCGTTGCCTTTTTCAAGATCCGCTTCGGAAGCAAGGAATTTGTCGGTAATTCGCTGACCGAGACCTGGGGTTCGTTCAAGGATTTCACCCGATCACTGAAGGGGAACAAGTTCCTGCTCCTGCTGATCTCGCCCTACCTCATCCTGCGTCTACCGCTCTCATTCCTGCTCGAAGTCCTGGGACTCAATCTGGTTTGGCTGGTTCGCCTCGTGGCCGGTGTCTTCAAGATTGTGTTCTGCATGGGTGGTCTGGCTCGTCGCATCTTCGTGCGCGAAAAGAATGCCGATCCGGAACTTGAGCGAGGACTCTATCCGTGGATCCTGCGACTGGCCTTGCGAATGCCGGTCGTCATGCTCCTGCTCGCTGCCGCTTGTTTCGTGGTCACTTACACCGTTGGCCGACAGCTTCAATCTGAGCTCCTTCCGGAAGTCCGACAGAGTGAGTTCACATTTGAGGTGTCGCTGCCGGTCGGCACTCCGCTTGATGTCACCGTCAAGACTCTCGGCGAGATTGAGAAACAGATCCTCTCGCAGAAGGAGGAATTGGAGATCGACACCCTGCTCGTCATGTATGGCTTCGACACGGCCAACATGAAACGCTCCGACGAAGGTGAACACTCAGGCAAGTTCAAGGTCATCCTCAACAAGACCGAGAACCCCCAGGAAACCGAGGAGCTCGTCGTCCGCCAGATTCGGGCGATGTATGACAACGTCCCTGATCTCAACATTCGCCTCACCCGTCCCGTCCTGTTCAGCAGCAAGAAGCCGGTCGTCGTTCAGATCGACGGCGAGGAACTTCCGGAATTGAAGAAGTTCTCCGATCAGGCCACGGAGTTGTTGACCGAATCGACTGAACTCGCCGACGTGGAACCCACCCTCCGCAGTGGTGCGCCCGAGGTCGAGATCAACTACGATCGCCAGCAGATCATTCGCCACGGCCTCAACATCCAGCAGGTCGCCAATCAGGTGCGCGATCTCGTCAAAGGCAACGAAGCCACCCGTCTCAATCGTCGCGATCGCCGCGTGCCCATTGTTGTGCGTCTGTCTGAACCCGATCGCGAACAGGTCGCCGACGTCGGCAAACTCACCATCAACCCCGGTGCGCAAACGCCGATCCCCCTGAACGCCATTGCCAAGATGAAGGTCGGCGAAGGCCCGAGCGAAATTCGTCGCATCGACGGCAAGCGGGTCGCCCTCGTCCAGGCCAACATCGGTGGCGGATCGCTCGGGGCTGCGGTTGGCGATGCCGAGAGAATCCTTGCTTCGGAAATCGATTGGCCGGTGTACATGGACTTCCACATCACCGGCCAGAACCAGGAATGGGAACGCAGCCGCGGCAGCCTCCTGCTCGCCCTCGGCCTGAGCCTCTTTCTGGTCTACGTCATCATGGCCTCACAATTCGAATCGCTCATCCAGCCGCTCATCATCATGTTCACCATCCCGATGGCCTTCGTGGGGACGGTGCTCGGCTTGAAATGGCTGGGCATCAACCTGAGCGTCGTCGTCTTCCTCGGCATGATCATGCTCGCCGGCATCGTGGTGAACAACGCCATCGTCCTGGTTGACTACGCCAACACGCTCCGTGCCCGCGGTCTCGAACTGAAGGAAGCCATCGTCAAGTCCAGTCGCGTGCGCCTCCGCCCGATCCTGATGACCACCGCCACCACCGTACTGGGATTGTTGCCCATGGCGTTGGGACTTGGTGACGGGGCCGAGATTCGCACCCCCATGGCGATCGCGGTCATCAGCGGGCTGATCACCAGCACTTTTCTGACCCTGCTGATCATTCCAACGATCTACTATCTGTTCGGCCTGGCTGCCGAGAAGTTGTTCGATTCGGACGAGGCGGACAATGCCATCCCGACTCCCGCGGAGGAACCGGCATGACCCGCATGGAAGAAAACACGGTGACCAGACTTGCGCGGTTCTCGCTCGACCGTCGCATCACCATGTTCATGCTTTTTCTGACGGTCATCGCCGTCGGTCTGGTATCGACGATGCGGCTTCCGCTGGAGATGCATCCACGTGGGCAGGAGGGCAAGTACATGTCCGTGCACTGCCATTGGAACGTGGGGGTGCCTCCGGAGACAATGCAGCGGATCAGCATTCCGCTCGAAGAGGAGCTCAGCACGGTTCGGGGGCTCGATCACATCACGACGCACGGCTACAAATGGGGCGGCCGCATCGAACTCCGTTTCAAGCGCGAGACCGACATGGACGTGGCATATCGCGAGGTTCGTGACCGGGTTGAACGCGCGCGGCTCCGTTTTCCTGAGGAAGCCGACAAACCCCACATCTACAAGCACCAACCGGGTGCTGAGCCCGTGGTCAGTTTCCGGATCGCGTATGACTTCGACAGCGATTACTACAACATCATCCAGAAATACATCGTCACCCCACTGCAGCGAATCGACGGGGTCGCCAGCGTTGATTTCCGCATCTACGAACGCGAACTCAACATTGAGATCGACAAGGCCAAGGCCGAGGCCCACGGCATCAACATCCACCAGCTCGCCAACCGTATCCGCAACGACAACTTCACCCTCGCCAGCGGACAGGTCATCGACGGAGGCAGGAAATACACGCTCAAGTCCGCCAGTGAATTCCCTCACATGTCCGCCATCCGCGACCTGCCCATCACGCGGGACATCGTGCTCAGCGACATCGCCACCGTGAAGTTTGAACCCAAGGAAGCCGAACAACTCTACCGCTACAATTCCCAGCCCGCCAACGGCATCAACGTCTCCATGGAGAGCGAAGCCAACACCGTCGAAGTCGCCGAGAAGGTCGTCGCCGCCATCGACCGGATGAAGGTGAACCCCGAGTTGACCGGCTTCGACCTCAGCGTCTACCGCAACCAGGGCGAGGAGATCATCAAACGCCTCAACAACCTCATCGACAACGGCAAGCTCGGCGCCATCCTGGCGGCCTGCGTCCTCTTCTTCTTTCTCCGCCAGTTTCGTATGACCATGGTCATTTCGCTGGCCGTTCCCCTCTGCTTGTTGGTCGCCTTGACCGCCATGCACTTCGGGGAAAAGACCCTCAACGGCCTCACCATCATGGGCCTGGTCATCTGTGTCGGCCTGCTCGTCGACAACTCGGTGGTGGTCGCGGAAAACATCCACCGCCATTTCAGCAACAGACTCTCCCGCCGCGATGCCTGCCTGCGTGGCGTCAGTGAAATCGGCTTTGCCATCACCATCGCCACCTGCACCACCCTGATCGTATTCAGCTCCGCCATGCTCTTCAAAGGTGAGATGCGCTTCATGATCACAAACATCTCCCTCCCCGTGATCACGTCGATTGCCGCATCACTGGGCGCCGCCCTGTTGTTCATTCCTCTTTGCGTCTACCTCACGCTTCCGAAGGACCGTGACCAAAAACCGAAGAAGACTCCTTCCAGGATCGCCGGCGCGTTCTTCAAGGGCATCTACGATCTCACTTTCGAGAAGCTCAACACCGGCTATAACCGTCTGCTCGGTTTCTTCCTCAGCCGCCGTCTCGATATCGCCGTCATTCTGATTGCCCTGCTCACCGGCACCTGGTTCATGGCACAGACGCTGAACACCAAACGCGGCCGAGCCGAACTGGTGAAACACTTCAGCATCAATATCCACTTTCCCGAGAAATACTCAATGGACGACCGCCTTGCCTACATGCAGAAGTTTGAGAACCAGATGGACCGGAACAAGGAACTCTACGGCATCAGTGCCCACGAGGTGTTCTATGGCAAATGGTACGGACGCGTCGCCTGCTTCTTCGACATCGACCGTGATCCCGACCACCCGCTCACCCGCGAGGAAGCCATCGACAGGATCTTCGAAGACATGCCTGAAGAAGCGGGCGTGATCATCAAGCGCCGGGGCAAGCACGACCCCCATCGTGGGAATAAGAGCAACATGGCCCACATCCGCCTCGTCGGCGACGATTCCGAACAGCTTGCCGAAGTCGCCGCCCAGATCAGTCCCACCTTCGAACTCATCCCCGGAGTCATCGGCATGATGGACAGCCATGATCGTTCTGAAGCTCCCAGCGAAATGGCCCTCTACGTCGATCGCGACAAGGCCAGTTCCGTCGGCGTCAATCCCCGTACTCTCGCCAACACCGTCGGCAGCGCGCTTCGTGGTGCACACCTTCCACGTTTCAACGAAAAGGGCCGCCAGGTTCCGATGCGCCTCATCTTCAACGATGAAGATCGGTCTGCACTCTCCGACATCGACAACATCCAAGTGCCTACAGAAGACGGCCGCATTGCCACCGTAGGAGCCCTGACCTCGACCTCATTCCTGACTCGGGAAGACAACGCCATACGCCGGGAAAACAAACGCGTCCAAAAATGGTTCGGTCTTGCCCTCAAACCGGGCGAACAAGGCTGGAAGGCCCACGGCCGGATCGAGATACTCAAGCGCTCCATGAACCTTCCCGAAGGCGTCTCCTTCGACGAGGACAAGAAGCAGTTCAAACGTGAAGATCAGGACAAGGCCCAATGGATGATCCTGCTCGCGATCCTCTTCGTTTACATGCTCATGGCTTTCTTTTTCGAAAGCACACTCATTCCCCTGAGCATCATTCTCACCATCCCCTTGGCGAGCATCGGGGCCGTGGCCGTACTGAAGATCACCAATACGTACGTGGACCAAATGGTCTACACCGCAGCTCTCCTGTTGATCGGTATCGTGGTCAACAACGGCATCGTTCTCGTCGACTATGCCAACCGCCTGCGGCGGGAGGGCAGGGAGCGTAGTGAGGCTTTGCTCCTCGCCACAAAACACCGGTTTCGCCCGATCGTCATGACGGCTCTGACCACTATCTGCGGGATGCTCCCATTGACCTTCGGCCACACCATTCAGGGTGCTGTGAACTTTAAGTCGTTCGGCATGGTGCTGATCGGCGGAATGACCAGTGCAACCTTGTTCACGCTGTTGGCCGTTCCGGTTTTTTACACCCTCATTGAAGACGCCAAGAACGGTTTCACCAACATTCTCGCCGGCGTCTTTTCTCCCCGACCGGCCATACCGGAAGCAAGCGAAGTAGAATCATGAAGACACTGATCGCAATCCTCGCTTCGACGCTCGCCGTCGCGGCGGCAGACAAGTCGCAGAGTATCGAGGCAAGAACGAAGATCCATCGACTGGAGAGCGCCCAGCGCTCAGCCTTTGATGCTTTCGTCTATGTCAACCGCATCCCGGACAAACCGGAGGAAGGTGAACTGCCGGAAGATTACGCCGGACGCGTCTATGGACGTCTGGCAAATCAGGAAGGGCGCATTCTGTTGAAACTCCCGCCGACGATGGATCAGCGAGCGTATTTCGGTTTCAAGACCTTTCTCGGATCCGAGGGCGATGTAAATGTGGCCAACTGTGTGAGTTGCCATGCACCCTCCGGATTCACGGACGGCAATTCCCATGTTGCCGTTTCCGGTGGCGATTCGAAACCCACGCCGTCTCTCCGCAATCTCAAACTGAACGTGACCGATCTGGAAAAGGTCATTCGCGCCAAGATGGCGGCAAGCAAGGCCGGAAAAGCCGGGGACAAAAGGGTTGCGCCGGCCTATGCCCGCATGAATCTGAGTGAAGCCGACGTTCCCAATCTTGTCGCCTTCCTCGGCACGCTCAAGGACGTGGGAGACTCGGAATTCCGTCAGCTCATCGTCAAGGCCGAGGTGTTTGATGCGACCCAACCGCCACCGGTGTCGGCGGTGGTCACCGGGACGGTTCGGTTCGACGGCAAATTGTCGCCTCGTCGGGGGCTCAACATGACGCCGGAAAGCGCCCGGCTGTACGACCGGAGGCCGCTGGACGAGAACGTTCTCGCCGGCAAGAACGGTGGACTTGCGAACGTGTTCGTCTACGCCAAACGCGGTGTTGAGCGAAAGGAATATCCCATGCCGGACAAGCCCGCATTGCTCGACCAACAGAAGTCCATGTTCCGGCCCCGCATTCAGGGAGTCCGTGTGGGGCAGAAGTTCATCATCCGCAACAGCGATCCCTATGTTCACAACACCCGTTCGCTCTCGCTGCGCAATCGTGCCTTCAACATCGGCCAACCACCCAAGTCACCCGATCGGGAACGCGTATTCAGTAGACCGGAAGGTCCGATCCGTCTTGGTTGCGATTTTCACAAATGGATGGCCGCCTGGATCTTTGTGGTCGACCACCCATTCTTTGCAGTGACGGATGAGAATGGAGGCTTTCAGATCAAAGGACTCCCGCCGGGCGAGTATACCTTTGAGGCCTGGCATGAAGAATTCGGTGACAAACGCCTGACGTTGAAGGTCGACGGCAGCACCAACCTCAGTTTCATCTACAAACCCGGAGACCAATGAAATACATCATAGCTCTGACCCTGTTCCTTGCGGCAACTGCAGTCGCCGCTCCCAAGAAGATCGGACATCCGTCCTTTTTGAGCCCCCATTCGCGTCCCATTGCCGTGCATGGAAACCAGGTGTTCGTTGCGAACACGCCAGCCGACACGGCTGACATCATCGACGCCGGGTCGCGCAGGGTGGTGCACCGCATCAACGTCGGTGTTGACCCGGTATGTGTCGCGGTGCGACCGGACGGAAAGGAGATCTGGGTCGCCAATCATGTTTCCGACTCGGTCAGCGTCATCGACAACGACAAATCGAGTCCGACCTATCTCCACGTCATTGCCACGATACAGGACATCAATCCCGCCACCAAGGCCACGCGTTTTGACGAACCCGTGGGCATCGCCTTTGCCAACAATGACAAGGCCTATGTCGCGCTTTCATCCGAAAACCGAATCGCCGTGATCAATGTCGCGACGCGAAAGATCACCAGGCGCCTGATTATCACCGCCCAGGATCCCCGCGCCATCGTGGTCCGAGGCGATCGTCTCTATGTGCTCCCGTTTGAGAGCAACAACAAGACGCAGCTGTCCGGTGGAGCCAAGGGCGAGATCGACGGAAACCTGGTTACCTTTGATGCCTGGGAACATTCAATTCGCGTCAACAACGTCCTCTCCATCGGCCACAAGACGGATATCGTCAAGCATCCCGAGGTGCCGGATCGGGATCTCTACATCTACGATACCAAGACCGACAAATTCGTCACCGTGGTCAACACCATCGGCACGCTGCTCTACGGGATGACCGTCGATTCAAGAGGCAACGTGTTCGTTGCGCAGACGGATGCCCGCAACGACGTCAACGGTCGCGCCGGCACCAAGGGCCATGGCTTGAAGGAGATGGAGAACCGCGCCTTCCTCAACCAGATCACCCGGATCAACTTCGACGGCGACAAATCGTCCACGCCGGAGTTTATCGAGCTCGAACCGCTCCCTCCCAACCATCCCACCCCCGGGCAGGCCCTTGCGACACCGTTCGCGATTCAGATCAGCAAAGACGACTCGACTCTCTTTGCCACGGCTGCCGGATCCGACAAGCTATTCACGGTCGATGCCAAGTCCGGCAAGATCCTTGACCGGGTCGCGGTAGACTCCGTTCCGCGTGGGATCACCCTGAAGCACGACCAGCAAGGCAAGGCGACGCAGGCCTGGGTTCTCAATGCGGTGGCCAACACGGTTTCCCTGGTTGACGTCTCCAATCCCGAGGATCTGAAAGTTGAAGCGAAGGTGACCCTGCAAGACCCGACCGATCACGCCTTCAAGCGCGGACGTATTGCGTTCAACAAGGCGGCCGCATCGACGACCGGCACCTTTTCCTGTGCCAGCTGTCATCCGGACGGCCATACCGATCAACTGCTCTGGGTCCTCAAGACCCCGATCGTCACCGGCGGCAATCAGATCATGCCCCGTTCCACCATGCCCGTGCGTGGACTGCGAGACACGGAACCCTACCACTGGGACGGAATTCCCGGCGACCCGTATGGTGGCATCAACAGCGCCAGCATCCGCAAGCACGTCGATCCGAATTGCGACATCGATGTTCCGGAGAGCGCGACCAGACACCTCATCGATGGCGGACTCGCCGCAACGATGGCGATGGTCGGCAAGGAAGGCAAAAACGACGAAGGCAAACCCGGCAAGCTCACCAAAAAGGAACGCGACGACATGGCCAAGTTTCTGCTCAACGTCACCTATCCACCGTCCCAACGTCGCGCCTACGACAATGAACTTTCTGATCGCGCGGAGAAGGGCTTTGAACTCTTCAACATCATCGGCGACGTCGGCAACAAGCCCGGCCAGATGCATTGCGGCAATTGTCATCGCATGCCCTTCTGGGTCAGCACCAACACTCGCGGCACGGGCATGGACGCCCCCACCTGGCGGGGCGCCTACGACCGATTCCTCGTCCTGCCACAGGGCCGTCTGAATATCATCGACTTTCCCTTCTACCGCCGAGTGGCCGATGCCGGAAACAATGAACGCGACATCTGGCGCTTCTCCTGGAGCGGCCGAACGGCCTTCGATCCCGTCTGGAACATGGTGCTCGAAGGCAGCACCGGTTTCTCCGGCTCCTTCGCCCGGCAGGCGACGCTAAACCAGGAAACCGCCGACGATGGACTCACATTAGATCTGATCGCGGCTTTGGAGAGATCCTCTGCTGAAGGCGGAATCGTCCTGCAGGTGAACGGCGCGCTGATCAACGGAAAGAAACCCACGCCGCTTGAGCTCCAGTTCTCCGAAGCCAACTACACCAACGCCAAGGGCAATGTCTACCCCCGCCGGAGATTGATCAAACTCGCCGCTGCGGGAAAATTCATCGGCACCTTTACCGGTCGCCATGGTCAACGGGACGACTACGACAATCCCCAACCCGCATTGTGGACCCGCGGTCCAATCCATACCCAGCGGGGCAAACAGCAGTTTCCCAAACTCTATGGCGAAAACCGGACGATGAAGATCAGCGGACGACACATCCGGGACGGAGCCCATCTCATCATCAACGGACGCAAGGTGCCCGGAACCATCGAGCTCGTTGCCAAGGACAAGGTGGATATCACCCTCGATTCCCTACCCGGATTCGGCCTCCACTTCATCCAGGTCCAGAATCCGGACGGCCTGTTCAGCAACGACTTCCTCTTCCACGTCACGGATGTGCCGGAGAAGGTGGCCGATCTACAGGAAGCCCTTGAAACCGCCATCGCCCAGGACAATCTCGACGAGGCCAAACGCCTGTTTGCCCGCGGCGCCAGGATCAACGCACTGCCCAAGGAAGGCGGGTCGCCCGTGAGCACCGCCGCCTATCACGGTCACATCGATATCCTCCGACATCTTCTGGCGCATGGAGCCAAGCCAAATTTCGAGAACCGCGACGGCAACACCCCGCTTCACGTCGCCGCCTTTGCGGGCAATCTCGATATTGTCCAACTGCTGCTCCGCAAGGGTGCTTCGACATCGAAGCGCAATCGCAACCGGCAGACCGCCGGTGACATCGTCTCCTCCGAGTGGAATGAAGCCACCGCCGGATTCTATCGGGCGATCGGCGAAGCCACCGGACGCGAGTTCAACCTTGAGCACATCAAAGACATCCGGCCACGCATTGCCAAGGTGCTGAAGGACCACGCCGCCAAGGCGAAGAAATAGAATCTTCTGCCGGCCAATCAACTCCCGTAGCGACGCCCTTTGGGCGTTCTGTCTCTAACTCCAGATGAAACCTGCAGATCCACGTCCTAAAGCGTCCAGAGGACGCTGCTACGGGGAGGAGCCCGTCAAATCCCTGGCGGTGACAGCCATCGCGCTTTCCTGCCTTCTCATTGCCCATTCTGCCTCCGCGGCGGACTACCTGAGCCCCGACCTCCGGGCCAAGGTGGAACAACTCAAGCAGGAAGTCGTTGCGTCACCCACGACTGCTGAAAACGGAGTCGCCCGCGCGGAAATCGTGTGGGATTGGGCCAACGCTCACGCCATGAACGGCGGCACGCTGCCGGTGGAACTACCGGCCTTGATCTCGCGGATGATGGGCAAGCGCGCGACCGGTCGGGGAAACCGACTTCTGCTCGACCAAGCGATCCGCGAATTGCGGATCTACGACGAGCGACCGGACGCGATCGGCAAGGTCACCACCGATCAGGAAGGACCGTTCGCCCCCGGGTCCTACGTGACCATCCGACAGACCTATCGCTTCGGGGAGATGCCGATGCGTACAGGCGGCGGATTTCTGGTCGCCCGACATTTCATGTCGAACCAAGGCCTCTACCAGACAAGCAACCCGGATCAGGACAACTACATCACCATCAAGGCCTCCAATCCTTCAGCCAAGCTGGTCTCCAATACCCGTTCACTGCAGGGAATGCACGGCGGCTTTCGCCGTGGCGCTCCGGGGCTGTTTTTCGAACTCGCAGCGGGCGAATTGAAGGAGGGCGACACTGTCACCATCACCTATGGTGATCGCCGCGGCGGTTCACGCGGATTCAAGGTTCAGACGTATAGCAACGATGCCTTTCCGCTCCCGCTTTACATCAATCTGAAAGGCAACCGGGACCTGTTTACCCTCCCACTGCAGACGTATCAGGTCGGCGGGGGGGCGGTCCATGCCGTGCGCGGCTTTGCCCCGTCCATCGTGGGGCCGGGCGAGAAGTTTGAGATCTCGATCCGCAGTGAAGATTACTTCTACAACCGGGCCAACGGACCCATTCCCGAATATCGGTTGACTGTGAACGGCAAGACCTTCCGCAGGGTGCCCGGCGGCACGGATGCCATATCCCTGCTTCAGGACTTCAGCTTCAGCGGTACCGGAATCTATCGCATCGCGATTGAATCCGCGGATGGCAAGGTGATCGGCGAATGCAATCCGATCTGGGTGCGGAAAGATCCACGACTGCGGGTTTTCTGGGGCGAGACGCACGGCCATTGCGGCTTTGCCGAAGGGCAAGGCACGCCGGATGCCTATTTCCGCTTCGGTCGGGACGACGCCCGGCTGGATTTTCTGACCCTCTCTGAGCACGACCTGTGGATGGATGACTTCGAGTGGCAAACGCTGCTGGGCAAGGTGGACGAATACAATCGGGACGGTGAGTTCGTCGCCATCGCCGGCTACGAGTGGACGGTCGGAACCGGCCTGGGCGGTCACCACAATGTCTTTTTCCGCAACACGAAGGATCGGCAGCGCGTTCCCAACCAGACCGCGCCGGTTCTCTCCCAACTCTACCGCCGTCTCGCGAATGAAAACGACATGAACGACGTCCTGATCATCCCGCACGCGCATCAGCCCGGCGAATACCGGATGAACGATCGCCACATGGAGACCCTCGTCGAGATCATGTCGATGCACGGTTACTTCGAATGGTTCGGCAAGATGTACCTCAAGCACGGACACGAGGTGGGATTTGTAGCAGCTTCGGATGACCACCTCAGCCATCCCGGTTACAGCACTCCGCTCCCAGGCGGCTTGGCGGCCCGCGGCGGACTGGCCGCCGTGTGGTCCCGCGAGAAGACCCGCGACTCTATCTTCACCTCAATGAAGCGGCTGTCAGCCTACGCCACCACCGGGCCGCGCATCATCATGGATCTCCGGATGAACGGTGCGCGCATGGGTATTCGTACCGATTTCAGCGTAAAACGGAATCTCCGCGGCAAGATCGTGGGCACCGCTCCGTTGGCGGAAGTCTGCGTGGTGAAGAACGGCGAGATCCATTGGTCGGAGGACCTGCTGACGGCAAAGACCGCCTCACCGGACCGAAGCGATCACTTTGAACTCAGCTTCCATTCCACCACCGACCCGGAAATCCGCGACAGCCCGCGCGGCTGGCGCCCGTGGCTGGGGACCTTGACGGTGGATGGAGCAAAGTTGAATTCCATCACCTCGCCGGCACTGCAAAACCGTCTCTCCGAAAGTGTGGAACGAAGGACTGACAACACGGCGGATTTCCGTCTCATCACCCGCGGCGCATGGAAGAACCTGGTCGTTGAATTAAGTGACATTCAGGACGACGCGACTATCACGATCGACCTTCGCGCAGCCACCGAACGCCCCAGCACACCGGCAACGTTCCGTAAACCCGGCCGGCTGTCTGCCCAGCGGATCCAATTCCCTCTCGCCGATCTGAAATCTGGTACAGCGAGTGACCGCAAGCGCATTGATCAGTTTTTCGATACCGTCACCATCCGCCGGATGCGCAAGGAATCCCTGCTCGAATACGACCTCGATTTTGTAGATGCGCATGATCCGCGCCGTGGCGATTACTACTACGTAAGGGTCCGTCAGTTGGACGGTGGTATTGCCTGGTCCAGCCCGAACTGGGTCGGCGGCTATGCCAAGCCGCGTGAATTCGATCTGAAGTAATGTCGTGGCGGACGGCATCAACCCGCCGACATTGCCAATCAGATGCCCGAAGGCTGACGGTTGACGGTTTGGCCCAATGTAGGAGCGAGTGTGAGCGAGCAGATTACGTAATCGGTGTCTATGTGTGCTCGCTGCTACAGGAATAGGGTATGTCGATTTCCGATCAACGGTAGCGGGAATTCTCCCCGCCGTCCCACATGTCCGGATTCGGACCCAGAGCCCGAAGCAGTTCATCCGTCGCTCCATTCAAGGCATTGATCACGTCATTAGGGAACGGGCTGTCGATGCAGCGCACATTTTCGCGCAACTGCGTCTCATTCTTGGCACCGGCAATCACGCTGGAAATGCCGTCCTGCTGAATCGTCCAGACTAGGGCGACATCGGCCATCGTGCGTCCCAAACCTTCCGCAACTTCTGCGATCTTGGCCAACGCCGCAAAGGTCTCAGCCTCGCAACCGGGTTCGCCATGCCGCGCCAGCGGACGTTCCGTCGTGAAATGACGCGACCGGGCCCGCCCGTCAGGTACGTCGGAGGACTGGGCGTAATTGCCGGCCAGCATCCCGTGCATCAAGGGGCTGTAGACCAGCACGCCAACGTTCTCGTCACGACACTTGGGAAGAATGGTGGCTTCAATCATCCGCCAGATGAGATTGTAGGGCAGTTGGTTGGTAACGGGAGGTGCGATTGTCGAAATGTCTGACAGGTCACCAGTGCCGGCATTGCAGACGCCGATGTGACGAACCTTGCCTTGCTCCTGTAGTTTGATCATGGCCTCCCATGAAGCGGTCAAAGGCGTTTCCTTGTTGCCCCAATGCGTCTGATACAGATCGATTCGATCGGTCTGAAGGCGTTGCAGCGAAGCTTCGCATTCAGCGATCACCTCAGCGGGCTTCATTTTCGCCGGCGGCACCTTGCTCGCGACCACAACCTGATCGCGCAGATTGTGCTTGCTCAACACCTTCCCCAGCAAGGTCTCGCTGGCTCCGTCGCCGTAGACCGGAGCGGTGTCGAAGAAGTTCACTCCGGCATCGATCGCGGACAACATCGCCTGGATGGATTCGTCCTCGACGCGGTCGCCCCAATGAAAGTCGGAAGTCACACCCCAGCAGCCGAAGCAGAGTTGCGAGACTTCGAGGTCGGTTCTTGGCAGTTTGATCTTCTTCATTCGACGATGAGGAGGGAGTCTTCAGAATCGAACCCATCCGGGCAATGGTAATGATGCAATCGCCGGAGCGGTTGTTCACATTTGGACCTCCGATTCAGCGCCATTGACCGTCGACAAGGCAGGGAACATCGAATTGGAAACAAAAAATCTGATCCTGACGGCAAACCGGAATTCGAAGGGTGATCACCGGTTGCGACGCTCGGACTCGGGAATCTCGATTGCAGTCATGGCACACGTGTCGAAGCGGAGGCGGTTGCGCTTGGGATCGGGGCCGGCACGATTTCCATTCCAAGTCGCGTAGACTCGCGAACCATCCTGGGATACGGCGAGAGAATAGCTGCCCATGGCGGTGTAGCCGTAGCGCTGTCGCAGATATGGATGGAGAAAGCAGATGACCTTGCGGGATCTGGTCATCAGATCGTATTGAACGAGTGGCGAACCGTCGTTCTCCGCGCCACCATGTGCCCCGGGAATGTAGTAGAGGTAACGTCCGGTTTGTCGGTCGGCGTCCAGGCTGGTGATGTAATCCTTGCCCGCGAACGCCGTTGGCCCGAGTTCCCGAGCTGTTTCTGGTTGCGGATCAAACTCCCATAGCATGTCACGATCCACGGTGTAGACCTTGCCGTTGGGCAGTTCCATGGTGGCGGCGCGAAGGCCGACCGATGCATCGATGGGGGGCAGGCGGCTCGGATGCTCGGGATCGAAGCGCACGAGATTCTTGGGGCCCTTCTTTGCATCGTGGAAAAAGATTCGGCCGGATGATTTCGCGAAGATCAATGCGCGAGCTGGTCCCGCACCATGTGAGAACAGCACCAATCTTTTCCGCAGATCGTAGGCGAGAAACTTGGGAGGATTCTCATTCAGCCCGTCGGCCGTTCCGGCGTAGAAGATGAGTCGATCGGGATCGGCCACACTCGCCGGCAGGCATTGCATGGGAAGCGGAGCATGAGCCACCACCTCGGTTTTTCCGCTCTTGATATGATGACACAGAATCCAGTCGCCTCCGTACTTTGCCCCGGGTTTGAACGCGATCTTGGTGGAGCCACGATGGGTGGAGAAATACAGCCAACCGTCTCTGCCAAGATCAAGACGGCTGTGGATCTTGCCAGGGGTGTAGATGCCCTTGGGTTGCTTCAGAATCGATCGCAGGTCGAGCAGGCGGCGCAGCCTTTTCGTCGCGGAGTCGTATTCGTAGAAGAATGCATTCCCACCGGGCGAGGAGTGGCCACCGATGGCGGAATAGTATTTCCTGCCCACCGCCAAGCCGACCATACGCCAGGGTTCGGAGCGTAGGTTTGGCAATCGCGATGCCTTCTCGCAGGGTCTCGGTTGGCTTCAACAACAATCGGGCATCGGTGGGTTGTGCGTCCTTGGTTGTAGGCGGCCAAGACAGCTCAGCACCGTGCGCGGCGGCGATGACGAAGGTTGAAAGCGTCAGTTGAAGTGATGAGTGCATTCGGAAAGATCTGATCGGGCGGGGCACGGGACCGGATTCTCCGGGTAGTGCGAGGTGTTTTCAACAGTTGTTGTGTGGACTGGGTGGAGAACGGAATTCTCGTCTGCTGACTTGAGCAAATGATGCGATGCGGAATAGTTTTCAAGCCATGAAATCTCTCCCGATCATTGTCGCGGTCATAGCTCTCAGTCTTGATGCCTCGGCCCAGAGCTGGAAAAAGCACGTCATCATGGAGCAGGGACACTGCAATACCGCGGTGGCTCTGGATGTGAACGGCGACCGGCATCTGGATGTCATCGCCAGTTTCAATGGGCGCGTCAGCCTGTTCATTGCACCTGATTGGAAGAAGGAGATCATTCTGCATCGTTTCATGGGAGGCGGCGGCGGATGCATCCACAGTTCGGTGATCGACGCCGATGGCGACGGTGATCAGGACTGGGTGGGGACCCTGGCGCATGCCCACCCTTTCTGGCTGGAGAATCCCGGCAAAGGTGACGCACTGAAGGGAGCATGGACTCCGCGGATGATCGACAATGAGATCACCGGCATACACTGCGTCACGACGTCGGACATCGACAATGACGGGAAGGAAGACCTGATCATCAACAACTTTGAGCCGCAGAAAGGTCTCTGCGATTCCATCGCGTGGTTCAGTCGACCGAAGAATCCGAAACGTGCAAAGGCCTGGAATCGTCACATTTTTGCCGACGGAGATGCCCGTGGTGGTAGTCATTACATGGGGGCCGGTGATATTGACGGGGACGGTTGGAAGGAGATCGCCGTGGGGGCAAAGGGACGTCCGTTTGCCGATGGCAACTGGTTCGCTTTTTGGACCAATCCCGGAAGGAAAGGCGTCAAGGGCAAGTGGAAGAAAACGATCTTGGCGGAAAATCAATTGGCGGCGACCAATATTCTGCCCGGCGACATGAATGGTGACGGCAAGGTCGACTGGTGCGCGTCACGCGGACACAGCGCGGGCGTCATCTGGTTTGAGAATCCGTCCTGGAAGATTCACACGGTCGATCCGGACATTCGGCAGCCGCACAGTCTGACCGTGGCGGATCATGACAATGACGGCGACCTGGATGCGGCCAGTTGTGGCTACGAAAGCGAATGGGTTCGTTGGTATGAAAACGACGGCAAGGGCAACTTCAAGATCCACACCCTTGACGCCAAACAACAGAGCTACGATCTCCGCACGGTGGACATGGATGGTGACGGGGATCTGGACCTGTTGAACGCCGGTCGAGGATCAAAGAATGTGGTTTGGTACGAGAACCGGTTGAAGTAAACGCGGGATACTCCGCGATGTATCGCCTGAAATCACGCCGCACCAGTAGTTACGGATTCGTCGGCGTGATCCTGCTACACGCTCTGTGGGTATCGTTGAGTTACGGGGTCCGATTGGGAGTGTGGGTGGCCGGGTTTGCTGTTATTCCGTGCACGTTCGTGGCTTTGTTAGTGACTATCAAGAGAGGCGGCATGGAAAAGCGTGGAGTGCAGGGTTCAGTGTTTTCGTGGGAACGTTTTGCCTCCTTCTTCTAATGGAGATTCCTTTTCCGGATGCACTCCAATGGAAGTTGCCGACGATGAGATGGTTTGCCCCTCATTTGTCAGGGCGATGTCGTTTCATCGTGAGTGGTCCTTGTTGGGCGTAGGGATACTTGATCTTCAGTTCCGGATACTTCAACCAACCGCGGGGGCTGTGGATGCGTTGGGCTCCGGCTTTCTCGTAGGTGAAGAACAGCGGCTTTTGATGCATCACGACCCGGTCCGGGTAAACATCAAATAGACACCAACCATGGGCACCGGCGCTGACCAATGCGGTGCCCGGCAGAACGAAATAGTGCGTCTCCTCTTCGCGTTGATGCCACAGGCCGCGGTGATAGTGGCCGCTTAGGCACATCAATACCTTGTGTTTCTTCATCAAGGCTCGAAGTTCATCGCGGCCGGGGCCGATCTTGTTGTAGGTGCCGCGGCCTTTCTCGTTGTTCTCCCAAGGGGACACATGCACGGACAGGACGATCTCCTCGCCGGAGGAATTGGCGGCCTCGAATTCTGATCCGATCCACGCCAGCTGTTTCCTGGCCAGCCCCAGTTGTCTGCCGATGGCGTCGATGACGACGAAACGAAATCCTTGGTGAACGAAGGAGTAATTTGATTCGGGGTGAAAGTGCTTCTTGAACAGGTCGATGTCCTCGTGATTGCCGCGTACATAGTGGACGGGTTTCCTGAAGCTCTTCTCGAGCTTGACCAGGTCGCGATAGGCCTGTTCGTCGCGATTGGTATGTACCATGTCACCCAGCACGAGGGTCAGGGCGGCGTCGGCGTTGTTGATCTGGTGCGCCGCCATGCCGTAGCGTATCTGATCGGTCTGGTAGCCACCGAAGCCGAGTTGCGGATCTCCGATGGCGGCAAAGCGAAACAACAGTCCGTCTTCCGGATCAGGAAGCAGTTTTGGGGCGCTGAATCCTGTCGGTGCGGAACGTCCGATCATCAGATTGTCGATCAATGCCGGATTGTCCTTCTTGCCACCCAAGCCGAGATGGAGGACGCCGAACACGCCGTCGGCGGACAGCGGCGCTTCTTCGCCCAGCGGTTGATCGTTGATCCAGGTGGCGGAGACCTTTTGATCGAGATCGATGCGCATGGTGATCGTTTGCCAGCCGGTCGCGGATTCAGTGACGGAGTAGAGTCGCCAGAACGGCCGACTCCACGTGCTATGCCAACGATACTTTCCGGTGTCCTTGCCCCGCAGTTGATAGGGACCGCCGGCAATCCGGGTCAGGATCCCACGGGTGTCCGGTGTCCGTGCATCCATCACGAAGCCGCCTAGCCATTCGCCGGGAGGATGGAAGCGACTTTGCACCCAGACGACGCCGTTGCTGAACGGTTGCGGAAGACGATAGCGCATGCCCCATGAATCGGTCCGAAACTTCTCGGTGTGCCAGACGGCAAGCGCATTTCCGCCATCAATGCCGACTCCGGTCCGCACGACCGCCTGGGGTCGTCCGTTTCCGCGGAAGCCATTGAAGCCAGTCCATTTCGGCGATTTCAGGATGGATTGATCGGCGGGGAAGTCTTCGAAGCTGATATGCAGGTCAGCGCCGAGGGT
The DNA here is from genome assembly GCA_038154405.1 of Verrucomicrobiales bacterium. Classification (GTDB taxonomy): domain Bacteria; phylum Verrucomicrobiota; class Verrucomicrobiia; order Limisphaerales; family JAYPXF01. The sequence goes on along the minus strand of JAYPXF010000045.1, from coordinate 10,300 downwards.
GGGGGTTGCAAACAGCAGAAGAGTCAGGGTGGTGATGATCAGGCGCGCGTTCATGGGCAAGGGGAATTCAAAGTGCGTGGAACTTTCGGCGCAATGGTTATTCCCGGAGTCGGTGCGGGTTATTTCGGGCTTCTCAGTCGCGCTGATTGTGTCAGCTTCGGTTCATGAAACGCATTGTCATTGCTCTTGTTGCGATCGGTTTGTGCCGTTCCGCGCCTGCGGCGCCGATCAAGGCCGGATTTGCGGAACGGGACATCACTCCCCAGATCGGCATGGAGCGGCCGGGCGGTTACGGCAAGATCCTGCATCGGATCTTTCATGATGCCTGCAAGGCGCGGGCGGCGGTGTTCGATGACGGCGACAAGGCGGTGGCGCTGGTGGGCTTGGATGCCTTGTTCATCCGCAAGCCAAGCGTGGATCGGATTCGTGCGGCCATTGCGGAACGGACGGATATCAAACCGGGCGCGGTTCTGATCGGCGCTTCCCACAGTCACAGCTCGGGGCCGGTGGGAATGATTCTTCCGGGGGAGTTCGACCATGCGGACGAATGGATCCAGACGCTCGCCTACAAGCTGTCTTCCACGGCGGATCTGGAATACCTGAAGCTGATGGAGCAGGGAATCATCGATGCCGTGGTGGAGGCCTACGAGAGGCGTCAGGACGCGCAGTTGGGTTTTGATCGTGGTGAGGAAGGCAGGGTGCAGTTCAACCGGCGCTTTCACATGAAGAACGGATTGACCTATACGCATCCCGGCTACGGCAATCCGGACATGCTGGAACCGGCGGGACCGATCGATCCGGAAGTGGGCGTCATCGGGGCGTGGAGTGCGGATGGTCGGGAACTGCTCGGATGCGTGGTGAACTGGGCCTGTCATGCCACGACGAGTCCCAGGGGAATCTCCGCGAACTATGTTCATTACCTGGAAAAGGCCGTGCGTGGCGTGATGGGCAAGGAGATCGTCGTGTGTTTTCTCAACGGCGCTTCGGGCGACATCACGCAGGTGGACAATCGGTCGCCGGTTCGTCAGACGGGCGGAGAAGCTGCGATCAAAGTTGGCGGCAGTGTGGGGGCGGAAGCGGCAAAGGTGCTGCTGCGCATGCAGTTTCGTACCACCAACGCGCCGATTGATCACAAGCTGAAGATGCTCAAGATCGCCCGTCGCAAACCCAGCGCCAAGCGACTGGCCGCGGCGCGGGAGCTGGCCGGCCGTCCGCGCAAGCCGAAGGACAACATCACCGACTGGACCTTCGCGAAGGAGATCCTCCTGCTGGACGCGTTGATTGCGCGCGAACCGGTGAGGGATGTCGAGGTGCAGGCGATCCAAGTTGGTCCGGCCGTGTTTCTTACCAATCCGGCGGAGTATTTTTGTCAGTTCGGTCTGGATCAAAAGAAGGCGAGTCCGTTTCCGTTCACGTGGCCGGTCAGTCTGGCGAACATGCTGGTCGGATATGTCCCGACCGAGGAGGCGCTCGGACCCAAGGGGGGCGGTTATGAAACGCGTCTGACTTCCTACAGCAATCTCGTGCCCGATGCGGGAGCGCGAATGCGGGATGCGGGCGTGGAACTCGCGAGAGCGATGAAGCCAGGCCAACCGCCGCAACCGCCGGCCGGTCGCAAGTTTGTCGCGCCTTGGTCTTACGGTGCGGTTTCGCCGGAAGTGGAGTGATTGAACAGCGGGGCGATTCGTCTACACTGACGCTCATTCGATGTCTATCCGACTCCAATTGACAGTGCTCACCCTTGCCTGTTTCGCGACCGACCTGCCGGCCGATTACGTTGAGCAGGTGCGCGCGGATGCGCCGGTGGCGTGGTGGTCCTTTGAGAAGAGCGACGATGACACGATCGAGAACCGGATGTCGGGTCCCATAGGCAGGCGGGTGAAAGCGAGTGAGTTTCCGGGTGTCAGCAAATCAGGACTTCATTGCCGGGGATCGGCCGAAGCGCGGGTCGAAATCGAATTGGATGCACTGCAGGATCGGGGCATCGATCAGATCTTCAATGGTTCGTTCAGCCTGGAACTCTGGCTGAAGGATGAAGCGGCGAAGCCGGACAATCGGCGCAATTACTCGATCTTCTACAAGGCCGATCACGGTGCCTTCACCCAAAACTCGCTCTGGCTCTATCGCGCCCGAGGAGACGGCAACTACTACTTCCGAATCCGGGGGCGAACCGATGACGGGCTGATGGTGACCATTCCGAGTCCCGGTGGAGCGAGGGAATCGGGCGACGGCCAGTGGCATCACTTGGTGCTGACAGTGGAGCGTTCGGGAACACAGCGCACTGCGCTTGCCTACATTGACGGCGTCGAGGTCGCACGGAAGGTTGCCGAATTCGATATCACCTTGTTCGACAACTCCGGGCCGCTGATCATTGGCAACAATCATCACCGCAGTTCACCGTGGCAGGGCGGCCTGGATGAACTGGCTATCTACGATCGCCCTTTGTCGCCGGCGACCGTGGTTCGGCATCACGGGGCCGGCCGATTGGAACTGAAGCCGCCTCCACCGCCGGCGCCCAAGGTGAGCCGGGAAGAGTTCTTCGAGCTGCATGTTCGTCCGTTGTTGGCCTCGAAGTGCGCCAATTGTCATTCGGGGAAACCGGACGCGAAGAACCGGCTTTTTGTCATGTCCCGGGACGCGTTGTTGAAGGGCGGTGACTACGGTCCCGCAATCGTTCCCGGCGATGCGGAAGCGAGTCTTCTGATTGAAGCGGCAAAACGGATTCACAAGGAACTCAAGATGCCGCCGGATAAGGAGAATCGTCTGACGCGAAGTGAAATCAACCAGCTCGTCACCTGGATCAATGATGGCGCCTATTGGCC